>CAYXIX010000020.1:8838-22519 GCA_964465405.1 uncultured Parabacteroides sp. | reverse complement strand
AATAATATGATTGTATTTCGTCCCGGAGTCAATGGAATACTCCATACAACTCCATATTCTTGCTCTTCATTAGGTTCCAAATAAAGTTTATCATAATAATACATTGTTGTATCCACTTGTGCTGTCTGAATGCGGAATCCAATATCCGGATGATATTCTCTGTCGCTTTCATTTCGGATAGAATATACAGCTCCTACAGGTGTGTTGTCAGTAGTAACATAAGTTCCAATCATTGAACCACTTAAATTCGAACTATTGTATATCCATTCGATTCTGTTTTCTGTCGCCAACAAGCCAATTTCACTCAATATTGATCCGTAAGCATAAGAGGCTTCTTTCCATTCCGTGTCTCCCTCTTCAGAACTTTTGTAATAGAATTTTAAATCATACGTCCCTGCTTGCAATTGAACATTTTGAAAAGTAATAATATATCCGGGATATTCTGTCGCTTCCAGATACAATGTGTCAATTATAACACTTCCTATTGGATTTTCGTTCTGCTGTAATTCTACTTTTATATCCATTTCTCTCGGGAGTGCAGTTGCAAATTGAAAATCAAATGTAAATACTAAAGAGCCTCTTTGTGCAATAAAATCCTTTTCAGGGAGGAAAGAACGAATAATCAATTTTTCATGACTGACACTATTTTTTGCTGGAGGTTGAATGCCAATAATCGCATCTTGTTGGAATGTAAATCCGGTATAACCTAAGTTGTTCACATCATACGGGTTAAGCAGATCCAATAAAAAGTAGCCATCATAATATCCGCTCCATCCCCAATTTATATGAAAATAATTATCTGAAGCATATCCGTCACATACAAAAGCGTGACCACCTAAATATCCTGAAACTCCTCCATAAAGAATAGGTCGTCCTGCTTGTAGTTCTTCTTTGAGCAAATCAATCCATTCTTGGTTACTGTACGCATCACGTACAACAAAACTTACATTTTCGTCATATCCCATATTTTGGATAAATGCAGTCGCCGCATCCGAAACATAAGCCCCACTGGCATCTGTCCCGTATTGCATCTGCACGCCTGCGCCACAAGCATACATCAATGCTGCGACTGCTGCAGCATCCGTTGCATCTTCCTCATACGTGTCAGCCATGTTTGCCCAATCGAAAGTGAATTGGCTCATGTCTACCGACCGGGAAATTCCTTCAGCCCCAATCGTATAACTTCCCGTCCCTGTTGCACTTTCTGGCCACTTATGATAATTCATTATCTGCGCCATCGCCGTTGCCACGCACCCGGTGGGTGCATGTTCGTTTCCTATCATCGGGCAATCGTTGTTATATGGCTCGCTTTGATCCCATTGCGTCGTAATCAACGGCTCCACCGAAGAACCATCCGCCCGTGTGTCCAGAGCCTCATACGGCTCGTCCGACAATGTCCGTGCATATTCAATCTGTTTCTCGTAGCCCTCTAACCAGCCGCGCAGGTTGCTTGGCATGTTGTCGGGATTGAAGGCGCTTGTCAATGAGTAGCCGATTACCGGAGCCACGCGGTCGTCGCCCGAAACCATGACGAAGCCATCGGCAATGCCGATGTTAAACACATAGAATGGAGCTTCGCTCGCCGACGAGCGAAGCCCATCGGTCGACCCGCTGTAGACCAGCGTAAACTCAACGTCGGAAGCCGAACGCAGTCCGTTCTGGTTTAGATAAAACTCTGCAGCTACCTGTTTGGCTTCTTCCGCAGACCGAGAGCGTGCTTGCATGGCTGTCACGATGCTTAGTACGCCCAGAGAAATAAGTAAAAACCTCTTGTTCATCGTGTAATTAATTAGAAATTTGGGACTAAAGATACGACTTTCTTACATAGAGAACCGCTCGGGAAACCGTTTTTTTCGCTCGGCAACCGATTCAATCCGGACAAGAGCGAATTTTATCGGGGCAGCAGCCATTTTTCATTGGAACAAACTTTTTTTACCCGGCGGCTATTTCCAAATGCACTTGCATGGATTCCGGACACCACTGGCATGAAATCCGGAACCCACTGGCATCTACTTAACCCTTTGTTTGCGCTTCAATCCACTGGCGTGCATTCACGAATGCCTCTATCCAAGGCGTCACCTCGTCGTTCATGCGACGCTCTTCCGGATAATACCCGCATTGCCACGGGAACATGGCGCGTTCCAAGTGCGGCATCATCGCCAAGTGGCGGCCGTCTGCCGAACAGACGCCTGCCACCGACCACGCCGAACCGTTCGGGTTGGCGGGATAGCCTTCGTAGTTGTATTTCGCCACGATGTGGTAAGCCTTCTCTTCGTAGGGGAACTCAAACTTGCCCTCTCCATGTGCCACCCATGCGCCCAGTTTGCTGCCTGCCAGCGAGCCGAACAAGACGGAGTGGTTCTTCGGGATTTCGAGCGTAACGAAACCGGATTCGAACTTGTGCGAATCGTTGTGCACCATCCGGTGTTTCTTCTCGTGCTCCGGATAGATGACGCCTAACTCTGCCATCAGCTGGCAACCGTTACAGATGCCAAGACTCAACGTGTCGGGACGCGCGTAGAAGTTGTCCAACGCCTGCTTTGCCTTCGGATTGTAGAGGAAGCCACCGGCCCACCCTTTTGCCGAACCCAAGACGTCGGAGTTGGAGAAGCCGCCGCAGAAGACAATCATGTTGACATCTTCCAGCGTCTCGCGACCCGAAGCCAAGTCGGTCATGTGTACATCCTTCACGTCGAAGCCGGCCAAATAGAGCGCGTAAGCCGTTTCCCGTTCGCATTGGCAGCCTTTTTCGCGGACGACGGCTGCGCGGATGCCGCTCGGTCCCTTACGGTCTGCCGTCAGTCCATAGTCTGCCAGTTTCCCGGTGAAGTTTTTGTTGTATTTGAATTCGAGCGGCTGCATCTTATAGTTCTCAAAGCGGTTGCCGGCGCAGACGTTGCCGCTCTGCTTAATGTCTAATTTGTAAGACGATTCATACCAGACATCGCGCATGTAGTCGATGCCGAAGTGATATTGTATGCCCTCTTTGCCGACCAGCAGGTGACGTTCGTCCGTCGGGCGGGCAATCACGGCGAATCCGACGCCTGCGTCTGCCAGCCGTTTCTCAAACGCCTTTTTCTCTTTGACTTGCAAGACGACACCCGGATTCTCGGCGAAGAGAATCTTTACGATATCCGGTTCGGCAATCGTGTCGAGGTTCACCTCCAAACCGCCTTCCACGTTGGCAAAACACATCTCCAGCAAGGTAGTAATCAGACCGCCGGCGGAAATGTCATGACCGGCAAGTACCAGCCCCTCTTCAATGGCGGCTTGTACGGCGTTGAAGGCGTTGCGGAAGTAATCCGCATCTTTTACGGTCGGTGCCTCGTCGCCCAGTTTGTTCAAAGCCTGCGCGAAAGCCGAGCCGCCCAACTTCAGATTGTCGAACGAGAAGTCTATATAATATAGGCAGGTATTCTTTTCATGTGCAAGCACCGGCGAAACAATCTTGCGGATATCGCTTACCTCTGCTCCGGCAGAGATGATGACCGTTCCCGGCGAGAGAATCTTGTCGTCGCCATATTTCTGTGTCATCGACAGCGAATCTTTACCCGTCGGGATGTTGATACCTAAATCGCAAGCGAAATCAGAAGCGGCTTGCACGGCCGTGTAGAGGCGTGCGTCTTCTCCTTCGTTGCGGCAAGGCCACATCCAGTTGGCGCTGAGCGAAACGCTCTTCAGTCGCTCTGCCAACGGGGCAAAGACGATGTTGGTCAACGCTTCGGCGATTGCCATGACCGAACCGGCAGCCGGGTCGATGAGGGCTACCTGCGGCGCATGGCCGATGGAGGTCGCGATACCTTTCCGTCCGCGATAGTCCAAAGCGACAGCACCCAAGTCGCTCAACGGCAATTGCAGTTCGCCTTGACATTGCTGGCGGGCAACGCGGCCGCTGACCGAACGGTCTACCTTATTGGTCAGCCAGTCTTTGCAGGCGACGGCTTCCAGCTGCAAGACATTTTCCAGATAATGATGCAACTCGGATGGCTTATAGGCGACCGGTTGATAGGTGCGCTCTACGGTATGGTCTGTCATGACGGTGCGTGGCGGCTTGCCAAACATATATTCCAGTTTGATGTCAATCGGTTTCTCTCCGTCGGCCTGTTCGAAGACGAATTTCATGTCGTTCGTCGTCTCTCCGACCACATACATCGGTGCGCGTTCGCGTTCGGCGATGCGTTTCACGCGGGCTACGTCTTCCTCTTTCATCAGCAAGCCCATCCGCTCCTGACTTTCGTTCCCGATAATTTCTTTGGCCGAAAGGGTCGGGTCTCCGACAGGGAGTTTGCTCATGTCGATATGCCCGCCGGTAGCCTCGACCAGCTCGGAAAGACAGTTCAGATGTCCGCCTGCACCGTGGTCATGGATGGAAACGATGGGGTTGTCGTCCGACTCGGCAATCGTGCGGATTACGTTGGAGACACGTTTCTGCATTTCGGGGTTGGCACGTTGCACGGCGTTCAGCTCGATACCACTCGTGTATTGCCCCGTGTTGACCGACGAGACGGCGCCGCCCCCCATGCCGATGCGGTAGTTGTCGCCGCCGAGTATGACAATCTTTTCGTCCGGCTCCGGGTCGCCTTTGAGGGCATCCCGCCGGTTGGCGAAACCGACACCGCCTGCCAACATGATAACCTTGTCGTAGGCATATTTCTGCCCGTTTTCTGCATGTTCGAAAGTCAAGAGCGAACCGCAGATGAGCGGTTGTCCGAACTTGTTCCCGAAGTCGGATGCCCCGTTGGAAGCCTTGATTAAAATCTGTTCGGGCGTCTGATAGAGCCACGGGCGCGGGTCGAGGATACGTTCCCATCCGCGAACGCCTTCCGTGCGCGGATAGGCCGTCATGTAGACAGCCGTGCCGGCAATCGGCAGCGATGCCTTGCCACCGCCCAAGCGGTCGCGTATCTCGCCACCCGTACCGGTTGCCGCGCCGTTGAACGGCTCGACGGTCGTCGGGAAGTTGTGCGTCTCGGCTTTCAGCGAAAGCACGGTTTCAATCTCTTTCGTCTCATAAAAATCCGGACGGTCGCCGCTCTTCGGTGCGAACTGCTCGACTACCGGACCGCTGTTGAAAGCGACGTTATCTTTGTAGGCTGAAACCAGCTTGTTCGGGTTTACAGCCGATGTTTTCTTGATGAGGTTGAACAGCGAACTCTCTTTCTCCTCGCCGTCGATGATGAAGACACCACCGAAAATCTTGTGGCGGCAGTGTTCAGAGTTGACCTGCGAGAAGCCGAATACCTCGCTGTCGGTCAGTTTGCGCCCTAACTTCCGGCTCACTTCGTTCAGATAGACAATTTCTTCCGGGCTGAGCGCCAAGCCTTCCTGCCGGTTGTAGGCCTCCAAATCGTCGATATAGATAATCGGGTCCGGCTGCTTGCTAATCGTGAAAATTGTCTGGTCAAGCCCGTTGTAGATGCGTTGCAACATGGGGTCGTGCTCCGCGTCGCCCGATGAGACGGGAAAATATTCTTCGATACGCGAGATGCCCGTGATGCCCATGTTCTGGGTGATTTCTACGGCGTTCGTACTCCAAGGGGTAATCATTTCCCGGCGTGGCCCGACGAACCAACCCGCCAGAGCTTCGGCTTCGAGCGGCGTTGCCCCGCTGAATGCCCACACTAATTTGGCTCTATCCTCAGAAGAAAAGGCGTGTGCCGCTTCCACTGCCAGCACCGTCTTTGTCGGAGATTGAAAGAATTGAATCATATTTGGGTATGTATTTGTGTATGACTTTCAGTTTGCAAAAGTAGGCTAAATCCTCGAAATAAGCTAACGAAACGGTCCGCAAACAGCCGGAAAACATCCATCGGAAGAAGTCATCTCATTTCTTTGCCTTTCAGAAATGGCATACATGGTACCGCGAGAACCTGCGCTGCCTCCTATCCTCCGGCAAACTTTTCCCCGACGGCTCCGCGCAGGGTGAAATGTCCGGAAAAGTTTTTACCGCCGGCTTGACGCGGGCGGAAGTCCCTTGCAAAAAGTTTGCCGTGAACTTGACGCACCTGAAAGTTTGCGGCAATTTCTTTTCTCTCATAATCACGCGACGCGAAGCCGGCCGGAAAAAGTTTTCTTTCACATTTTTTCCGTGCGAAGCCTGCGGCAAAAAAATTTCCGGAGATATTTGTCGGTTTCGGGTGAATGGCTATATTTGTGCTGCGATTTCAAACTCAATCCAATAAATCATCATGGGAAAATATATTAAAATCCATCCGATTTCAGTTTCGTTGTTAAACAACGCCGAATATCTCAACCTGATGCGCCGTTTCCGGGCGCTGATTCCCGCCGGGACACCGGGGCAGGGCGGTACGGAAGAAGAGGAGCGGCCGGGCGAGCTTGCCTTGACCGACATCAACACGCAGGTGGGCATCACGGACGGCGAGCTGGAGGCGTTCGACGCCGACGTGGAGAAGCTGGGCGACGTCGTGAGCCAATCGCGCGTCAGCGACGAGACCGCTCAGATGGCGGAGGCGGACAAGGAGCGCGACGACCTCATCGTCTATTTCAACGCACAGGTCTCCAACGAGCGCAAAAGTCCCATCGAAGCGAAACGCACGGCGGCCATCGGGCTGTATAACGTGACGAAGGTCTACGTCGGCATTCAAAAGCTGGCCGGGCAGCAGGAGACGCAGCAAGTCAACGGGCTCTTGCAGGACTTGGCAAAGGAGGAGAACACGGCGCGCGTCGAGGCATTGAATCTGACGGAGGTGGTCGAAGCCATCCGCACCGCCAACCGGAAATATGAATCCCTGACGGCGGCGCGCACCAACGCCCGGGCAGCCGTGACATTGGAGAACTCGAAGACCATCCGCGCGCGGCTGGACGAGCTGTTCGACGACATGCTGACCATCTCGTTCGTCTACAGCGTCGCCTACCCGACGGCCGACACGGCGACCTTCATCGCCCAAACGAACGCCCTCATCGACGAAGTGAAGGCCGCCTACAACCAGCGGCGCGGCATCGCCTCTGCCGGCAAAGACGAAGGCGGCTCCTCCGACGGAGGCAGCGAGGAGAGACCGGGAGGATTGTAAATGGCAAATCAATTCATACATGACAGAATGAAACAATCAATCCTTTATGGAATGGGCGCCGTGCTGCTGGCATCTTGTTCCGGGAACCAACAGAAAGCGAAGCAGCAGACGGAGCCGCAGCGGCCGAACGTCATCTTCCTGATTGGCGACGACGTGGGGTACGGCGATTTGAGTTGTAACGGGTATGCGTCGATACGGACGCCCAACGTTGAGCGGTTGGCTGCGCAGGGACTGCGTTTTACCGACGCGCATGCGGTGGCTGCGACCAGTACGCCTTCGCGCTACTCGCTTTTCACGGGGCATTATGCTTGGCGACGGAACGATACGGGGATTGCGGCGGGTAATGCCGGCATGGTGATTCGGCCGGAGCAGGAGACGGTCGCCGACGTGTTCCGCTCGGCGGGCTATACGACCGGCGCCATCGGCAAGTGGCATCTGGGGCTGGCCGATACGACAGCCGGGCAGGATTGGAACGGTTTCATCACGCCCGGACCGTCGGACATCGGGTTCGACTATTCCTATATCATGGCTGCGACGGGCGACCGCGTCCCCTGCGTGTGGCTTGAAAACCAACGGGTGGTGAATCTGGACCCGGCTGACCCGATCGAGGTGAGCTACAAAGAGCCTTTTCCCGGCGAACCGCTTGGCAAAGACCATCCGGAATTGTTGACCAAATTGAAGCCGAGTCCGAATCACGGGCATGATCAGGCAATCGTCAACGGCATTTCGCGCATCGGCTATATGAAGGGGGGCAAACAGGCGTTGTGGGAAGATGAGAACATTGCGGACAGCATCACGGTCAAGGCCGTGCAGTTCATCGAGCGGCACAAGTCGGAGCCGTTCTTCCTCTATGTCGGGACGAATGACATCCATGTGCCACGTTATCCGCACGAACGTTTTCGCGGAGAAAGCGGCATGGGATATCGGGGTGACGCAATTTTGCAGTTTGACTGGACGGTCGGCGAAATCATGGCGGCACTTGAGAAAGCGGGTATTGCCGAGAATACCTTGATTATCCTGAGCAGCGACAACGGGCCTGTGGTCGATGACGGGTATGCCGACCGGGCTGTTGAGCTTTTGGGTGAGCATAAGCCTTGGGGAGCGATGCGCGGCGGTAAATACAGTAATTTCGAGGCCGGTACGCGCGTGCCTTTCATCGTCAGTTGGCCGGCACGGGTGAAGCCGGGCGTGTCGGATGCGTTGGTTTCACAGATTGATTTGTTCGCTTCCATGGCAAGCCTTGTCGGGCAGCCGGTACCGGAAGGGGCTGCACCGGACAGTCGTGACCAGTTGAAGGCTTTGTTAGGAGAAGACCCGGACGGGCGTGACTATATCATCGAGCAGGCGGGTTCACTTTCCGTGCAGAATCGTGCGTGGAAATACATTGCCCCGAGTAATGGCGCAGCATACGCCAAATTGACCAATACCGAACTGGGTAATAGCAAAGAGCCGCAATTGTATGACCTGAAGGCTGACATCGGAGAACAGAAGAACGTGGCTGCCGAACATTCGGATGTTGTCGAAGCTATGCAGCAATGTCTGGAGCAGGAAAAAGCAAAGGGAATGAACGAGGAGACGAAATACGTAAAAAAAAAGTAAACAGCAAACGTGGTATGAAGAAGTTAAAAGTACCTTTGGTTGAAACATTAGATGTTTTAGACTTGTCGTCGGTAGGTTTTCTGATGGAGACAAAAGCCCAACGGGAATATATTGACATTGTGAATTGGGCAGACGAATATCCGTATAAACCGATTGTCGCTTTCGACATTGCCCGGACAGACCAGAATTTGTATATCCGTTATTTTGTGAAAGGCAATTCGTTGAAAGCGCTTTATGAAAAAGATGGTTCGCCTGTGTATACAGACAGTTGTGTGGAGTTTTTCATGAAACAGGAGGGAGAACCGTTTTATCGGAATTTCGAGTTTAATTGTATCGGTACGTGCGATGCGGCTTGTCGGAAATCGCGTGATGAAAAGACGCCGTTGACGGACGAAGAGTATGCTTCTATCCGGCGTTATTCATCGGTGGAGCGGGTTGCGTTCATGGAAAAGCTGGGCATGCATAGTTGGGAGTTGGTTGTTGCGATTCCTTTCCGGGTGATGGGGCTTGATCCGGATAACTTGCCGGAAAAAATTCTGGGGAATTTCTATAAGTGTGCGGATGATACCGAGTTCCCGCATTTTGTCAGCTGGAACCCGATTGACAAACCTTCGCCCGATTTCCATTGTCCGGAATTCTTTGGCGAGATTTATTTGTAATGGACAATGGATAATGGACAATTAGTTTCGCGTTCGGTGAAAACTAATTGTCTATTATCCATTGTCCATTTATCAATTAATCTTGACTTCTGAAATGCTTGCTTTTCCATTCGTGATGAGGATGCGTAGGTCGCTGGCTGTCGTTCCTTTGAAACGATAGGTTTTCAGTTCGTTGTTGGCATCGACACTTCCTTCATAGACCGTGAGAAATTGTCCTCCTCCTCCGGATAGCTGGATTTCAAATTTTGCATCTCTACTTTTCTCTTTCCATGCAATAGCAATGCTGTTGGGAGAAGCGTTGTTCTCAAGTGCAAAAGTGATATAATCACCTGTGTTGGCTTTCCAATCGGTAGATAAATTCCCGTCTATTACGTTGGCTGCACTTTCTTGTGCTGCGCTTGCTGTGATTCCTTGAGACATTTGTTTGTTGGCTGTCGATTGGGTGGTAGCACCTTTCCCGTATTCGATGACCGTGAAGCGGTCGTTCAAACGGATGTCTTCAGAAGAGGCCCCGACCATCACTTTGAAGTCGCCCGGTTCGACCACCCAATGGTTGTCGCTGTTGAGCAGTTGCAGGTCGCGCGGTTCAATGGTGAAGCAGACCTCTTTGGTTTCGCCCGGTTCCAAATGGACACGCTCAAAACCGCAAAGGTTCTTCTCGTAAGTCGTGACAGAGCTGAGCACGTCGCGAATGTAGAGTTGTACAACTTCGTCACCCGCACGTTTGCCCGTGTTGGTTACTTTGCAACGTACCGTGACCGGCTGTATCTGTGTGACGACGGCTGGTTGGAGCGAAATGTCGGAGTATTCAAATGTTGTGTAACTCAATCCGTAACCGAATGGATAGAGTGCCCCATTGACGCGCGACATATTTCCGTCTAAGCCTTTATTACGTCCGCCGTCTACTTGCGCATTGGGTTTGGTTGGAAAGTTAAACGGAATCTGGCCTACACTTTTTGGGAAAGTTACGGTCAGTTTTCCTCCGGGATTGTAATCGCCAAATAGCACGTCGGCAATGGCCGTTCCTCCTTGTGATCCCGGATACCATGCTTCGAGAATTGCAGGAACGAATTTGTCTGCCCAGTTGATGGAGAGCGGGCGTCCGTTAATCAATATCAGGATGGTCGGCTTGCCGGTTGCCACGACTGCTTGCAATAAGTCGAGCTGACGACCGGGCAGGTCAAGGCTGGAACGAGATTTGTTTTCACCGCAAGTTCGGTTGCTTCCTCCTAAAACCACGACTGCCACATCGCTTTTCTTCGCATTCTCTACCGCTTTATCAATCTCGTCCTGCTCTTCACCGGTGAGCGGGTAACGGATTAATTCGGATTCGGGCCAATTGGCGTCGACCAAGTCGCAACCTTTGGTATAGAGTACTTCTGTACCCGGTTTGACTTTCTGTTGGATGCCTTCGAGCACGGTCGTTACCTCGACTGCTAACGGGCCATAGTGGGTCAGCGCGTAGGCCTCTTCGTTGGCGTTTGGTCCACAAACAGCTATGGTAGAGATTTTATTTCGATCTAAAGGAAGTGTTTCGTTCTGATTCTTCAGCAAGACGAGCGACTCGCGGGATACTTGCAGGGCCACTTGTTGGTTCTCGGCGCTATTGACCTCTTTGTCTGCCTGTTTCAAATCAATTTGATAAGGATGGTCGAACAGTCCGACAAGGAATTTGACACGCAAGATGTCGCGCACGCGGTCGTCGATAGTAGACATTGGGATAGCCCCTTCAGCAATCAGTTCGCGTAGCGGTAAGACATAAGAATCGGGTGAGCGGAATGTACAACGAATATTCAATCCTGCCAATACGCTCTGTAAAACGGCTTCTTTCATATCTGCCGCCGTCCCATGTTTGGAGAAAAGGTATTCGACGGCATCGCTGTCTGAAACCACATAGCCGCGAAAACCGAATTCGCCTCTCAGACGCTGCGTCAGCCAGTAGTAACTGCTTTGGATGGGAAACCCGTCATAATCGTTGTACGAACTCATTGCGCCTAAGATACCGGCCTCCTTGATGACTCGTTTCCAAGGATAGACGTGAATCATCTCCACTTCGCGCGGCGACATTTGCGGGTCTACGCGCGCCATGCCTTCGCGGCCTCCTTTGTTGTTACTGTATGCAATGTAATGCTTACAAGTAGCAGCAACCTGATAGTCGGTTTGCATACCTTTGGCCATTTGTACGCCCAGTTCAGCAACGAGGTAGGGACTTTCGCCATATACCTCTTCGTAGCGTCCCCAGCGTTGGTCGCGTCCGACATCGAGAATAGGGGCATAAATATTGGTATAGCCCAACAGCCGTCCTTCGCGCCCGGTGATATAACCCACTTGGTTAATCAATTTCCGATTCCATGTGTGTCCCAGTCCCAACTGCGTCGGAAAATTGGTTGCGATGTAACTCTCTACGCCACGAATCCCTTCGTTCGTAAAATCTGTGGGGATACCGAGACGGGTCTCTTCGATGAAGAACCGTTGTACTTCGTTCAAAGCCCAAGCGTGGCGCGAGGCTGGCCAGACGTATGGATTATCCGATGGCGGAAGCCCCCACTGTTGGAATCCGTTCAGATGCTCGTCGATGGCGCCGATGCCGTCTTTCCAGAGCTGGTTTTTCCACTCGGGCGTCGGTAAATCGTCTTTTAAAACACGTTTGTAGCCATAAAGTGTTACCATTTGGCATGTCTTTTCCTCGACGGTCATTTGCGACAGAAGGTCTTCGATTCGGTCTTCGAGCTTGGCGGAAGGATCTTCATAAACATCCTTTTTCCCGTTTTTGTTGAAGTCAATCCATCCTTTGTGATAGATAGACTTATTCGTTAGCTTGTATGTATCCGGTATTCGGATTTCTTGCTGCTGGGCAGTTTGTGCCTGTGTGCAGACTGCTCCGAAAAGGAGGATACACGATGTCATGAGGGGAAATTTATTCTTCTTCATAAGCATTTTATAGTTATAATTTGATGTCGTTTAATTCAACCAATTTGTTGACAATGGCATAAACGGTCAGGCCACTGACACTGTGTACTTGCAGTTTCCGGGCAATGTTTCGGCGGTGTGTGATGACGGTATGCGTGGAAAGGCATAACTGATCGGCTATCTCCCGATTTGTCATTCCTTTGACGACGCAAATTAAAATCTCCTTCTCACGCACGCTGAGCGTTTGTTGTTCGTAGCTGTCGGCATCGTTAGCCGTTATAACCAGTTGGGCAAGTTTGTGGCGTAATTCTTCCGGCGTGTCGTAGATGCTGATTTGCTCATCGTAAGCGCGCAGTAGAAAGGGGTCGGCGGCGGCATATAGCAAAGCTGCACATTTCATTTCCATACAATTCGCCTCTTCTTTGATTTGAGACAGAGCGTAACATCCCGGAAGTACCGGGTTTATGATGAGTACATCGGGCTTATGCATCCGGAGCGTCTCTTGCAGCATTTCGGGTGTGACGATTTCAACCACTTGAAGCCGGAAGCCGGGCAATCGCTTCAGGAGCGTTTCCAATCCACCCCGTATGATGGCAGAAGGTTCGGCTATCGCTATAGTCAGAGAGGTACTCATTTCTTAACGTTTTTTTCAAAAGCAAGGATAGCCGGAACGAACAGGAAATCTTCCACATGGTTATGCGAAGCCAGATCTTCTTGTGTGGCGAAGATATCGAACAAGACACTGTTGAGTAGGTTGCTGCCCGGTCCCGGATAATATTTGATAAGTAAATTTTTCAGTTCAATGATTTTCATCTCAATCTGGTCATGATGTTTACGGAAAATCGTGATGTTGTATTTGGGGTCTTTGAACCCGTTTAGTAAACCTTTGACGTAAGGGAATACGGTCTCTTCTTCATACGTCATGTGTTTATGTACCTCTGCCACATATTCATCATAGAACTTGATGATGACAAAGGCAACATCTTTTGGGCAGCTACTGATGGCGTCAACCAATTTGCGCCGGATATGAGGTAGCCGGAAATCAAGGAAATAGGCGTGCGCATTGTGTAAATAAGTGATTAATGCTTCGATGGAGATACATTCGTCTATATTGGTAAGAGGCGCAGAGACTTTCTCGATTAAGAAATTAACGACAGTCAGGAACGTACAGGCATCAACACCGTTCATTCGGCAGACTTCTCCTATATTCTTTTCTCCGAACCCCAGTGCAATACCAAACCGGCTCATTACTAATACCATTGGGTAGTTTTCACAAATCAAATCGCTCATCTTATCGGTTTCCCGATATTTCCCGTTTTTGTGCATAGTCGTTTTATGTTTTTAGATGAACAAAGATAATGTATTTGTTTGGTTTATTCAACGCGAAGGTTTTCGGGAAATACATTTTAGCCGGCAGGAGAATAAAAATATCCGCCAACCAAATCCACTTTCCCGGCGGGTAAATCCGGTTTCCCTAAGATT
>CAYXIX010000020.1:0-8738 GCA_964465405.1 uncultured Parabacteroides sp. | reverse complement strand
ATAGCCTCTGTGTTTCATTTCAGGTTGAAGTCATTTGGATTTCTTCAAAAAAGGAAATTACAAGTTTCCTCTTGAAGATTTCATCGTTTCAAACCGTTTTTTCGTCGTCAGAAGCCTCCTATGAGACCTCTGCAAAAGTCCATTTTGCAGAGGTCTCATTAATAGAATATTTGCCGACAATCGACTTAAGCGGCGGAGGCGACAGGTATTGTATGATTATGACAACCGCTTGAATGACAGGACAACCGAAAAGACAAAGAGTGTGGGCATCAAGCAGAGACGGTCACGTCAAAGCCCTCTTTACGGGCACGCTCGGCAATGGCATCCAACTCCTCTTTCGACACTTTCCGCAGATTTCTGACAGGCGTTTCGCGGTCGACGGTGTAAATCATCACCTGTTTCGGACGAATCTGTTTCAAAGCTTCCAGCCAGCCAGCTATTTCATGTTCCGTCGTGTTCGTGACGCTCTTGCCGTTTACTTCACCCTTCAAGAACATGGTCTGTATGATTACATTTCCGTTAAAACGGCACAATTGTTCCAACAACCGGTCGAAAGTGAAAGTGGGAGAAACAGGTGCATTCAATTGTTGAATACGGCTGTCCAACACCGAATCGAACTTCATAATGTTATCTTCCACCTTATTTAAAGCCTGAAAGACATCTTCTTTATGGAGCATGGTCGAATTAGACAAAACCGCGATTTTGGCTTTTGGAAAAAACTGGTTGCGAATTGCAATCGTATCATCAACAATCGCTGCAAAATCCAGATGCAAAGTCGGTTCGCCATTCCCTGCAAACGTAATCACATCGGGGGCTGTCCCTACTGCCTGCATAGCCGACAATTTTTCAGTCAACGCCTCTTTCACCGCTTGGCGGGTAGGCATTTTGCTATGCGGACACCGTTCTTCGTTCAGTCCGCATTCGCAATAAATGCAGTTAAACGAACAACATTTACCATCTGTCGGGAGTAAATTGACACCTAAAGAAATCCCCAATCGCCGACTGTGAATCGGTCCAAACACGATTCTATCATACAAAACTGTTGCCATCTATCTTCTTGTTTTTATCTCTTCAAGACGTTCATTTGGTCTGCTCCGCAAATATAAGAGTTGCCGATAAGAAAACAAAACACCATAAGAATTAAAAAAACAAGCACAAAATATACACCCTCATCCAAAATCCGAATAGCAGGCGGGAAAACAAATTTTGTCGCCGGGATTTTTTTTGACTCAGCTGGTATAAAATCGCAGATTTTCATTAAATTTGCAGTTATGTTTTGGAATCACTTTTACATTCTATTTATAGGGTTATGTGTACTGATTGCTTATCCGGGAAAAGCACAAATCAGTCATGGCGGGCAACCATTATCTCTCTCGATAACAAAGAGCACAACGGAAGACTGGTTCGTCGAACTACCGGCATTCGATTTGGAGGAACAGTTGCGCATTGACTCGTTGGAGGCAACCGACTTGCGCAACGGCTATCGTTTTGCATACAAGTTCATGACAACATATACTCCCGAAAACAGTGGAACCCGTTTCACCCTCTCCGACGGGACAAGCGTTTGGCGACTGGGAATTCGTTCACGTGGAGCGCTTTCGTTGAATCTCCTTTTCAGCACCTATCGTTTGCCGCAAGGGGCCAAGTTGTTCCTCTACAACAGAGACCAAACGGATGTACGTGGCGCGTTTAACCACCTCAATAACTCGGAATTGGGGATTCTGCCCGTAGCCCCCGTCGAAGGTGAAGAACTCATCATTGAATATCAGGAACCGGCGAACGCAGACTTTCTCGGAGAGCTGGTTGTCGGAGAGGTCAATCACGGCTACCGGGACTTTCGGATATCCGGGCCGCAAGAAGATCGCGAATCGTTCTGGTGTATGCCGGCTGTCGCCTGCCTGCAAGACACAACCGACCGTTACGACGATGTGGAACGAAGCGTTGCCCTGTTGATTATCGACGGGAGTATTGGGTGTACAGGCGTACTGGTCAACAACACGGCTAACGACGGGACTCCCTACCTGTTGACAGCTTCACACTGTTTGAACCAATCTTTCACACTCACAAATCCGGATTATGCGACCATTGCCGGAAGCGTAGTCTGCTACTTCAATTATAATAGTCCGCAATGTAGCCCGGTCGAGCCCGGACAAACCGACCAGACACTTGCGTCGGCTTATTGCCGTGCGGTCAACGAACAGACAGACATGGCACTGTTGGAAATGCTGGATACGCCGCCTGAAGAATACGGTGTCTATTACGCCGGTTGGAACGCCCAAGATGCCGGTACGCCACCTTATGCTTGTATTCATCATCCACAAGGTGCTCCCAAACGTGTCAGTCTGGCTGAAACTTCTATCACGCGCCAAACGTATGAAATAAATGTAGTCGATTTCGATGAAAACGCCCACTGGCTCGTCAGCCGCTGGTCAACAGGCTGTACCGCCTCAGGTTCATCCGGTTCACCGCTTTTCGATGCGAGCAATCACGTTTTGGGCGGACTGACAGGGGGGTCTTCTGACTGCAGGAATGCCATAAACGATTACTTTTTTGCCATTCACAGTTGTTGGGAAGAGCCCAGTGACAGTAGCCGGCAACTCAAACATTGGCTCGACCCGCTCAATTTGGGAACATACGTATGCGAGGGACTGGATCTAAACAATTTGAAAACAACAGACATAGCCACTTTACAACCGCATGGAGAAATCCAGTTATCCGTAAGCAAAGGCATTCTTCATATTGCTTTTGCAAGTCCCGCCGGGGAAATCATATTCACACTTTTCAACATCAACGGGAAAGCCATACGGCAATGCACATTCCAAAAACAACAAGCTGAAATTGAAATCGGGACACTCCCTTCAGGCGTTTATATAGCCCATTTCGTTTATCAAGGGAAATGTTACACACAAAAGATTCTACTCTAAAATAGTTCAAAAAACAGCTCAGAATCTTAATAAGTATTAATTCAAAAGTTTTTATCCCCCATTTACGTTCAATAACAAAAAAATGCTTTAGCTTTGCACTACAAGGGCAAAAATAACAATTTTGAAGATGAATCTATAAACATAATAACATTTTAAACTTATATCAATTATGGACAAAAAGTATTTATTGCCTTTCCTTGTATTGGCAGCAATTTTAACCTTTTCTTCTTGTTCAAACAAGTTGAAACCGTTAGCAGAAGAGTATATCAAAGCTGAGCCACAGCCACTTGAGGCTATCGGAGGTAAAGTACCTGTAACAATCAACGCGACATTTCCAGCTAAATGGTTCAATAAAAAAGCGGTGGTAACTGTTACTCCGGTTCTTCGCTATGAAGGTGGAGAAGCATGGGGAACTGCTTATACATACCAAGGTGAGAAAGTAAAGGGGAACAATCAAGTAATCCCGCAGAAAGAGGGAGCAAATGTAACCATGAAGTCTGAATTCACCTACAAACCAGAAATGAAGAAATCTGAGTTGTACCTGACTTTCGACGCTAAAGTGAAGAACAAAACAGTCAAACTTCCGGACGTTAAAATTGGCGAAGGTGTGATTGCTACATCTGAATTGGCAGACGCAGCTACGGCAAATGCCGCAATTGCTGCCGACAAATTCCAACGTATCATCAAAGAAGCACACGATGCAAACATCATGTTCTTAATCCAACAGGCAAATCTTCGTTCTGAAGAATTAAAGAAGAGCGAAATTACAGACTGGAAAGATTTGGTTAAAAATGCAGACGAAGCTCCGAACCAGAATGTTGCTATCGAAATCTCTGCATACGCTTCTCCTGATGGTGGTGTAAAACTGAACACAGGCTTGGCTGAAAGACGTGAAGGCAACACAAGCAAATATCTGGAAAATGAATTGAAGAAGATGAAAGTGGATGTTCCGGTTGACGCTCGTTACACGGCTCAAGACTGGGAAGGTTTCCAAGAATTGGTTTCCAAATCCAACATCCAAGACAAAGACTTGGTTTTGCGCGTACTTTCTATGTATAAAGATCCGGAACAACGCGAACAAGAAATCAAAAACATCTCCTCTGTATTCAGCGTATTGGCTGAAGAGATTTTACCGCAATTGCGCCGTTCTCGCCTGACTGCCAACATCGAAATCATCGGCAAATCTGACGACGAAATCAGTGCATTGGCTAAAAGCAATCCTTCTGAACTGAATGTAGAAGAATTATTGTACGCTGCTACTCTTACCAACAACGATGCAGAAAAAACGGCTATCTATGAGAAAGCAACCCAGCTGTATGGAAACGATTATCGTACATGGAACAACGTGGGTATGATGGCATTCCGCGCTGGTGATTTGGAAAAAGCAGAACAAATGTTCAATAAAGCTAATTCTGTAAAGAATAATCCGGAATCGAACATGAATCTCGGCTTGATCGCATTGACAAAAGGTGACGAGGCAAAAGCTCAACAATTGTTTGGTAGCGCATCCGGCGTGCCTGAACTGAACGAAGCGTTAGGTGTTCTTTATCTGGAACAAGGCGAATGGGCAAAAGCTGCCAACTCATTCGGTTCTGTTAAATCGAACAACGCTGCATTGGCTCAAATCTTGACAAAAGATTACAGCAAAGCTTCTCAGACATTAAATGCAGTGGCTAAACCGGATGCTACGACTTCTTATCTGAAAGCAATCGTCGCTGCTCGCACGAACGATGCCAATGGCGTTGTCAGCAACCTGAAAGATGCAATCGCAAAAGATGGCAACATGAAGCAAGAAGCTGCCAAAGATTTGGAATTTGCAAAATATGCAACCAACAGCGACTTTGCTGCATTGGTAAAATAAAAAACATCAACCTTTAATTCCGAGCCGCCTCGTTTGTCGAGGCGGCTTTTTTTGTAGTAAAATCCGACAATAACAAAATAGCTCACATAATTTTTGCAGAGTCGAGAAGAGGGACTCCGCTCGTGAATTTTGATGAAACAAAAACAGGATTGAATGAAACAGCCCTTATCCATCAGTTCAGACTATTTGAGGGCAAAGAAACACGATTCATTGCATAGTAGGTTTTAGACTTCTGCTCCTGATCAAGACAAGAGAGAGGAACAATATCATGGATTTGATAAAAGGCTATTTCCAGACAAACTATACGAAAGGAGGCAGCCTTACGCCATCCGCAATGCAGCCTCCTTTTGTAAACATGGAATTACCATCTTAGCCCCCCTGTTCCTCCGGGTCCACCACCGCTGCGCCCAATAGTCGTTACCATCGAACTGAGGGTGAATGAGGATTGCTCCGTGCCGCCAGTATAGGTGCCGTTTGTATAATAACCGAAAAATTCTGTGCCGTCGGAAACACTGCCACCTGTAGAGAGGACATAGCTACTGCCCAGCTGCAATGACGGGCTGCTAAAAAGGAACGTCATGCTCGAGTAGTTTACAGGCAGCTCGTAGGTGAGTACACCCTCCCCGTCGGACGAGGAGATGTGAAGCAACAAATCGCCTGAGATGCTGCCGCTGTAGATTAGCGACGGCTGGGTACAGACGCTTGATGTCGGGGTGCTGGTGTCACCGCCGATACCCAGCAGGATGCCGCCGGTGATGGTGAAAGTATTTTCGTCACAGTCGATACCTCCCTCCGGTGAGCTCGTGCCGATGGCGATTGTGAACCCGCCGTTGACAGTCAGTGTCCCGTTGGAGTCAATGCCGTCGTTACCCGTACTGTAACAGTAAATGATGCCTCCATTGATGACGATGGCATCGGATGCGTTCATGGCGTCATCGTAGCAATAGGCGGCAATCTGCCCGTCGTCCACGCGCAAGGTGGATTTGCTCTCTATGCCTTCGCTGCCTTCACCGCCGGAGGCTCTGACTTGCACGACGGCATCGCCGCCGATGGTCAGGTCACCGTCGGCCTTGATGGCTTTCGGGGAGGAATCAACTTGCCCGACTACGTATTGCTTGCCGGTGGTTTCCACCTGCACCGTGCCGCCAGTGATGCTGAGCGAGCCGTCGCAGTTGATGCCCTTGCCTGCCGCGCCCGTGCTTAGCAAGGCTATCTGTCCGCCAGAAATTTCCATATCTCCGTCACACTTGATGCCTGCGGCGGAACTGATGTCATCCTCGTCCTCATCGTATAGGGCCTCTCCATAATTAAGAACGGTGAGTTTGCCACCGGTCTGCGTGAAAGAACCGCAGTTGACACCCTTGCCTTTCTTTCCTATTATCTGCACCTGCACGGCACCACCGGATATTTCCACTGCCTGTTCTGCCTTCAACCCGTCCGAACCTTCGTCCGAAGGGGCGAGCCACACAAAGCCGCCAGCCATGGAGATACCTTCGTCACCGCATTGGATGCCATCGCCCTGCGCCGTGATGCGAATGACACCCCCTCCGATGGAAATCTGGTTATCGGTGTGAATGCCGTCGTTTGCGGCAGCTTCCACTGTGACGCGGCAGCCCGCCCGGAAACGGATGCGGTCATCACTCGTGATTGCATGGTTGTTGTTTCCACTCACATTCAGCGAGCCGGTTCCGCCGAAAATCAGACTTCCCTCACTGAAGAGACATGCTTTCACGGACTCGCCATCCGCTTTTGTGGCATAATCGTCCCCGTCGCTAAGGCTGTTGGACGTACCTTCTTCGGCCATGACGAAAGCCCGCTCGGAAGATTGTATATTGATGGCGGCCCCGTCCGGATTGTGTATCGACACACCGGAAAGGGAAAGCCGGAACGGTTCCTCGCTATACACCTTGAATGAACCGTCGGAGGTCGTCCCGTCAAGCACGTACTCTACGTCGGGGATTGTGGAGCTGACTACTACGTGTCCCCCATCCTGTGTGCACGTGATGCCGTCCGTCGTACCGGTAACAGCAGCCGTTGTGCCATCATAGGAGACTGTTACCTTCGTGGTGAAGGAGTAGTTTTCTACAAAGTCCAAATAGCTTTCGGAAGTCTCATCCGTAATGACAGCCTCCTCCATGCTCCCATAGGTATCCTCGTCCGTCTCGTCAAAAGCAACGGTAAAGTCCAGCAGGGAACCTGCCGATTCAGGCAGGGAACCCGAAATCGTCGTCCCAGCTTCGGGAGTTGTGTCCCCAATTGGCCCCTCTTCCTCCGAACAGGCCGTTGCAAACAACAGTGCCACACCTGTCATGCACAAGGACGCTACTTTCGTAAAAATAGGATTCTGTTTCATGATGTCTGTATGCTTAATTGTCTTGGTTTGTTATTCCGAAACCTTAGCCCTCAATTCGCCACCGCCTTGCAGGGCATATGTCCTGCCCTCCAGCGAAGGATTCCGTGCCGGGTCGTAATAGAGGTTGTGGCTGTTGCCGGTAATATTTGTCACACTACCGTTTGCGATGTTGACCTCTACCATAGAAACATAGGCATCCTCTGACAACTCCCAGCGGCTGTTCTTGTCGATGCGCACCTCTGCAATCTTAGCTGATGCGTTGGGGTTGACTGTACCTTTCAGCACAGAACCTTCGGTAAGGTGTAAGCAGATACGACTGTCCGCATCCGCCAGCAGACTGCCCTCCAGCGTCTGTCGACGGGCAGTGAGAACGACTGTGCCGCCGTTCTCACCTTGATACCCCCAACGGGAGGCCGCTGCATTCAGCAGAATGCCCGAAGCACAACGGATGTCGTTCCCCTCCAAAACGATGTAGGCAGTGGTATTGGTCACGAAAAACAACGGACTCTCCTCCCCAGTAACGTGAATGGCTGAACGAACTGCCTCAAACTCTCCGTCTGCCCCTTCTGCATCACCCGAAAAACTTTGATAAATCATAATGCCCCACTTATGAGGAAAGCTGCACAGCAACCGACAACTGTCCAGGTAAATCCGGTTAGAACCCTCTATAACCGCCACCTCACTGCCGTCGGAGACAATGTCTACTCCGTCAAGGGTAAGCTGTCCGGTGGAATAAAGTCCCGGAGAATCCTGCCCGTGACTAACAATGCGCCCACCGTCCACAGTGATGGTGCCACTTCCCCGATCGGTTGCCACAGGCGCGGCATTCTTTCCGCTCGTGGTGATGTCCACGTTTACAGCGTGTATCGTACCGCCCCCGCTGCACATGATGCCGTGTCCACCATCGCCCGTACAGTTTATCACGTCGCTGTCTGAATAGATGACGCTCTTGCCATAAGCAAAAATGGCGTTGGCACCTAACCCGGTGGTGACGATGCAGTTGCCGGACATGCGTATTTCCGACTCATCCCTACCCAGCACGCCGGCATTCAACCCTTGAAAACTGCTGTGGTCTTGCGAGGAGGTATTGCCCGACGTGACGATTACGTTCCCGCTCAGCTCCACCTTGCCTGCATTGCGCGCAACTACGGCCGACTGGTTCTCCCCGTCCGCCCGAATTTCCTCGCCCTGCCCGGAGTGTGTACCCTCAGCAACCATGACAGTGGCTTGTATCAGTCCCTCGTCAAACCGCTCTCCTCCCGGCCCTCCAGGAGGCATCCCCCCGCGTGGCGGCCTATCCATTCCACCCGGCGGCGGCCCGTCGGGTCTGCCGTGCATATGGGGTGCGTCTTTCACCTGCATCGCAACGTCAGAAGTCGCATCCGCACTGGTGCTCTTAGAGGAGCCACAAGCACCAACACAACCACCTGCCACAACGAGCAGACATACTGATAGAAAATGTTTCATTTTTCGTTCCTTATTTTTGAGTTTTTTGCAAATTAAAAATGTTTTATTCTGATAACCAAAAGATTGTCTTGAAAGTGGTCATCCAGTCTACAAAAGGGGGATATTCTTCTGCGAATAGGTTTGCCGGCAAAAT
>CAYXIX010000019.1:0-22745 GCA_964465405.1 uncultured Parabacteroides sp. | reverse complement strand
TTCAAACCCACGACCTTCAGAACCGGAATCTGACGCTCTATTCAGCTAAGCTACCCAGCCAATGACGGCGCAAAAATAGATATAATATTTTGAGAAAACAAATAAAAGAAAGAAAAGATTAGGAAAATATCATTTTGATATTTTGTATAGAATCTGACGCAAAATGCTTCCATTTTGCAAATAAAACAAAGAGTTTAGTCGTTACTATTCCGCTAATTCGTATATTTGCCGTGAAAAAATAACAAAACAAAGCACAAAACATTTTATGAGCTACTTAATCAAACCCGCCGGATACAAGGCGCTTTTAAACTTGCCGCAGACTGAGATGGGTATCAAAATGATAAAAGATTTCTTTCAACAGAATCTTTCATCCGAACTTCGTTTGAGACGGGTCACAGCCCCGCTGTTCGTCTTAAAAGGCATGGGAATCAACGACGATTTGAATGGGACGGAACGCGCTGTTTCTTTTCCCATAAAAGACTTGAGCGACGCAAAAGCTGAAATCGTCCACTCGCTTGCCAAATGGAAACGACTGACACTGGCTGATTATCATATTGAGAAAGACTATGGCATTTATACAGATATGAATGCCATTCGTTCTGACGAGGAATTAGGGAATTTGCATTCTCTTTATGTTGATCAATGGGACTGGGAGCGTGTCATGGGGCCCGAAGAACGGAACATCGCTTTTCTGAAAGAAATCGTATGCCGAATTTATGCTGCGATGGTTCGCACAGAGTATATGGTTTATGAAATGTTTCCGGAAATCCGTCCGGTATTGCCTCGCCAAATCCATTTCATCCACGCCGAAGATTTACTCCAAAAATATCCGACCCTTACCCCAAAAGAACGGGAAAACGCCATTACAAAAGAGTATGGATCCGTCTTTATCATCGGAATCGGCTGCCTGCTGAGTAACGGAGAAAAACATGACGGACGTGCTCCCGACTACGACGATTGGTCGACAATCGCAGAAGATGGCAAGGTTGGACTCAATGGCGACCTGCTTGTTTGGGACAACGTATTGAATCGTGCACTCGAGCTCTCGTCGATGGGAATCCGCGTCAATCAGGAAGCCCTGCTTCGCCAGCTCCGGCTCTGTGATGCAGAAGACCGGAAAGAGCTCTATTTCCATAAACGGCTATTGAACGGGGAGCTGCCGCTCAGTATCGGCGGGGGGATCGGGCAAAGCCGGCTTTGTATGTTTTACCTGCGGAAAGCTCATATTGGCGAAATCCAAGCCAGCATCTGGCCCGAAGAGATGCGCCGGGAAGCACGTGCAGCCGGCATGTATCTGATTTAACAATTCTAATCTTTATACCCATGAATGTCAAAATCGAACAAAGCTGGAAACAGCGCTTAGCACCGGAATTTGAGAAAGATTATTTCAAACAGCTGATTGCATTCGTCAAAAACGAATATCGGCACGGGACGGTTTATCCGCCGGGCCCTTATATATTCAATGCATTTGAACATTGTCCGTTTGACCGGGTCAAGGTCGTCATACTCGGACAAGACCCTTATCATGAACCGGGACAAGCACATGGGTTATGTTTTTCAGTGCAAGACGGGACACCTTTCCCGCCTTCACTTGTCAATATATTTAAAGAAATTGAAAGTGATTTTGGGAAACCGGTACCTCAAAGTGGCAATTTATTGCGCTGGGCAGAGCAAGGTGTGCTGTTGCTAAACGCAACGCTAACCGTACGTGCCCACCAAGCCGGTTCACACCAGAATCAAGGATGGGAGACGTTTACCGATGCCGTTATCCACAAATTGGCTGAAGAAAGAAACCACATTGTGTATATCCTCTGGGGGGCTTATGCCCAACGGAAGGGTGCCTTCATTGACGCATCGCGCAATTTGGTTTTAAAGTCGGCACATCCATCCCCTCTGTCTGCTTATCGCGGATTCTTCGGCAACAAACATTTTAGCAAAGCAAATGATTATTTAATCGCAACCGGACAAACGCCAATTGACTGGTGAGAAACGTGTTTTCTTCCCGCAACAGTACGCTTGTCCGGTTGTTGCATACCTACTTCAAGCTACAGGTTCTCCAAAAAGCGTTGCCGAAGTCGCCCGTGTAATGCGAACATGAATGAATTGGCCGACATGGAAATTCCCTTTGTCAAAAATCACCACTTTATTCTGGCTCGTACGCCCGAACAACTGTCCACGCGAACGTTTGGAGAAACCTTCTATCAGCACCTCAAACGTCTTCCCGATATCGCGTCGATTGCTGGCCTCTGAGAGTTGATTTTGCAAATCAATCATTCCTTGCAGGCGACGTACTTTCTCTGCCTCGCTTACCGTATCAGGCAAATGTTTAGCGGCATAAGTTCCCGGCCGTTCGGAATATTTAAACAAGAAAGCGCTGTCATATCCCACTTCGCGCATCAACGAAAGTGTCTCCTGATAATCTTCCTCCGTTTCCGAATGGAAGCCGCAAAAGAGGTCTGTCGAGATGGCACAATCGGGCAAGATGCGCCGGATGGCAGCAATGCGGTCCAGATACCATTCACGCGTATATTTACGGTTCATGATTTTCAGGATTCGGGAACTTCCCGATTGCGCCGGAAGATGAATCATCCGGCAAATGTTGTCATGAGCTGCTATCACCTGCAAGGTTTCATCACGCATATCTTTCGGATGGGAGGTGGTGAAACGAATACGCATATCCGGCACAACCTCAGCCACACGTGCCAACAACACGGGGAACGAAATGCGTTCGCCTGCCTGTTCAAAAAGATAAGAATTTACGTTTTGCCCCAATAACGTCACCTCTTTGAAACCTTTTGCCTGCATGTCGCGAATCTCATTGAGGATGCTGTCAATATCCCGACTTCGTTCCCGCCCGCGCGTATAGGGGACGATGCAATATGAACAGAAGTTATTGCATCCACGCATAATCGAGACAAAACCGGAAATGTGTACACCGGGCAACTTCAAGGGAATTACATCCTTATAGGTTTCTTGCGTCGACAACTCTACATTAATGGCTTTTTCCCCTTGTTCAACCGCCCCGACCAAATTGGGCAAATCCAAATAAGCATCAGGGCCAGCGACTAAATCCACCTGACAATTCTTTATCAGTTCATCCTTGACACGTTCCGCCATGCACCCCAGCACGCCAATAATCAACGATTTTTTTTTCCGCTTCAACGACTGGAAATACTGAAGACGGCCGTATATCTTCTGTTCCGCATTGTCCCGCACTGAACAGGTATTGACAAACACGGCATCCGCTTCTTCTATCCGCTCGGTCGGCTCATACCCATCCATCTGCATGATAGATGCAACAACTTCGCTATCTGCCACATTCATCTGGCAGCCATACGTCTCAATAAACAATTTCTTTTTCTGTTCATTTACATCGGCAACGGATTTTAAGTCCGCGCTTTCTTTTTGTTCCACCATTCTATCGTTAATCAAAATTAAATATATTCATTCAGAAAAAATATTCGCACCAATATTTGCACAGTTCCGACCATGCCTTTACTTTTGCAAATGAAAAACGTAAAATTTTTCATAGTTAAGGTTTTGGTTAAAAATGAAGAATAAGGGTGGCTGTGAAAGTCACCCTTATTTGCTTTTATATCTACTCTGGATTTGTTTTCTTTCACTTTTAAATTATTTTCCATACTTTTGGAGTGCAAAAGTAATCAAAGTTTATGGATAACGTAGGTGATTGGATCTATATTGTATTCCTGATTGTTGCAGGAATCAGCGGTTTGTTTAATGCCAAAAACAAACAAAAACATTCGAAACCCGTACAGCAACCGAAGAAAGAGGTCGTGGAAGAACCTGAGACTGTTTTGGGAAAAGGCTTCTGGGATATTTTTGAAGAGACAGAAGAGGAACAACCCGAAGAAAAGCCCCGAGCAAAAAAAACAATAGCCGATGTTCCAGTGGAATCGCTACAAACACCGGTCGTCACGCCCGTACAACCGATGGCAGAACAGGCCCCTTCATACAACCGGGTTGCGCAGCATACGCAAACAGAAGACAATCCCCTGACAGATTTCGAGTTCAACAATGCGGTCGAACTACGGAAAGCCATTATATACGCGGAAATACTAAACCGCAAGTATTAGCTTCACATGCTTTTCCCCCCCCACTATTCTTCTCATCTATTACCCGAAAGGCAGAACAAAATAGATGGGCACTAAATGAATTTACAACGGAAGTAAATTTTTTGTACCTTTGCACCCGCGCTGCTAACTGAGAAAAGGAAAAAGAATTATTTATATAACAACACTTATCATGGCTTTAAAATTTATTACAGCTGAAGAAGCAGCTTCATTTGTACATCACAACGACAATGTCGGGTTCAGCGGGTTTACTCCGGCTGGATGCCCCAAAGTCGTATCGGAGGCCATTGCCCAAAAAGCAATTGCGGAACATGAAAAAGGGAATCCGTTCCAAATTGGAATGTTTACAGGTGCATCAACGGGTGACAAATTAGATGGTGCATTAGCACGTGCCAATGCCATCAAATTCCGTACGCCGTATCAGTCCAACAAAGATTTGCGTGCTTTACTGAATGCGCGCGGTGCGCAGTATTTTGACCTGCATTTGTCTGAACTTGCGCAAGACCTCCGTTATGGCTTTTTAGGGAAAGTGGACGTGGCCATTGTTGAAGCCGCAGATGTTACAGAAGATGGCGAAATCGTTCCGACAAGCGGAGTGGGCATTCTTCCGACCATTTGCCGGCTTGCAGACCGAATCATCGTGGAACTAAACTGCCGGCATCCGAAAGAGATTCGTGGCATGCATGATATTTATGAACCGGCAGACCCGCCTTATCGCCGCGAAATCCCGATTTATTCCCCTTCAGACCGAATCGGGAAAGACTGCGTAAAAGTCGATTCGGCCAAGATTGTCGGCATTGTAAAAACAGACGAGCCCAACGATGGGGGCAAGTTTACCCCGTTTGATGACGTAACGATGGCAATCGGACAGAATGTGGCAAACTTCCTTGTCGGGGAGATTCGCGCAGGCCGTCTGCCCAAAGAGTTTGTCCCGCTTCAGAGCGGCGTCGGGAACGTGGCCAACGCCGTATTGGGCTGCATGGGAGAGAACAAAGAGATACCGGCATTCAATGTGTACACCGAAGTCATCCAAGATGCTGTTATCGAATTGATGAAAGAGGGACGTGTCAAATTCGCCAGCGGTTGCTCGCTTACCGTAAGCAACGAGGTCATCCGTGACATTTACGCGCACTTGGATTTCTTCAAAGACAAAATCTTACTCCGGCCGCAAGAGATTTCCAACAATCCGGAAGTGGCCCGCCGCTTAGGCTTGATTACCATCAATACGGCACTGGAAGCGGATATCTTTGGTAATATCAACTCCACACATGTCGCCGGAACACGGATGATGAATGGTATCGGCGGCTCAGGAGATTTTACTCGTGCAGCGATGTTGTCTATCTTTACGACTCCTTCAACTGCCAAAGAGGGTAAAATCAGTTCATTCGTCCCGATGGTTTCACATCTCGACCATAGCGAACATTCTGTCAAAGTCATTATCACGGAATATGGCGTTGCCGACCTGCGTGGCAAATCGCCGATCCAGCGTGCCCGTTGTATTATTGACAATTGTGTACATCCGGATTATAAACCCTTATTGGAGGAATACTTGGCAATGAACGTCAAAGGGCATACGCCACAAAACTTGAAATGTTGTTTTGCTTTCCATGAGGAGCTGGCAGCAAGTGGCGATATGCACAACGTAGATTGGAGCAAGTACAACCGGTAACACGGTTTCGAATAGCTCTTGCGCGAAAAATATGGCTCCCGACTGATTTTTTTCGGTCGGGAGCCATATTTTTCGCGCAAGAGTCGTTTTACTTGGGCTGCTTACCGATGTAGGCCAGAATACCGCCATCTACGTAAAGCACATGTCCGTTGACAAAGTTGGAAGCATCAGAAGCCAAGAATACAGCCGGCCCCTGCAAATCTTCCGGCGTACCCCAACGAGCTGCCGGCGTCTTGGCTACAATAAACGCGTCAAACGGATGACGCGAACCATCCGGCTGTATCTCCCGCAACGGAGAGGTCTGAGGCGTAGCGATGTAACCCGGCCCGATTCCATTACACTGGATGTTATATTCACCATATTCCGAAGCGATGTTGCGTGTCAGCATCTTCAATCCGCCCTTTGCCGCAGCATAAGCGGAGACGGTCTCACGCCCCAATTCACTCATCATCGAACAGATATTGATAATCTTTCCATGTCCCTTCTTAATCATGCCCGGTATGACCGCTTTTGAAACAATAAACGGAGCATTCAAATCAACATCTATCACCTGACGAAATTCTGCTGCTGTCATTTCCGTCATTGGGATACGTTTGATGATTCCGGCATTGTTGACCAATATATCAATCGTTCCGATTTCCTTTTCAACCTGTGCAACAAAAGTATTGACTGCCGCTTCGTCTGTCACATCACAGACATACCCATACGCTTTAATCCCCTTTTCCTGATAAGCCGTCAATCCTTTATCCACCAACTCTTGCTTAATATCATTAAAGACAATCGTTGCCCCCGCTTCAGCAAAAGCCGTAGCGATAGCAAAGCCAATACCGTAAGAAGCACCTGTTACAAGTGCGACCTTACCTGCTAATGAAAAGTTCACCATACTATTATTATTTTAAATCTGTAATTTTAGAAAAATCCTGGTCTCCATAGTCGAGATTCTCTCCTCCCATTCCCCAGATAAAGGTGTAGTTATGCGTAGCAGCTGCACTATGAATCGACCACTCCGGCGAAAGGACAGCCTGTTCACCTCGCATCCAGATATGGCGCGTTTCATCGATTTCTCCCATAAAGTGGCAAATTGCCTGATCTTCCGGTATCTCAAAATAGAAATAGGCTTCCATCCGGCGGCTATGTACATGTGCCGGCATCGTATTCCAAACACTACCCGGTTTCAGCTCTGTCATTCCCATTTGCAACTGACAGGTCGGGAGCACTTGAGAGACAATCATTTTATTGATATTCCTGTCGTTCGACATCTCCAACGACCCCATAGAAGCAACAACTGCATCGGCTTTCGTTACTTTTTTGTCCGGATAATTACGGTGAGCCGTTGTCGAATTGAAATAGAACTTTGCCGGATGAGCCGCATCTTTACTTTCAAACGTCACTTCACGGTCGCCGGAACCCAGATAAAGAGCCTCTTTGAAATTCAATTCAAAAACAGCATCACCGGCTTTCACAATACCTGCTCCTCCCACATTATAAATTCCGATTTCCCGACGAGTCAAGAAAGAAGGAGCTTTCAACGGGTCGATTGCCTCCAGCTTCAACACTTCACCCACCGGCATGGCGCCGCCTACAATCATCCGGTCATACATTGAATAGACCATATTCACTTCGTTTGGAGCGAATACCCGTTCAATCAAGAAATCCCGACGGATTCGCTTCGTATCATACTGTTTCGCATCTTCCGGATGCGCTGCGTAACGCAGTTCATAATTCGTCTTCATCTTCTCTTTTATTTAATTGTCAATTCTCCATTGTCCCTTATTCTATCGCGTGGTCAGCCTCCACCCGCTCTCCGGTCCAAGCCTTCAAATTTGTCCATTCGGCATAAGGAGCAGACCAAAATTCATCCGTTGGCGGCAAACCCAATGGCAATAGGCCGACAGCACACAAATAGACACTTCCTGTGTTGATATAAGATTCTGAGATTTCAATCTGCTCACCGGTAAAGCCGACACGCAACCAACCATTTGAATCGAAATTGGCCGGTGATTTCAGCTGCCGGCGAATCACAGCAGTCAACGCGCAACGCACTTGTGCCGGTGTTACCCGTTCCGGCAAAATATGCATCAACGCAGCCTGCCCTAACGCATGGAACGCACCAAAGCGATAGCAAATCGAACGGCCAACTACAGGGAAAGCCCCTTCCGGCGAGATAAAACGTTCCAAAATCTCTGCATAACGCGCATGCCGTTTCAACTGCGTATCCAAAAACTCAGCCCCCGCAATTCCATGCTTTTTCATCACGCGCAAAACATCCGTCAACATCGGATGTATCACAAAACTGTTATAATAATCCATGTGGAAAGCGGGACCATCGCCATACATCGCGTCGCCCTTGTACCATTCGTCCCGAAACTTCTCCACACCATAAAGCAACCGCTTCTCATCATACTCCCCCGTAAACTCCAACAGCGCAGCCTCAACCGTCGAAGCAAAAAGCAGCCAATTGTTATTATAGGCTTTGATATTCCGGCTCCGTTTCAGTTCGGTAATCATCCAAGCTTTTGCCTCTGCGTCCAGATTCCCCCAAAGCTGTTTCGGAGCGCGCAACAGGCCTTGTGCCAAAAAAGCGGCATCGACCAAAGGCTGGGAAGGCTCACCGAAAACCAGATAATCCGGTGCCGCCGGGTTTACCGCATTTTTCAGTCCTTTTACAGCCAAATCGATGTATTTCCCCCGAAGTTGTCCCTCCGGCGTATTATCCGGGCCTAACTCTAACCAAGGTGTGATACCACAAATCAAACGCCCGACAGCCTCCAAATGAGAAAAACGATGCCGGTCGCCCAACGACTCATAAGGCATATTCTGCTTCAACGTATTGTTACTTAAGTTGACCAATACCGGGTCTGCTATACGGGTCAGCATCTCCACCCAAAAAGCCCGGTCTTCTTCGCCTGTCGTCTGTTGCGCTTTACCTATATAAGGCATACATAATGCACATAAAAGCCAAACAGCAATTAACCTATTCTTCATCGCTCATGCTATTTCATTAACTTCTTTAATCGCATCAAAGCCTCGACATAGTAATAATCCGCATAACTGAGCGGGACATCCACCTCGCTGTTACCCGGCAGATGCCCAGTCGAATGTTTCAAAACGAAATCACAATTCGTCCCTTGTTCTGCCAAATAAGCCGAAGAAGAAAGCGAACGAATCTGTTGCTCCGCAAAATCCAAATACTCAGCAGCCTCCGCCGACTGGTCTAACTGGCTCAGTTCAATCAAAGCAGAAGCCATAATTGCTGCCGCAGAGGCATCGCGAGGCGTATTCGGGATATCCGGCGCATCGTAATCCCAATAGGGCACTTTATCTGCCGGCATGTGAGGATGATTCATCAAGAAATGAGCAATCTGTTTGGCCTGAGCCAAGTATTCCGGTTTGCCTGTCTCACGAGCCATCATCGTATAACCATAAAGCCCCCACGACTGTCCGCGTGCCCAAGCCGACGAATCGGCATAGCCTTGATGCGTCACTTTGGCATGAGGCACGCCGGTTATGGTGTCATAAGAAACAACATGATACGTACTGTAATCCGGACGGAAATGGTTGTCAATTGTCTTGTCGGCATGCGACACAGCGATATCGCGAAAACGATTGTCGCCGGTTTCCTTTCCGGCCCATGTCAGAAGTTCGAGATTCATCATATTATCGATAATCACCGGATACTGCCACTTATCTTTATTAGACTCCCAAGAGCGAATGGCGCCGACCGTCGGATTAAAACGCGTACTGAGCGAATAGGCACCGGTAATCAGCACTTTTTTATAATCCGGATTTTGGGTCAGCCGGTAACCATTCCCGTAGCTGCAATAAAGCATAAAACCTACATCGTGATGACTCGTCACATGCTGTACATCTTCCAGGCGCTCGGTAAAAAGTTCTGCATACTTTTTCAACTCTGGAGTCGGGTTATTTTCATACAAATACCACAATTCTCCGGGAAAGAAACCACTGCACCACCAATAACAATCACTCGTCTCCAATAGGCCGTCTTTTATACTTTTAGGCAAACGCCCGTCTTGATGTTCCAATTCTTTCGCCATCAGCAAAGCTTGCTCGGTCGATACGGTCAATCCACGTTCAATCACATCCGCAAGTGGTTCCTCTTGCGGAACATTACTACAAGATGCCAACCAAAGTGTGGCCGCAAACACTGTTAGAGTTACAAGTTTATTCATAGTTCAAAAATTTATAGATTTCGGACAAATGTACACAAAATTCACCGAAATATAAGCAGCTCATATAAATTATTGTATTTCGGGGAAAAAAGACTTACCCGGCAGGAAAATAGATTTTCCTTCGGGATAACGGGGAATATTTGCCAACATATAAAAAGAGAACACCGATAGGACGCCTGAACGAACCTCCAAATGCTTCTCACTCGGAAATGCTTTGGGATAGTTTTTCTGCCGTCGTTTGGTCTATTTTTTCATCCAGCACATAAATCCGGTAGGCTAATCGCAGGGTGTCGCCGGGTTGTAAAGTGAATGCTTTTTCTTTTGTCGGCGAGAAGTTCCACATGATATCGCCGGCAGGCGGATTGACGGTTGCGTCCCACACACGTAAAGGTTCCGGATAATTCAAATTCGCAGGAGACGCGACAACAAGCACACAGGCTTCTTGTGAGCCTGCGATTCCCTGCAAATAACACCAGCGGGCGTGTGAACCGTCGGCTTGGTTGCGTGTATAACCGTCAGATGTTAACATTTCAGAGGTTTGATCGTTCCAATCGGCACGTGTACGCAAACAAATACCTCCATAACGATAGGCTTCGAACGTGATGGGACTGGAACCGGCACAACGGAGGGTTGTATGGTAGTCGATGTAATAACCTGACAAGTCGGTTTTTCCCAAACGGATTTCCAACGTTTCATCCATTGCAACTTTCTCCGCAGAGGAATCCGGATAGACAATGTGTTCAAGTGAAGCAGTGAACCCGTTGTCCGTAATCTGTTCGAAATGTTTGAAACGGACGGTTCCTTGTCGTTTATTGAGGTTCCAAAAGTCTATTTCATTTCTTTCGAATGTAGTTTTTGTCCAAGCATACCACAATCCGAAATGATGCCGATGGTCAGCAGGCGAACAGTTGGTCAGCACCTCACCCTGAAGCGTTCGCAATGGATGAATAAAGCCGCTGCGTTTATAGACCGTATCAATACCGGCCGGAGGGTAAACAGTCGCATAACGATAAGCGAACAATGGTTGGTCACCATATTGGTAATGAAGAGTTTCTCCCGTATCGACAACCCGGAATGAAACATGTTGCGACTGGTATGCGCTAAAAAGAAAAACGGAAATGAGAATAAAGGTAAAAAAAGAGATTGTTCTCATGATATCATTTATTAAAAGTGAAACATTTGACAGGTGTTATTTCCATCTTTGCAAAGGTATAAAAATACAGCGAGGAAGCATTGGCCCTATTGACGAAATAATTCTTTAATCGTTTGCGTGATATGGGGATTTAGCATACCTTTGCATTCTCAGAAAGTCACAAAAAAAGAAATTTTATAAACACAATTAAATAACTTAAATTATTATCTTATGTGGTTACTTAATTCTTCAATCGGAAGAAAACTGATAATGAGTATATCAGGGCTCTTCCTTATTTTGTTCTTATTGTTCCACTTGTGTATGAACATCGCTGCGGTATTCTCGGGCGAAGCTTACAACATGGTTTGTGAGTTGCTGGGGACAAATTGGTATGCGTTGCTCGGTACATTGGTGCTGGCGGTCGGTGTGGTAATTCACTTCGTGTATGCTACCATTTTAACGTTGCAGAACCGTAAGGCTCGTGGAGCAGACCACTATGCAACAAGTGCTCGCCCGAAAGGTGTAGAATGGGCTTCGCAGAACATGTTCGTGCTGGGCTTAATCGTGATTTTGGGTTTGATTCTGCATTTAAACCACTTTTGGGCACATATGATGTTTGCAGAACTGGCAGGTATTCACGGTAATATCGCCCCGACGGATGGAGCCGAATTCATCAATTATTACTTTCAAGGTAATATTGTGAATACGGTATTGTATTTAATTTGGTTTGCTGCTTTGTGGTTCCATTTGACGCATGGTTTCTGGTCGGCTATCCAAACATTGGGCTGGAACAACAACATCTGGCAGAGCCGCTGGGAATGCATCTCCAAGTGGGTGGCAACTATCATCTGCGGTTTGTTTGCAATCATAACGATTATCTTCTATATTAACGGTGTAGGAGCGTAAACTTATTAAAACGTAAAGAATATGGCTGAAATAAATTCTAAAATACCTCAAGGCCCATTGGCTGAGAAGTGGACAAATTATAAAGCTCACCAGAAATTGGTGAACCCTGCTAACAAGCGCCGCTTGGATATCATCGTTGTGGGTACCGGTTTGGCGGGAGCATCAGCGGCTGCTTCTTTGGCAGAAATGGGATTCAATGTGTTGAATTTCTGTATCCAAGATTCTCCGCGCCGCGCTCACTCTATTGCAGCGCAAGGTGGTATAAATGCCGCTAAAAACTATCAGAATGATGGTGACTCTGTTTACCGCTTATTTTATGATACCATCAAAGGTGGAGACTATCGTGCACGCGAAGCAAATGTACATCGTTTGGCAGAAGTATCTAATAATATCATTGACCAGTGCGTGGCACAGGGTGTTCCGTTTGCTCGTGAATACGGAGGTCTGTTAGACAACCGTTCATTCGGTGGCGCTCAAGTATCACGTACGTTTTATGCTCGTGGCCAAACGGGGCAGCAGCTGCTTTTGGGTGCTTACTCTGCACTGAGCCGTCAGATCGGAAAAGGAAAAGTGAAAATGTACACGCGCCACGAAATGCTGGATGTCGTACTTATCGATGGCCGGGCACGTGGTATCATCACGCGTAATTTGATTACCGGTAAGATCGAACGTTATGCGGCTCATGCTGTTGTTGTTGCAACAGGTGGTTATGTCAATACGTTTTTCCTGTCGACCAACGCAATGGCTTCTAACGGTTCCGCTGCATGGCAATGTTATAAGAAAGGTGCTTATTTTGCAAATCCTTGTATGGTGCAGATTCACCCGACTTGTATTCCGGTAAAAGGAGATTTCCAATCCAAACTGACGTTGATGTCTGAATCCCTGCGCAACGACGGACGTATCTGGGTACCGAAGAAACTGGAAGATGCCAAAGCTTTGCAAGAGGGAAGAAAGAAAGGAAAAGATATTCCGGAAGAAGACCGCGATTATTACTTGGAACGCCGTTATCCGGCCTTCGGTAACTTGGTCCCGCGTGACGTGGCTTCGCGTGCAGCAAAAGAGCGTTGCGATGCCGGCTACGGTGTAAACAATACAGGCCGCGCCGTATTCTTGGATTTCTCAGAAGCAATTGGCCGTCTGGGTAAAGAGGTTGTTAAGCAAAAGTATGGGAACCTGTTCGACATGTATGAAGAGATTACCGACGATAATCCATACGAAACGCCGATGATGATTTATCCGGCATTGCACTATTCGATGGGTGGCCTGTGGGTAGACTATGAGTTGATGACTTCCATTCCGGGCTTGTTTGCTATTGGTGAGGCTAACTTCTCTGATCACGGAGCAAACCGTTTAGGGGCATCAGCTCTGATGCAAGGTTTGGCTGATGGTTATTTCGTATTGCCTTATACCATTCAGAATTACTTGTCAGACCAGATTCAGGTGCCACGTTTCAGCACAGACCTGCCGGAATTCGATGAAGCGGAAAAGCAAGTGAAAGAACGCATCAACAAATTGATGAACATCAAGGGGAAAGAAACAGTCGATTCAATCCACAAACATTTGGGCCGCATCATGTGGGAACACATCGGTATGGCTCGCGACGAACAGGGTTTGAAAGAGGCTATCACCATGTTAAAGGATTTGAAGAAAGAGTTCTGGTGCAATGTTTATATTCCGGGTTCGGGAGAGGATCAGAATATAGAATTGGAAAAGGCATTACGCTTGGCAGACTTCCTCGAAATTGGTATGTTGATGGCTTACGATGCTTTGAACCGTGCAGAATCTTGCGGTGGTCACTTCCGCGTTGAGCATCAGACCGAAGATGGCGAGGCTTTGCGTCACGATGACAAGTTCATGTATGTGGCTTGCTGGTCTTATCAAGGCGAGGATAAGGAACCGGTTCTGTTGAAGGAAGACTTGAACTATCAGTTCGTTACTCCTCAAACACGTAACTATAAGAAGTAATAATCATCAATCTCAAAATTAGAAACAACAATGGATAAAGATATAAAAGTAACCCTGAAGGTTTGGCGTCAGAAGGGCCCGAAAATAAAAGGGCAGTTCGAGACTTACCCGATGGAAATCCATCAGAGTGTCTCTTTCTTGGAAATGTTGGACATTCTGAATGAACGTTTGGTGAAAGAAGGCAAAGAGCCGATTGTATTCGATCATGATTGCCGGGAAGGAATCTGCGGAATGTGTTCTCTTTACATCAACGGACATCCACACGGACCAGCAACAGGAGCCACTACGTGTCAGTTGTATATGCGCCGCTTTAAAGATGGTGAGACAATTACGATTGAGCCATGGCGTTCGGCCGGTTTCCCTGTGATTCGCGATTTGATGGTCGACCGTTCGGCTTACGATAAGATTATGCAAGCCGGAGGATTCGTATCAGTCAATACGGGTGGTGTTCCTGATGCAAACGCCATTCCTATTCCAAAGAAAGATGCAGACCTTGCTATGGATGCGGCTGCATGCATCGGTTGTGGCGCTTGTGCAGCTGCATGTAAGAACGGTTCTGCCATGTTGTTCGTTTCCGCGAAAGTCAGCCAATTGGCGTTGTTGCCGCAAGGCCGTGTAGAAGCGGCCCGCCGTGCGAAAGCGATGATTGCCAAAATGGACGAACTGGGATTCGGGAACTGTACGAATACACGTGCGTGTGAGATGGAATGCCCGAAGAACATTTCGGTTAGCAACATAGCCCGCCTGAACCGCGAATTCATCTGTGCAAAGTTAAAAGACTAAAGCAAGAAGTTCTTAAACGAAAAGAGAGGCTGTCTCAAAATGATTTTGGGCAGCCTTTTTTGTATCCGCAAAACAATATCGAGGGAAAAACATTTTCCTTCCGTGTAAACGAAACTACACGGAAAGGGAAAAATTTCCCAATCCCTAATTATCAATCCTCACTTCCCATAAAATTCGTCTACCGTATAATTCAAGAAACGGTTGAATGGATACAACAGTTTGAAATCGGCGACGGTACGGTCTATCCAATCGGGGGAGCAGAAGAAATCATCCGGTTTATAAGAAACAACGCAGAAATCCTTCCGCCGGAGCAGTTCGCCATGCGGGAAGTCAGTCGGATAGCCGGCCGGCATACGCTTTAACGCCTCGCCCATCATCTCCGGATAAACGTGTTTGAAATCGGGTTTTTCCATAATCTCGACGATTTCGTCCACATTCTCATAAATATCCTTGCGAAGCATCTTCAGAAGAGCCGGAGGCGGACACCAAATACCACCCGAAAGCATTGAACCGCCCGGTTCGAGATGCAGATAGTAACCGGCATACTCGCTTTTCCGCCCCCCGTAAGCGGCGATGTATGCGCCAAAGTGCGTTTTATAAGGTGTCTTGTCCGGCGAAAAGCGAATGTCGCGATAAATCCTGAAGATACAGTCTTTAGGCACCAACCCTGCCAATGCAGGCTCAAACAGAGCCATGCGGTCGATAAGCTGCTGCACATCTTCGGCAAACATATGGAGAAGACGGTCGTAACGCGACTTGTTTGCCATGAACCAATTCCGATTGTTATTACTCCTAAGCTCAGTCAGGAACTGAAAAATCTCTTTATCCATATATAATTAGGTATTAAAACATAAATCCAAAGTTCACGAACAGTTGCACATGCGAATTACGGTTCGACACCCCAAGCGTTGCGCCAAGCGGCCCGGCAAAACTGTTATAGGAGTAGCCCAGCGAGCCGCCCCACAGATGACCTCCCTTGAAAAGGTGGAAGAAATTGTCATGGTGCACGCCATAATTGCCTGTCAGTGTGATGTAGTGGTTTCGCGCAATGCGTTGCCGAAGTTGCATCCGGGCAACCACGACGGAATTATCCAGCAGCTCAATATGGCTGATGCCTGTAAACGGAAGTTGCTGGGGCAGATAACGCCCAAAGAATTCCCCGCCTACCCCATTCAAATACGGATAAGCTATTTGCCGGCCAATCAAAACCCGCCCGTAAAGTGCAGGTAACAGACTGAAGCACGACGTAAGCGGACAGACCGTCTGGAAGCGCAGGCCAAGCGCTGAAAATGGTCTCCCGCCATCATAACCGACAAAGTTGTCCGTGCAAAGTGTGTAATCTGCAACAAGAGAAACGCCGCGCGACGGGAAATAACGCCTGTCGAAGCTCTCATAATGGGCAGAGACAAAATAATTGAAGAATCCTTTGCTACGGATATCGTAGCGATTCCCTTCGCCGGTGTACAGGAAGTCATTGTAGTCAAAATACTCACACCGGAGACCGGCTTTTACCATGAAGTTCAACCAGTTCATGTCTGAATAGGCCAACTCGGCCAAGTGGTGCATGTAAGTTGTGTTAAAACGTTTGTCTCCACGCTCATAGATATCCAAGTCGTTATAACTGAATTGATAAGATAAGTTGACGTTACGAAGCGAAGAACGTTCGACTGAATAGTCAAGCCGCGCGGAAGAAATCTTGCTTCCTACACGGCCTGTAAAAGCAAAGCGGGAATGGTTGCGTTTCGCTTTATGATAGGTGGCATTGACCAGCACACCGATAATTTCTTCCGAATCAAAACGCAAACCAAGATTGACAGAGCTTTCCGATTTGGGATGGAGCGTAAAAATGAGATCGGATTGTTCGCCACCCGTCAGGCGATAGTTCACGTAAGCATACGCGTTCGTCCCGACAAGGATAGACATCGCCTTACGCAGCTCATGCAGGGTAAGCGAACTGTTCTCCCTCAAACCGCAAATGCGATGCAACCAAGCAAGGTCGCGCGGATCAGCCCCTTTAAAGTAGATTTGCCGGATAAAGAAAGTGTCGGATTCCTGCACCGGCCGCTGCGAAATACACTGCCTATCGGTTCCACCAAGAGACGAGTCCGGAAGCCCAAGCCGTTGTTTTAATGCAAGAATCTCCGCCCAATGCCGGCGCGCCTCGACTTCACCGCGCCGCATCATCGTGTCGAGTGCAGCCGGCGTGAAACTGGCGGAAGTATATGCCGAAAGGTCGGGACGAAAAAGGAGATCGGTATGCGCACGGTTTTCAGCATATTTCTCATGCCCGTGCAGGGCGACAATCTGCCCGATGATATCACCGGGAGTCTGGAGATGCTCGTATGTTTTCAAGTCACTGGTAGAAAGGTCTACGCCGATGATGACATCCGCACCGGTCGCCACCGCCACGTCAGCCGGATAGTTGTTGTTCAATCCGCCGTCGACAAGCACCATGCTGTCTAACCGGACAGGCGTAAAGACTGCCGGAATCGCCATACTGGCACGCATGGCAAGCGGCAGGCTGCCTTCATGAAACATATAATCGCGCCCTGTAACCACGTCTACGGCCACACAGGCAAAAGGAATCCGGAAAGCATTGAAATCGGCCGAATCATGATAACCGATTGTGAGGTCAGAAAAAAGATTCAGCAAATTTTGCCCTTTTACCACACCATCAATCACACGGTCTTTCTTCTCCAATCCGAAAGGAAGCGAAACAATATAACGCTCTGCCTTCTCCTTTTCCGGGAAGAAAAGAAAACTACGTTCCACTTTATCGCTCAAGAGCAATTGCCAGTCTTGCCGACGCACCATCTGCTCAATCTCTTCCGCGCTATACCCGATGGCATACAAGCCGCCGACAATCGCCCCCATACTCGTACCGGCAATGAAATCAATCGGGATGCCCGCCTCTTCCAACACCTTCAAAACGCCGATATGTGCCACACCTTTAGCCCCTCCACCACCTAACACGACGGCAACCCGCTTCCGCTGTTGTGCAGACAAAGGAAGCGCCAATAAACAGGCTAAAAAACAAAGAAGGGTTCTTCGTATCATCATTTGCTATTTTGAATCGCCGCAAGCAGGCATTTATCCGTTGTCCGGCATCTACTAATCTCCAGACGAATTTCAAGGCAAAGATAAAATATGTCCCCCCACTGTGCAACAGAAGAGAAGGAAATTCACGGCATATCAATTACTACTATCGGCAAAAAGACGGACAAAACATATCATTGTCATGCTATTCTTCTTCAGGAGGTAACGGGAGGTATTCGAGTAGCTGTTTCAACTCCTCAACCGTTAGCTGTCCCCGTTTACCATCCGGCGCAATCGTCTGCCACTCAGCTTTGTTCTGAAAGAAAGCGTTGTCCGCAGGTAAAGCAAGAAATCACGATAGAGATGCAGACCCGTTGGTGGAATTAGTTTGAGCTGAGAATTATGTTTAATAAGTTCTGCATACGACGATTTGGACTTATTGATTTTGGCAATACTAAGTTGATAAAAATCAGCGATATACGCAATCTTTTAACCATTCTCGGCTCAAACTAATTCCGCCAACGGGTGTTCAAACTATTTTTGTGGATAAACTTAGACGAATTGATTTATAGCCGGACGGCGGCTGCTGGCTGTCCGGGCGGTGCGTTCTTTGGATTGGTGGTTGGAATGTGGCCGGGATACTGTTCCAGAAAGTAGTTAAGTATCCCCCGAAAGTCCATCCTAATCTGCGCAAAGCTGCGTATCTTTGCAGGAAAAGAAATCAAGAGACGTAAGAGCATGACTTTTAATTATGATGTAATTGTTGTAGGAGCCGGGCATGCCGGATGTGAAGCAGCTGCCGCAGCAGCTAATCTGGGGTCGAAAACACTCCTCATCACAATGGATATGAACAAGATTGCACAGATGAGTTGCAATCCGGCCGTCGGTGGCATTGCCAAAGGACAAATCGTCCGGGAAATCGACGCGCTGGGCGGTTACATGGGCATCGTGACCGACCGTACCGCCATCCAGTTCCGGATGTTGAACCGTAGTAAAGGGCCCGCCATGTGGAGTCCGCGAGCGCAAAGTGACCGCGCCCGGTTCATCGAGTGTTGGCGCGGCATTTTGGAAAACCTACCCAATCTGTACATGTGGCAAGATACGGTGGAAACGATTTTGTTATCACCGGACAAGAAAAGCGTGTGTGGCGTCAGAACCCGTCTCGGTGTCGAATGTCATGCAAAATGCGTTGTACTCACCAACGGGACATTCTTGAACGGATTGATGCACATCGGGCGCATACAGATTTGCGGCGGGCGCATCGCCGAACCGGTAGCGACCGGACTGACTGAACAACTGGTTTCGCTGGGAATCCAATCCGACCGGATGAAAACCGGTACGCCGATGCGCATCGACGCCCGAAGTGTCCATTTCGAGGAGATGACGGAACAGCCCGGCGAAAGAGACTTCCACAAATTTTCTTTTCTCAATACGCCCCACCGCGTGTTGAAACAACTCAGCTGCTGGACAACCTTCACCAACGAGGCATGCCATGCCGTTTTGCGCGAAGGCCTCCCCGACTCTCCTTTGTACAATGGACAAATCAAGAGCATCGGTCCGCGCTACTGTCCCAGCATCGAAACCAAGATTGTCACCTTTGCCGACAAACCGCAGCACCAACTCTTCTTAGAACCGGAAGGAGAAACCACTCAGGAATATTACCTGAACGGATTCTCTTCTTCCCTGCCTTTGGATATCCAATTGCGGGCATTGCAGCAAATCCCGGCATTCCGCGACGTGCAGATTTACCGACCGGGCTATGCCATCGAATATGACTTCTTCGACCCGACCCAACTACATCATAATTTGGAGACGAAAGCCATCCGCAATCTATTCTTTGCCGGACAGATTAACGGAACGACCGGCTATGAAGAGGCAGGCGGGCAAGGGCTGATTGCCGGCATCAACGCACACATCAACTGCCACGGAGGAACGCCCTTCACGCTTGGTCGGGACGAAGCCTATATCGGCGTTTTGATTGACGACCTCGTTACGAAAGGTGTAGACGAACCATACCGTATGTTTACGTCACGCGCCGAATACCGCATCCTGCTCCGGCAAGACGATGCGGATATGCGCTTGACCGAAAAAGCCTATCAAATCGGACTTGCCAAACAAGACCGTTATGATTTGCTGGCAAAGAAAAAAGAGTGGCGAGATGCTATCATCTCTTTTGTGAAGAATTATTCGGTTAAACCCCAACAGATTAATTCCGATTTGGAGGCGTTGGGAACGAGTCCCCTTTCGCATGGCTGTAAACTAATCGAGCTGGTTTCACGTCCGCAAATCATGCTGGAAAAGATTTCTGGACTTATCCCCGACTTCCGTGAGGTATTAGACCGGATTCAAGACCCACGTAAAGAGGAGATTATCGAAGCAGCGGAAATTCTTATTAAATATAGCGGCTATATCCGCCGTGAGCAGATTATTGCCGAAAAGATAAACCGCTTAGAGAATATCCACATCAAAGACAAGTTTGATTACAACTCCATCTTGTCGCTCTCAACAGAAGCACGGCAAAAGCTCACAAAAATAAACCCGGAGACAATTGCCCAAGCAAGCCGCATTCCCGGAATTTCGCCAAGCGACATAAACATCCTGCTGGTGATGCTCGGGCGATAAACACGAAATGTTCCACGTGAAACATTTACTTCAAGAAGAGCTATGTAAATATTGAAAATAGGGACAATTAAACAAGATAATGAGCGCAAAAGAAGAACATATCAGGAGCATCCTTTCAGTCATCCCTGAATCGCCCGGTTGCTATCAATATTTTGACGAGAAAGGGACAATCATTTATGTAGGGAAAGCAAAAAACTTAAAAAGACGGGTTTCTTCCTACTTCAACAAAGAACCAGAGAACAACAAAACGCGCGTACTTGTCAAACAGATACGTGACATCAAATATTTTGTTGTAGACACAGAAGAAGATGCCCTGCTATTGGAAAACAACCTGATAAAGCAATATCGCCCAAGATACAATGTCCTCTTAAAAGACGACAAGACTTATCCCTCTATTGTCGTAAAGAATGAATACTTCCCGCGCGTGTTTCAAACACGCAACATTGTACGCGACGGTTCCCGTTATTACGGGCCCTACCCTTCTGTCTACACAGCCAAAGTGATGCTCCAAATGATTAAAGAGCTGTATCCACTGCGCACATGCAAATATCCACTTACTCCGGAGAACATCGCAGAGGGGCACTACAAAGTCTGCTTGGAATATCATATCAAACGCTGCAAGGGGCCATGCGAGGGGTTCCAGAGCTTAGAAGAATATCAACAAAATATATCTGAAATAAAAGAGATTCTAAAAGGGAACATCTCACAAATAAGCAAGCATCTTTATGAGGAGATGTTGCGCCTCTCCCAAGAATTACGGTTCGAAGAGGCTCAAAAAGTCAAAGAGAAGTATGAGGTAATTGAAAATTATCGTTCCAAATCGACAGTTGTCCCCCCGATGTTGCACAACATCGACGTCTTTTCTATTGCCGAAGACGAACAATCTGACTACATCAACTATATGCATATTGGGAACGGCGCAATAGTCCAGGCCTACACATTCGAATACAAAAAGAAATTGGACGAATCCAAAGAAGAACTTCTCTGTTTAGGCATCATTGAGATGAGAAACCGGTTCAAAAGCACGGCACGCGAAATCATTGTTCCTTTTCCTCTTGACATTAAATTGGAAAACGTAACCATCACCGTTCCGCAGCGAGGTGACAAAAAGAAACTGATAGACTTATCAGAAATGAATGTGAAACAATACAAAGTAGACAAACTCAAACAGGCCGAAAAACTAAATCCGGAACAAAGGAGCACACGTTTATTAAAAGAGATCCAAGACACATTACATTTGCCTAAAATACCAGCGCATATCGAATGTTTTGACAATTCAAACATTCAGGGAAGCGATGCTGTTGCCGCATGTGTCGTCTTTAAAATGGCCAAACCTTCCAAAAAAGATTACCGGAAATACAACATCAAAACGGTTGTCGGCCCGGATGATTACACCTCTATGCAAGAAGTCGTACGCCGCCGCTACAAACGGGCGCTGGAAGAGAATACCCCCCTGCCCGACCTGATTATCACAGACGGAGGAAAAGGGCAAATGGAGGTCGTACGCGAAGTTATCCAAGACGAACTGCATCTCGATATTCCCATTGCCGGTTTAGCCAAAGATGGAAGACATCGGACTTCTGAATTACTTTATGGATTCCCGCCTGAAACCATCGGTATGCCGATACAAAGCTATATGTTCAAATTCTTCACGCAGATACAAGACGAAGTACACCGGTTTGCCATTACATTCCATAGAGACAAACGCAGCAAAAATCAAACCAAATCTGAATTAGATTCCATAAAAGGAATTGGAGAAAAGACAAAAATATTACTTTTAAACCGATTCAAAAGTGTAAAACGCATCCGCGAGGCTGATTTCGATGAGCTGAAAGCTATCATCGGAGAAGCGAAAGCACATACATTAATAAATGGACTAAAAAAAGAAAAATGAGAACATTAATCCAACGTGTACAACATGCATCCGTCACAATCGACGGACAGTTGACATCCCAAATCGGGAAAGGCCTGCTTGTTTTAGTCGGTATTGAAAATCGTGATACGCAAGAAGATATCGAATGGCTCTGCCGAAAAATCACCAATCTCCGGATTTTTGACGATGAAAACGGGGTTATGAACCGTTCTGTTATAGAAATCGGCGGAGAGATTCTTGTCGTAAGCCAATTCACGCTACATGCATCCACAAAAAAAGGGAATCGTCCTTCTTACATCCGTGCATCCAAACCAGAGATAGCCATCCCGATGTATGAAGCATTTTGCAATGAAATGGGGCTGCAACTTGGCAAAACGGTAGAAACAGGGAGATTTGGCGCCGACATGAAAGTCGAACTGCTGAACGACGGGCCTGTCACAATATGGATTGACTCGCAAAACAAAGCATAAGAATACCT
>CAYXIX010000018.1:0-22751 GCA_964465405.1 uncultured Parabacteroides sp. | reverse complement strand
CGAGCGTCACATACAAGTGGCCGGTAAAGCCGAACGACTCCGAATTGAAGGGGACAAACCCCAAATCGACGCATGGCTGCCCGTTGACTTCGAGCGTGTCGAGCAGGTAATACTTATAAAAATTAGGTCCAAATGTGGAGAGCGGACTGACAAAACGTTGCAGGAACAACGGGATGTTGTTTTGAAAAATATCGACCTCTTTGAATACTTCCCCCAAGAACTGCTGGATGCCGTCGCGCGAAAAAATTTCGTCTACACCCGAAGATTTGCTCGCTTTCACGACCCGTTTCTCGCTCTTCGGTTCTTTCCTGTAAAAGACCGTTTCGATGCGTTCTTTTTCAGAAACGGGGAGGATGGTTGTCCCGATGTCGAGCGTATCGATGAAATCCACCAGAAAATCGAATTTCCCTGTTTTTCCGTCTTTGTGAGGTTTCGGTTGGTAATCGTTCATGGCGAAAATCATTTTCTCATATTGGTCATACCGGTAATAGTCATGATTACGCGGGTCGTTGCTTTCCCGCAAAGCGATGACCTGTTTCACGAAACGCACGGCAGGGTTTTCCTTCCTGCTGTATTTCTCTTTCTTGGGTTTGACCACAACTTCGTTCAAGGTGATACCGCTCGGCACCAGTTGGATGTCCAGCTGATAGGTACTGCCGGGTTTAACCGATATATATTTCGTGTCATAACCGAGATAGGAGACCTCCAATATGCGGGCATCGGTGTTGGCAGAGAATGAAAACTGTCCGTTGTCGTCTGTCGCCGTTCCGATGGTTGTCTCTTTGAAGATAAGGGATACGTAAGGAAGAGCCTCACCTGTAATGGAGTCGGTTACACTTCCTTTGATTATCGTATTCTGCCCGTTTACCGCCGCCGATACGGTGAATAAAAGGACAAATAGAAAAATGTTTTTATTCGCCTTCACAATCTTTACTTTTAATGATGTGCAAAAGTATAATAGTCTTTTTGTCCGCAGTTGTTCCAAAACGCATGTATATTTTCCCGCATTACAGTCGATTGTAAAGTTTTTGACAAAATTGCTCATGCCGATGGCGCATATACTGGCAAAGAGCCGTCATAATCACAATCTCGAAGAAGAAATAGAGACAGGGGACGTCTGCCAAACAGGTAACATACAACACAATGGCACGCGTGTTGAATGTCAGGATATTGGTGTACTTCATCAGCGGAAGCGACTGAGCGCGGAAAGTGTCGCGAAACGTTTGCGGAATCTTCTCCGTTGTTCCGTATTTCTCCCTCAGCCGTTTCATCAGACGTTGGAAAGCCTGCGTCTGCGCTTCCTGCCTGCGCGTATAATTCACATAGCTTTTCAGGAACGCTTTCCAAAGGAAGTTCCCCTTCCAAGATGTTTCGTCGTACAGTTTCTGCTGTTGCGCCGAGTTGTCGAGCTCGCTGTCCGCTTCGCCTTTGAGGAAAAAGAGGTGGATTTGCCGGTAATAGTCGGCCATGCCGCATTGCCGGCTGTGGCAGCCAAATCCGGAATAACAGACAGCGAGCAGCAAAACCAGCGTGGCGATAGCTGTGTTCTGAGGCGTATCCGCAATGCCCAACCACTGGAATTCAATCGTATGGTGTTGATAAAACCGATAGACCAGCGACAGATAGATGGGGATGAACCACACCTCGCTGGCTGCTCCGTCGAGGATACGGCCGAGCTGTGTTTTCTTTCCCGTCATGCGTGCCAGTTGCCCGTCGGCGCTGTCATAAAAATTGGCCCAAGCGAGCAGCAGGATAGCCCCGATGTTCCACCACAGGCCGGTTGTCCCTTCGTAGTGGTATGAACCGTGTGCGAAGAAAAGGGCGGAGCCGGCCCCTATCAGCATAGACAGGACTGTCACCGTATTCGGGTGTACGTTCAAACGTTTGAATAATAAGGCCCAGCGGTATCCGATGGGGCGTGTCCAGACGCAGTCCAACCATTCTTCGGTGTCATTGGACTTATAAGTTGCTTTTACATTTTCCTCGTTCATTGGAATCCCACTTTAGAAAAATCATCGTCGTCGTTCATTTGTAAAAAACGAGTTTGCCAATCTTGATAGTAAGCGGGCATATCTACCAGTAGTTGCCCGTCGGTGTCGATGAACAGTTGGGTCGTCTGTCCCTCTGCGCATAACTGATTGTCCCGCTCGCGATAGACTTCATACCGGTAATCGAGCCGTGCACCCGGTTTATAGATGTAATAGGTGTGGACGACAGCCACGTCGTTGATTTCCAACGGTGCGTAATAGCGAATCTTCAAGTCATAGAGCGGCGCGAAAATGCCTGACCGTTCGATATCTTCATATCCGATTCCGGGATAACGGCGGCCAAACGATTCCCGTCCGTCTTCCATGTAGGTGACGTATGAGCCGTGCCATACACGCCGCATCGAGTCGATTTCGCTGAATTTTACCGGGATGCGGCAAACATCTTTCAATTCTTTCATACTGTTTGCATACTAAAAAATCTATTTGCCGAGCTGTCCGAAAACCGTTCGGCATCGGTTGGGAGTTTCCCCGACGGGAAACTTTATTTTCCTCTGCAGGAAACTCCATTTCCTTCGGCAGGTAATTCTGTTTCCCCCAAGAGGGAACCATCCGTGTTTTAGGAATAAAGCCCTCCGCTGATGCTGATCACGTTCCCGGTGATGTAGGATGCTGCGGGCGACACAAGGAAGCCGACCAACTCGGCAACCTCTTCGGGCATACCGAAGCGATTGACCGGAATCGTCTTTTTCAGCGCAGCCTCGTCGAGCCCCTCTACCATATCCGTCCGGATAAAACCCGGAGCGACGGCGTTGACCGTGATATTTTTTCGGGCGACCTCTTGTGCCAACGCTTTGGTGGCGGCAATGATTCCTCCTTTGGCTGCCGAATAGTTGGTTTGTCCGGGCATCCCTTTCAGCCCGCTGATGCTGGTCATGTTGATGATGCGTCCTCCCTTGTGAAATATCATCGGTTGCAAAAGCGGTTGCGTGACGTTGTAAAAGCCTCCCAATGTGATATCCAACACCCGCTCCCAATCTTCTTCGGGCATCAGGGCGAGGATGTTATCACGCCGGATGCCGGCATTGTTCACCAACACCTCGATGTAGTTGTCGGGGTGGGTAGCTCCCCATGTCTCAAGGGCGGCACGGGTTTCCGCGCGGTTGCTTACGTCGAACTTCAGGAGTTCACCTTGTTGTCCGGCTTCGCGGACGAGTGCGAGTGTCTTTTCGGCTTCCGCCGTGTTGCTTGTGTAATTGATGAGGACGTCATATCCCATTTGTGCCAGTTTGACACAGATGGCACGGCCGATTCCTCGACTTCCGCCGGTTACTAATGCGTATTTTGTTGTTGCCATACTGTTTTATTTATGCTTGTATCATGTTCCACATTTGTTCTTTACCTAAAATCTCCGCACAGGTGAAAAGGGCGGTCATCGTCACGCCATGTACGCCGTGCAACATCAGGTTTTGTCCCGTAAGGAAAAGGTTCGGGACAGGTGTACGCGGTGAAAGCCAAGTCGACAAAGGCGCGTTGCAATCTTTGCGGATGCCGTAGGCCGACCCTTCGGGCGTCTGTGTGTAGTCGCGATAGGTGAGAGGAGTGCTTGTATAGCAGGCCTCTATGTAGCCGCGCAATCCCGGTATGACCTCTTCCGCGAGTGTGATACACCTATCGGCCCATTGCTGCTTCATTGTTTCGTATGCGTTGCCGCGTTTTCCGATGTGCGTATCGCTCCAATGTTCGCATTGCGTCCAATTCATGGGCGTAAGTAAATCGATTTGTCGGGTATAACGTTCGCCCGCTCTGCAACATATCAGCAATCCCCCGACGAAATCGTCTGTCGGAGGAAGTGCCCAAACATCCGTATGTTTGGGATAGATATAGTGATTCCAATTGAAATATTCCACCGATTGGGGCTTGAGGAGGAGTGAGACCGTGAACATGCCGAATGTATTAGGCAACCGGTTCAGCCGGTTGCGGTAGCTTTTCTTGAGCGACGAGTTGCTTTTGAGCAACTCGCACGTTTGTGCAGGATGGATATTGCTGATGAATGTGTCTGCTTCGTAGCGTTCTCCGTTGTCGCATACGGCATACGCCAACTTACCGTCGCGTTCGACAAGTTCGGTCACTTGAGCTTGGCAAACCACCTCGCCGCCCTCTGTCCGAATGGCGTCTACCAACGTATGTACGATCAGCGAACTATCGCCTTCGAGCCTCCAACTGCTTTCGACATAACTGCTGTTCCCGTGCAGAAATGAAAACAGAGGAAGTGATTCGCGCCGAAGCTCCGTCTTTAACGATGTCCCGCTAAGCACTTGGACGAGCAACGGATTACGGAACGTTTCCTTTAAGTATTGATAAGCATTCAAATCCAGCAATTGGGTCGGGCTGAATGTATCAGTTGCTTGTGGGTTTAACGCATTCAGTTGTTGAGTACCGACTTGTTGTAACAATTCCGCGTACTCCCGAAGAGCTTTGCGTTCTGTCGGGAAATCGTCGGCTAATCGCTCTGTGAAAGCGTCGAAGCCTTGTGCAAAAGCAAAGGTTTGTCCTCCCACCGTAATGCGGTCGAACTCCGTGTCCAGCCGCTTCCAGGGAAGAGACAGCAATCCGAGCAGACGAAATGCGGCATGAAGTGATTGCCCTTCATCCAGCCCACCGACATAGTGGAAACCCGTATCGAAAGCGAACCCTTTGCGTTTGTAGCTTTGCAGACAACCTCCGGCTTGCGTGCCTCTTTCGAGGATGAGCACACGTTTCCCCGCTTCCGATAGGATACGGCCACATGCAAGTCCGCCTAATCCGCTTCCGATAATGATTACGTCATATTTCATCACGAAACCTGTTCCTCTTTTTTTACCATTTCACCTTTAAACTCGACGTAGACATCCCGCTCATCATATATACGGGCTGTGACGATTGTGCTGTCTTCGGCTGATGAAAGGGATACGTCAATCGTCAATTCACGGCAGTTGAGTGGCGATAAGATTGCCGTGAAACGGCATTGTTTGATACTGCGGATGAAGAGCGGACTTCCCATCAAATATTCGGCACATTGACGAATCATTTCGATGCTGCATACACCCGGACAGACCGGATTTCCGGGAAAATGGCCGCGATATAGTTCACAATCGGGCAAAAGCGTGATGGAAAAGAGACGATGTTCCCCTTCATTCCGAATATTTTCCAGTCGATAAAAATTGTCTTTAAGCTTCATGATAGGGATATCATTTGCATTTATGGGTTGTTTGTCTTATCGCGTAAATATCTTCATCTGTGTCTTGGCGATTACCTCATCGGCAGTGCGTGTCTCTCCACAGACAAGTCTGACTCCCACAGCTTCGGGGCCCAACGTGATGATTGTGGATAATGTTTCGCCGCATTTGGGCAATCGGTAACAATGGAATTTTTTTACTTCACCGATATACCCCACAGGAGGATGGGCAGCTCCGGCGGCAAGTGCCGCATAACCGGCAAAAGCCGAAGCTGATTGTGCGATATGTTCTATCAAACCGGGTTCGGTAAGATATCCTGCTTCGGTGACGAAGTAAAGGGTATCCCGAACGGTAAGGCTTGTAACGGCTTCCTCCTCTGTCGCACAAACGAGCCGGTCAACCATAATAATAGGCTCTCGCTGTGGAATAAACTGTTTGATGTCTCCTAAATCCATGTATGTCAAGCAGGCAAATGCGACTCAATGTAATTATACAGGTCGTTAAACGTCTGTATGCTCGGCAGGTCTGCTACCGGGATTTTGATTTTGTAGGTCTGCTGGACAAGTGCAACAAGGTCAACCAGACTCAAACTATCCAATGAAAGCGTTTCTTTGATATTGGCATCCAGCGTAAGTGCGCTTAAATCTACTTCAAACTCTTCTGCTAACAGATTGTTTACTTTTTCTATAATCTCTTCACGTAACATAAGACTGTTGCTTTTATAATGATTGTATTACATATTCTTTACCACAAGGGTTGAATTGGTTCCGCCGAAACCGAATGAATTGGAAAGGAATGCGTCAAAATGGATTTCGCGTGTTTCCGGCAAGATGTTGATGCAAGCCGTATCTTCATCCGGATGTTCGAAATTGATATTCCCGGCGATGAATCCATTTTTCATCATCAGCATCGAATAAATCAATTCACTTGTCCCGGCCATCCACATTTCATGCCCGGTCTGGCTCTTGGTCGAAGTGACGGGTACTTTATAATCCCCAAAGATTTGGGCAATCGCAAGCGCCTCTTGGCCGTCTCCTGCCCGCGTCGATGTCGCATGGGCATTGACGTATCCAATTTCTTTCGGCGTAATATCTCCATTTCTCAAACACAGCTCCAAAGAGTGAGCCGGCCCCGCCACATTGGGCGTTGAGATATGAGCACCGTTCCCGGAAAAACCCCAACCGACAATTTCTGCCAAAATAGGGGCTCCGCGTTTGATGGCATGCTCATAACTTTCCAGAATGACAGCTGCGGCACCGCCTCCCGGAACCAACCCGTCGCGATCCCGGTCGAAAGGCCGACTAGCTTTTGTCGGTTCGTTCTCGCGGATGGAGAACGCTTGAATACCGTCAAAAGAAGCTACACTGTACATATTGGCCTCTTGTGCACCACCACAGATGATGCAATCCTGTAGACCGTCGCGAATGAGCAGTGAAGCCAGTCCGAGCGAGTGCGAACCGGATGCACAGGCGGCAGAAGTCGTCAGATTAATACCTCGCAATTTGAAAATGCAGGCGAGACTCATCGTCACAGTGGAGTTCATCGATTGGAAAATGGCGCCGCTCCCGCAAGCCGATGTATCTTTAAATTCCCTGAATTTGTCCAACCCATGCATAGTCGCTTCTGCCGTAGAATCATTCCCGAAAATAAGGCCCACTTCTTGCTGATCCAGAAAGTCCTGGTCGATATGGGCGTCTTCAAGGGCTGAGCGTGTCGCCATGTAAGCATATTGCGCTTCTTCGGGCATGAACTGGCGCATGCTGCGTGAGACAAATGGCTTGAGATCTGCATGAGCCACCTGAGCACATAACGCCGAGCGGAATCCCGCATCTTTACGCTCTTGACTAAATATGATTCCGCTTTTCCCCGTATACAAAGCGTCACGCACTTCTTCCAATGTGTTGCCAAGACAGGACCAAATACCCATGCCTGTAATCACTACTCTTCTTTTCATATATCGTTTTCGTTTATTCGTTTATAAATCCTTTTTATAGCATCTTCTTCTTTTAATAAATGTGGGATTCAAAGGTTTCCATTGCGTTAACTCTTTCAGATTGTCTTCCAGCTGCGGACCCGTTTCTGCCCATTTAAAATGAAACTTGTTATAAATAGGGACTAAGTCGTCAAAAAACAACGCATTTACCCCCAAGCCTTGATAATCCGGTCGCACGGCAATCAGCAACAACTCCGCTGTCTCTTCCCGCTTCCAGGTCAGCGACCGGAGCAAATGAAACCAACCGAAAGGAAGCAACTTCCCTTTGGACTTCTGCAAAGCGTGTGACAGGCTTCCCATTGTGACGGCGGCACCTATCAATTCGCCTTGTTCATTTTCGATAATAGGCAATAACTGCTTATTGACCAAAGGCAAGTAGCGTTTGATATAAAGTTCGATCTGTTTGTCGGACAACTCCGTGTATTCGAAAAGCGGTGCATAGGCCTGATTCAGCAGATGAAACACCTTTTCCCCATAGCCGCGTTTGAAGATATCGATATTGGTCAGTTTCCGAACTCGCAAACCGAACATCTCTTTGGAAAGTTTGGCTACACGGGTATATTTGGGAGGTATTTCATGCGGAATCTCGACACGTACCTGTAGCCAATCGACTGCCTTCTCATATCCCAATACTTCCATATGCTTGGGATAATAAGGATAATTGTAAATCGTAATCATCGAGCTGATTTGATCAAAATCTTCGATAAGCATTCCTTCTTTGTCGAAGTCGAAAATTCCCATCGGCCCTAAGATACAATCCATTCCCCGCGTTTTACCCCATTCCTCGACTGCATGCAACAATGCGGCAGAAACCTCTTGGTCATCGATAAACTCAATAAACCCGAAACGGACGTTGCGCGTGTGCCATTTGGTATTCGCACGGTGATTGATGATGCCCGCAATGCGACCCACCGTTTCCCCTGTTTCATCATAAGCGATGAACGGCTGGATATCGGAATTCTCTAATCCCACATTCTTTTGGGGATCGAAAGCCTCGCGAACATCCATGTCTAAATCGGGCACGTAGTAAGGGCAACCCGCGTATAAATCGCCGGCAAATCTTACGAAATCATCCATCTCCTTATTTGTCCTAACCTCTTTTACATTAATGCATTTCATAACTTCCTACAAGTTTGGATAACAAAATTAGAAATAGTTTTTTTACAGAAAAGTTTTGTTTGGAAATGGACAAAAATTATAGAGTTTGGGAATAGTCTACGGTTTGCAATATGTATTTGTACAGTTAGGTTCCGGGAAAGCGATTTTGCCCGGCGGGTATTTTTTTATTGTCTGGCAAATCCAATTTCCTTCCGGTTAAAATCTGCTACCACGCTTCGAAAATTAATTATGAATTGTGCAAAAATAGATGTAGATTGCTGCTTATTGACCAAAAGCCCGTATCTTTGTCTGATTGAATCAATAAACGTATGGCAAGACAATCCGATTACAAAAACACAGATAAATCCCGTTCGCCGCGCGGACGCCGGGTGGACATACAGGAGGCAAACACGCTGCTCCCGTTCCTGTTGGAGCTGCTCAAAGAACAGAGCCGCACTTCGGTTAAAGCGTTGTTGGCACACGGACATATCTTTGTGAACGGAGTTGTGACTTCCCAATTCGACACGCCGCTCGTTCCCGGCGATGAAGTATTGATTAGTCCCAGACGCGGGAACATCACATTCAACAATCCGTTGTTAAACATCATCTGGGAGGATGACGACCTGATTGTCATCAATAAGAAGGAAGGGCTCCTTTCCGTCTCCAGCCAACGGGTAAAAGAACGTACGGCTTATCATCTGTTGAGTAGTTATGTAAAAAAGATTGACCCGCGAAACAAGATATTCGTCTTACATCGGTTGGACCGTGATACCTCCGGACTGATGATGTTTGCCAAGAACCAGCAGGTGCAAAAAGCATTGCAATCAGACTGGAATTCTGCCATCACGAAGCGGACTTATGTGGCGGTGGTCGAAGGGCGACCGGCAAAAGATACCGACTTGCTGATATCCAATCTGGTCGAAAACAAACAGATGCAAGTGTACGTCACCAACGCAGGCGACGGCAAACAGGCCATTACGCGGTATCGGCTGCTACGCAGCAACGGGGCCTATTCGCTGTTGGAACTGGAACTCGAGACGGGACGGAAAAACCAAATCCGTGCCCAGATGCAATCCATCGGGCATTCCATCGCCGGAGACTATAAATATGGGGCAGAAACAGACCCGACGGGCCGATTGATGCTCCATGCCCAACGGCTTTTCTTCATCCACCCGGCAACGGGCAAGGAGATGCGTTTCGAGACGCGTATTCCGGATAAATTCATATCACTAACCCAATAAACCTCTATCAAAATATATGAAAAGGCTTATCTATATATTCATTTTTATATGTGTGACATCATTGACCCTTCAGGCACAAATCTTGCAACCGGTCAAATGGCAAATCCGTTTAAACGACACGCCGACGACAGAAAAAGAGATTTTATTTACCGCGACAGCAGATGCAGGCTGGCACTTGTATGACCAAGACCTGCCGGAGGGGGGACCGGTTTCGACCTCATTCACGTTCGAGACGCTCAAAGGTGCCAAGTTGATGGGGAAAGCGACGGCTTCCGTCCAGCCGACCACAGTGTATGATGAATTGTTTGCGATGGATTTGCGCTGGTATTCGGGGACGGTCACATTCACACAGAAAATCAAAGTAACGGAACCGACTCATTTCAAAATCGAGGGCGAAGTGGAATTCATGGCTTGCAACGACGAAACGTGCTTGCCGCCCGAACGAATTAGTTTTTCATTCGACAAAAAAGATATTACTGTTCCGGCAGTAACCGCCACAGAGACGGAAACTGTTGCGCAAAAGGAGACAACCGCTGTTGAATCGGATGAGTCGGTGGCAGCTCGTGAGGAGACAGTGCCGGCAACCAATCGGGAAAGTGCCCAGTCAACCAAACCGGAAACACGTCCGGCTGCCGTACCCGAGCAACTGACGGATACAGAAACGCTGTGGGCTCCCGTCACGGATGAGTTGAAAGCGTTTGGCGACTTGACGATTTCAGCGGTCGATACCTCGTGGTTATTCATTTTCTTTGCCGGTTTTCTGGGCGGACTCATCGCGCTCCTGACGCCTTGCGTCTGGCCAATGATTCCTATGACTGTCAGCTTCTTCCTGAAACGCACCCAAAACCGGAAAAAAGCCATACAGGATGCTTTGACGTATGGTCTGTCTATTATCGTCATCTATTTGGCGATGGGATTGCTGATTACGGGTATATTCGGGGCCAGTGCGCTAAATGATTTGTCGACCAACGCAGTGTTTAACCTGCTTTTCTTCCTGTTGTTGGTCTTATTTGCCGTTGCGTTCTTCGGGGCTTTCGAATTGGTCCTCCCGGCCTCTTGGACGAGCAAGCTGGACGCAAAAGCCGACTCGACTACAGGATTGCTCAGTATCTTTTTCATGGCGTTTACATTGGTGTTGGTTTCTTTCTCTTGTACAGGGCCGATCATCGGAACCCTGCTTGTGCAAGCGGCTTCAATGAGGACAACAATCGGACCGGCAATCGGTATGTTTGGTTTCGCATTGGCGTTGTCTATCCCATTCAGTCTGTTTGCTGTTTTCCCGAATTTGCTGCAAAGTATGCCTAAATCAGGCGGTTGGCTTAACTCTGTGAAAGTGGTATTGGGCTTTCTGGAGTTGGCATTGGCGCTGAAATTCCTTTCTGTTGCCGACTTGGCGTACGGATGGCGCATCTTGGACAGAGAGGTTTTCATCGTATTATGGATTGTTATTTTTGCGTTACTCGGCTGTTATCTGTTGGGGAAAATCAAATTCAGCCATGACAGCGACATACGTTACGTTTCTGTACCCCGTCTGTTCTTAGCAATCGCGTCGTTCAGCTTTGCCATCTATATGGTTCCCGGCTTATGGGGAGCGCCGTTAAAAGCAATCAGTGCTTTCACACCGCCTCTTACTACGCAAGACTTCAATCTGTATGACAGCGAGGTTCATGCGACATTCGACGATTATGAATCTGGCATGGCGTACGCACAAAAAATGAATAAGCCGGTGATGATAGATTTCTCAGGATTCGGGTGCGTCAACTGCCGTAAGATGGAAGCCTCCGTCTGGACAGACCCTATGGTAAAAAAAATGTTGGAACAGGATTATGTGCTGATTACGTTAATGGTCGACGACAAAACACGGCTGCCACAACCCATCACTGTCGAAGAAAATGGGAGAACCCGTAAACTGAAAACAGTCGGTGATAAATGGAGTTACCTGCAGCGAAGTAAGTTTGGAGCGAATGCTCAACCTTTCTATGTGCTGCTCAACGGGGAAGGCAAACCGCTTGGGCCATCGTATGCCTATAACGAAAATGTAACTCAGTACATTCAATTCTTGCAAAACGGATTAAAAGTGTTCAAAGAACAAAAATAGAGAACCTTTAATTATGGCGACAAAAGAGGAAAAAATGGAAGCCTTCGGGCATTTATTGGACATATTAGACGAATTACGTGTCAAATGTCCGTGGGACCGCAAACAGACGAATGAGAGCCTGCGTACCAACACAATCGAAGAGACATACGAATTGTGTGACGCTATCATGAAAGAAGATAACAACAATATCAAAAAAGAACTTGGAGACTTGCTTTTGCACATTGTCTTTTATGCCAAAATAGGAGAAGAGAAAAAGGCTTTCGACATAAAAGATGTATGCGACAGCCTTTGCCAAAAACTTATCTATCGGCATCCGCACGTCTTCGGGAATGCAGAAGCCGACACGTCTCAAAAGGTAGAACAAAGCTGGGAACAACTGAAGCTAAAAGAAAAAGGGGGGAACAAAACCGTTCTGGAAGGTGTGCCGAATGCCCTGCCATCTATTGTCAAGGCACAACGTATTCAGGACAAAGCACGCAATGTCGGCTTTGACTGGGAACAACGCGAGCAAGTTTGGGATAAGGTACAAGAAGAGTTTAACGAACTCAAAGAGGAGATTGTGAAAATGGATGCGGACAAAATGGAAGCAGAATTCGGAGACCTCTTCTTCAGTCTGGTCAATGCTGCCCGTCTTTACAAAATCAATCCGGATAATGCTTTGGAACGTACCAACCAGAAATTTGTCAGACGTTTCAATTACTTAGAGGCACAAACAATCCATCAAGGCAAATCTTTAAAAGAAATGTCACTCGAAGAAATGGACAGAATCTGGGACGAAGCGAAGGCAAAAGGGGTATAAAACAAAAGGGGAACCGACATCACGTCGCCACCCCTCCCTTAACTTAAACGCCAAAACTAAATCTAAACAAAAAACACAAATAATGATAATATTTTATTTCGCCTTATTTCCTTTCTTGTTATTTCCTTCCCGCATAAACTCTCGTACAAACTTTCCTTCTGCATATTTATACTTATAGAGTTTCTTTGGCGGGATTACTTTCTTAAATTTCTCATAATATTCTTTCTCCAATCGTGCTTGCTCCACTTCGACCTTTACACATTCGTCTATGGCTTTCAGATAATCTGCGTCTTTGGCATCAGCATTTTGTTTTAACTTTTTTTGAAAGTTCCGATACTCATGACCAGCCTCAAACTTTTTTTTCTCCAATTCATTGCACAAAGGAATAAATGCGGCTGCCTCTTCAGGGGTCAACCCCATTTCTGCCGTAATAAACGCACTTCGCTGTGCAAAAAAAGCCTCTTTATCAAAGTTGCGATGTTGCTTTTCGCTTTGCGCATGAACGCTCAAAGAAAGCACCATAGAATACGCCACAAATGTAATAAAAAATATCTTATTCATACAAGTATTCTTACAAAAACATTCCACAAACTCTATTTTTTTGCCAAATTACTCGGATTCGGCCATTTTTTCTGCCAATAGATAACCTGTATAAAGGTCTTCCAAATATTCTAAATAGTCTTCATCTTCGGATTCCTGCACGAGAGGGAGAGCCATCGTATTCACATTTGTTTTGACCAGCAGAGAATCCGGTTGCCCCGCTTGGTCGTCTACTTGGACGATGGCTTTAAAAAACAGCCCCAGCCCAGCAAAGACAGCAGCCATATAGAACCACGGACGCATGCGATCCATCCATGAGACTTTCACCTCTTTTTCCGGAAGATTTTCAGGAAGCCGGCACATGATATTGTCTGTCAACTTTTCAAAGTACCCTTCCGGCACATGAAAAGGATTTTCTCCTTTTTTCAAACGGTTCAGATTGTCTTGTTCTGTTCTCATATCCTCTCTCCTTTATATCCTCCTTTGTGACAATTATCAACACAAAAGGTTTAAATGTCTTTTGTTAAAAACTCTTCTACTTTTTTCACAGCATGATGATAAGAAGCTTTCAATGCGCCCACAGAAGTCCCAAAAATCTCTGACATTTCTTCATACTTCATATCATCAAAATATTTCATATTAAAGACAGCCCGCTGCTTTTCCGGCAGCGAAAGAACTGCTTCTTGCAACTTCATTTGCGCGGCATCCCCATCAAAATAGACATCTCCCTTCAGACGTTCCAGCAAAAACACATCGGTATCGTCTATCGACACATTGTTTTGTAGCCGGTGACGGCTCAAAAAAGTAATACATTCGTTTAGCGCAATCTTATACAACCAAGTTGACAATTTCGCCTCGCCCCGGAAATAATTAATATTCATCCAAGCCTTCATAAACGTGTTTTGCAACAAATCATTTGCATCGTCGTGATTCAGCACCATTTTCCGAATCTGCCAATACAACTTCTTTCCATAATAATTCACTACTTGCTCAAAAGCACTCCGTTGGAGCTTTGGCTCACGTAATTGTTTTATTATATCTTCCTCTATATATGACTGCATTTTTCTTTGCCACAAATTTGGGGTAAATATACGTAAATAATCGACATGCACACCTATTTGAATGAATATAAGCCCTAAAAACGTGAAAAACGGTGGCGGAGGGAAAAATTGGTCGGCGGGTAAACAACGCTACACGCCGGGTAGATGGCGTTACATTCCGGACAATATAAAAAGAACCTCGACCGATTTATTTCGTACATTTGCACAAATTAAACAAGCAACCTATGCGTATAGATATTTTGACTGTACTTCCTGAAATGATTGATGGCATGATTAACTGCTCCATCGTCAAACGAGCACAAGACAAAGGCTTGGCAGAAATCCACCTGCATAACTTGCGGGATTATACAACCAACAAATGGCGAAGAGTGGACGACTACCCGTTTGGCGGTGAAGCCGGTATGGTCATGCAAATCGAACCTATCGACCGGGCCATCTCCGCCCTACAGAGCGAACGAGATTACGACGAGGTCATCTATACGTCGCCCGACGGAGAAACGTTCAACCAGCCTATGGCGAACAGCCTGTCACTCTTAAACAATCTGATTATCCTTTGCGGGCATTACAAAGGCATTGACTACCGCATACGCGAACACCTCATTACGCGCGAAATTTCAATCGGGGACTATGTGCTAACCGGTGGCGAACTGGCAGCAGCGGTCATCACGGATGCCGTCATACGGCTCATACCCGGTGCCATTGGCGACGAACAAAGCGCTCTCTCCGACTCCTTTCAAGACAACCTGCTGGCTCCTCCCGTCTACACACGTCCGGCTGAATACAAAGGATGGAAAGTGCCCGACGTGTTGCTCTCCGGCCACCAGCGCAAAATCGAAGAATGGCGCCTGCAACAGGCACAGGAACGGACGGCCTGCCTGCGCCCGGATTTACTGAAATAAAGCGTTATTGCACCACGAAATTGTATGTAAACGTATACATATATGTATTCGTTTCACCGGCTGTCCCGTCTGTCGGATAAAGTTGTTCTTCCACCGTCATCCCGGTGATGTAATCACCCAAAAACGTATAACGGAACGTATAGGTCGCCTGCACGACGGTAGCCGAAGCAATCGCATACCAATAAGCACGGCTCGGCAAGTTACTGTTCATCGCTCCATACATCAGATTCAGCGGTGAAACAACTTCAAAGCCAACAGGTTGGAACGTATCTATAACCCGAAAGGGAAAATTGGCCGGATGCAATTGCGTGTCATACTCATACGCCATCTCCCGTTCAGGCAGATAGTCGTAATAAACGACATTGCCATTCTCCCATACGTAACGGGCTACTTCTCCTACGTCCCATGTCTGATAATCGGAACCCGTTTCTAACGGCGAACGAATCACTTGGGAAACGGAGCTTAAAGCATTTCCATTATAGAGGAATGAACTGGATGTTTTCGTGTAGACCGCATTGTTGGCGTATGGGTTCTCGGCCATTTCTTCTTTTTGGGTAATAGTATTCCCACTCAACGTGTAACGCGTATGAATAAACGAAGTGGTCAAATCATCCGCAGCCACTTGCGTACCACTCACAGAGAGCGTATTGTCCACAAAAATGTAATTATCGACAGACTGCGTTCCCTCTTGATTCAAAACAATGCGGTTGATCCGCTGATTCTCATCATATGTAATGTCTGCTTGGAAAAAAGTGACGCCATTCTTGGTACATGTGACGTTCGTCAGTTTGTTCAACTCCGGAATATAAGGTTCATCATCGTCTCCGCAAGCAGTCAAAACTGCCATCGCTCCTAATAAATAGATAAACTTATTCATGCTTTCTTCTTTTTTATAACACAAATGTAAAACATTTGTCAGAACAACAAGCAATGTAATTATTTTTAAGTAATTCGATTTGAAAAAACAATCGCAAACCGTTAATTTTGTGTTTTATTAATTTTATTCACATGAAAACAAACTTACTGCTAACAACCTTGCTGACAAGCTTGCTCACACTTTCTTGTACACAACGTCAAGCCGACTACCCGTTCCGGAACCCCGACCTTCCTGTCGACGAACGCGTAGAAGACCTGTTGAACCGCCTTACACCGGAAGAAAAGGTAGGACAGATGATGAATGCCACTCCGGCTATCGAACGATTGGGTATTCCGCCATACGATTGGTGGAATGAAGCACTTCATGGAGTCGCACGTGCCGGACAGGCGACAGTCTTTCCACAAGCCATTGCATTGGCCGCCACATTCGATGACGAGGCGGTTTATGAAACCTTTGTCATGGTCAGTGATGAAGCCCGTGCCAAATATCATCATTACCAAAAACTCAAAGAATATGACCGTTATAAGGGCCTGACCTTCTGGACGCCCAACATCAATATCTTCCGCGACCCACGCTGGGGACGCGGGATGGAAACCTATGGAGAAGATCCTTATCTCACCTCGCGCATGGGATTGGCCGTCGTCAAAGGTTTGCAGGGCGATGACCCACGCTATTTCAAAACACATGCCTGTGCCAAACATTATGCCGTACATAGCGGGCCGGAATGGAACCGGCATGAGTTTGATGTAAGCGTCACCCCGCGTGATCTGTGGCAAACCTATTTACCTGCGTTTGAAACACTTGTCAAGGAGGGGAACGTACAGGAAGTGATGTGCGCCTACAATCGTTATGAAGGGAAACCCTGTTGTAACAGCGACAAACTTCTTATTGATATTTTACGTAACAGTTGGGGCTATCAAGGCATCATCCTGTCTGATTGCGGCGCCATCGACGATTTTTGGCAACGAGACGAGCGCACACCGCGTCATGAAACACATCCGGATGCGGAAAGCGCTTCGGTCGACGCTGTTTTGAGCGGAACCGATTTGGAATGTGGCGGCAGTTACCGGGCCTTGACAAAAGCATTAAAAGAGGGTAAAATCAAAGAGACAGATTTGGATATCTCGTTGCGACGTTTATTGAAAGGGCGTTTCGAATTGGGAATGTTCGATCCGGACGAACAGGTGCCTTTTGCCCAGATTCCATACAGCGTGGTGGAAAGTCCCGAGCATGTCTCTCAAGCGCTTGAAATGGCACGCAAAAGCATGGTTCTCTTAAAAAATGCCAACCATACGTTACCGCTAAACAAATCGCTGAAGAAAATCGCCGTCGTCGGGCCCAATGCAGCCGACTCGACGATGCTATGGGCAAACTATAACGGATTCCCGACACACACGGTTACAATCCTCGAAGGTATCCGTAACAAAGTGCCCGATGCAGAGGTTATCTATACGTTGGGATGCAACCATACATCCGACTCCATCATACAAGACTTGGGGAATCTGATTATGACAGATGGCAAACAAGGGTTTGCCGCTACCTTTTTCAACAACACCGAGTTTTCAGGCGAACCGGTCTATCAAGGTATTGTCCGCGAATTGCATTACACAACCGGAGGGAACACGCAATTTGCCCCAAACGTGAACTTAACCCATTTCACGGCCCGTTTTACAGGCGAATTTGAAGCTCAGGAAAACGGCCCGGTAGAACTCAAATTATCAGGGAACGACGCCTTCCGTCTCTATGTCGGAGAACAAAAAGTTGCAGAAGTCTGGGAAAACGAATATGGAGCCGAACGGACTTATCAGCTAAACGCGAAGAAAGGGGAAAAATATCCTATCCGCATCGAATACATGCAACGGTTAGGCAGTGCTGATTTGAATTTCCAAATCGGTATGCGTCAACCGGTTGATTATGCAGCGACTGCCGCCCACGTGAAGGATGCGGATGTAATTATTTACGTCGGAGGCATTTCTCCCCGCCTGGAGGGTGAAGAAATGCCCGTCTATGTTGAAGGATTCAAGAAGGGTGACCGAACCAACATCGAACTGCCTCACGTGCAAAAAGAGATGGTTAAGGCTTTAAAAGCGACAGGCAAACCGGTCGTCTATGTACTCTGTACAGGAAGTGCACTCGCTCTCAATTGGGAAGAGGCCCATGTCGATGCCATCCTCAACGCTTGGTACGGCGGACAGGAAGCGGGTAATGCCGTTGCCGATATACTCTTCGGTGACTATAACCCGTCGGGACGCCTGCCCATCACATTCTACAAATCAATCCATCAGCTGCCGGATTTCGAAGACTACAGCATGAAAGGGCGTACCTACCGATACATGACCGAAAAACCGCTTTATCCTTTCGGTTACGGATTAAGCTACACCACTTTCACCTATCAAAACGCTTCGCTCTCGGCCCCAAGCATTACAGCCGGACAATCTGTCCGCCTGACATTCGAAATCGCCAATACAGGCCAACGGGACGGCGACGAAGTCGCGCAAGTCTACATCCAAAACCCCAACGACCCCAAAGGGCCGCTCAAAAGCCTGAAGGCATTCAAACGTGTTCCGGTTAAAGCGGGAGAAACGCAAAAGGTGGAAATCGAATTAACCCCTGATGCATTCTATTCATTCAACGACCAAACTCAAACGATGGAAATCCGACCGGGAGACTATCAGATTCTTTACGGGGGGTCATCGGCGAATGATATGTTACATTCGGTTAAACTAAACATCCAATAAACGATGTACGGAAACAGGGGAATTAATATTTTTTCAGTGGCATGAACGGATCACCGGTGTTCCGTATTGACAGAGAGCCTGCTTGCTGTATGAACGGAACACCGGTGATCCGATAGCACGGAACAGAGGCTTCGGGTACGGACAGATTACCGGTCTGCCGGATACACGACACCAAGCTGACGGCGCACCTCGTCAATAATCTCCATTGTCAAAAGGGAATTTGCGTGGCTGTTGACAGCCGACTCGCGTTTGCCGGCCTGTATGAGGTCGATAAACTCCGCCACCTCGTAATAATATTCGTCCTGCTCCGTCGCCACACTGATATCTTCCGGCTTGGCAACCGCTCCCCGCCCTGACGCAGCGGCAACACGAGGTTGAAAAGTAACACGGCTGATGATATTGACACGGTCGAGCCGGATGTTCCCCTCTTCCCCCTCAATCTCGGTCGGCAATGACGAATCGGCAATCTTGGAATAAAGCACCGTCGCGTTCATGCCGTCATACTCAAAGTTGACTGCCCCCTGCCCGTCGACGCCGGAAGAAAGGAGAATGCCGGAAGCCTGAATGCGCTTCGGTTTTCCGAACAGCACAACCATCGGATATATCGTATAGACACCGATATCCATCATGGCCCCATTGGAGAATTCCGGCCGAAACGCATTCAGCACAATGCCTTCTTTAAATTTGTCATAACGGGAAGAATATTGGCAATAAGCCGAGAAATAGCGGCGAACCGTTCCTACACGTTGCAAGTTCCCCCGTACTGCGCGAAAATTAGGCGTCAGTGTCGGTTTCATCGCCTCCATCAACGTGACATGATATTGCCGGGAAGCCGCAATCATTGCACGCGCCTCGCGGGCGTTTGACGCCAACGGTTTCTCACAGAGCACATGCTTACCGTGTTGCATACACAATATGCTCTGCTCAGCATGCAGAAAATTAGGAGAAGCGATGTAGACCGCATCAATCAACGGACTGCGCGCCATCTCCTCCAAAGAGACAAAGGTATGCGGAATGGCATGTTTGGCAGCAAACGCATCGGCCGTCTCCTGCTTACGCGAATAAACAGCGGCCAACTCAAAACGAGCATCCTGACGCGCACCTGCTATCACCCAGTCGGAAATAAAATTGGTACCGACGATACCGAAACGTACTTTTTCCACACGATTTATCTTGAACGTAAAACCAACATATTTTCCTCTTCTATGGAAAGCTCCGGAACCCGGTCGGTAATACCCTGCTGCAAGCAGTAAGGAACCGCATCATCCAGCCGGTTCGCCCGCAGACGCGCCAGATGGTCCGCAGGCTCCAGATAGTCCGCCAAATCAGACCGGTGCTCTGTCCACATATCCCGCGCAATCCGCGCGGCATCGCTACCCGCCTCATACTGTCCGGTATGGATTAGCACATCGGCCAACGCGCCTCCGAAAAGCGTATCTTCCACATTCACCTTGTCCTGCCAGCCGGAACACAAAACAATCACATCCCGCTGCCGGCGCACACAATAGGCGGCTACACCTTCCAGATTGAGAAAAGCCCCAATCACCACGCGAAAAGCCGTACGGGCTATCGCGATGGCGCGCGTCCCATTCGTCGTCGTAAAGACAATATCTTGCCCTGCCACCTTGTCTTCCGTATAATCGAACGGAGAATTCCCGAAGTCGGCAAACGGACATCGCTTTACATGGCGTTCCGCACCGACCAGCCACCCCGCCTGTTTATAAGCCTCCGCCTCCTCCACCGTCGCAACGGGACGGATGCTGCGCACGCCCCGTTCGAAAGCTGTCACCATCGTGGTGGTCGCCCGAAAAATATCGACTACCACCACAATGGCCTCCGGATTATGATAAGCCGGATAGAGAGCCGGCGAAAAACAGACATCTACCTGTAACATCGCTTACCAAATAATCACGCGGTCGGCAGGTTCCATATACATGGAATCGCCTTCTTGAACACCAAAAGCGGCATAGAAATTGTCGATGTTGCGGAGTGCCGCATTCACACGCCATTCGCCCAACGAATGCGGGTCGATTTTCGTCAGACGCAGGATTTCCTCCTTCCGGATATTCTGTGCCCACAGGTTCGCATACCCCAAATAGAAGCGTTGGTCGTCCGTAAACCCGTCGACCGGCGCCGGTTTTTCTTTTCCTTCCAACGAATTCAGGTAAGCCAGATGAGCCACAATCAGCCCGCCTTGATCGGCAATATTTTCGCCCAATGTGAAACGGCCGTTCGCATGTACCGTATCCGCTACCACAATCGCGCTGTATTGTTCAGCCAAACGGTCGGCACGCTTGGTAAAGCGTTCGGCATCTTCCGCCGTCCACCAATCGTTCAAGTTCCCCTCTTTGTCATAATGACGCCCTTGATCGTCGAATCCGTGCGTCATCTCATGTCCAATCACAACGCCAATCGCGCCATAATTGACCGCATCGTCTGCTTCCGGGTTAAAGAACGGCGGTTGCAGGATTGCTGCCGGGAAACAGATTTCATTCGTCGTCGGATTGTAATAGGCATTCACGGTCTGCGGACTCATCCACCAGCGTGCCTTATCCACCGGTTTGTCCACATCTGCCAACATATAAGCCGTTTCAAACTTCCGCGACCGGCAAACATTCGCCCAATAAGAATCCGACTTGATTTCCAGTCCGCTATAATCGCGCCACTTATCCGGGTAACCGATTTTGACAATAAAGGCAGAAAGTTTCTCTTGCGCCTTTGCCTTTGTCGTGTCGCTCATCCATTCCAGCCCGGCGATACGCTCGCTCAATGCAACTTGCAGGTTATTCACCAGCTTCAACATCTTCTCTTTGGAAGAAGCCGGGAAATATTTAGCGACATACATCTGGCCGACCGCTTCGGACAACGCGCCGTTGACCGTCGACAACGCCCGTTTCCAACGCGGTTGCAATTCCTGACGACCGGACATGACCTTCCCGTAGAAATCGAAATCGGTCATGACAAACGCATCGCTCAAATAAGGAGCGGCCGAACTGAGCAAATTAAAGGTCAGGTAATATTTTTGTTCATCCAACGTTATCTCCTTCGCCAAAGCGGTCAGCCCTTCATGAAACGGAAGTTGTTTCACATCCATGCTCTGCGTACGGATACCCATCGTCTCAAAATACAAATCCCAATTCAGCAAATCACATTTGGCCTTGAAATCTTCAACCGACATCTTGTTGTAGTTCTTCCGCGAATCGCGCAATTCCTCCCGGCTGAACGACACGCCGGCGATACCTTTCTCTATCTTCATAATCGCATTGACTGCGGCATCTGCCTGCTCGGGAGAGCTGCCTGTCAGCGTAAACAAGCGTGTGATATACTCCTTATACGCATCGCGCATCTTCTGGCTGCTTTCGTCTTCCAGCAAATAATAGTCGCGGTCGCTCATGCCCAGACCTGCCTGATAAAGCTGCACGATATTCATCGAACTGTTTTTCTCGTCCGCCCCCACATACAGTGCGAAGTAGGGCGTCATTCCCTCTTTATGGAACAGGGCCACCATTTTGGTGAACTCGTCTTTCGTCCCCAACCGGTTGATTTCGGCCAATTGCTCTTTGATGGGGCCGAAGCCGTCCTCATTGAGCTTCACGCTGTCCATCCCCAACGCAAACAAGGTGCCGATTTTCTGACCGACACTGCCATCCGGCTGCGGAGTTGCTTTCAGCTCTTCAATCAAACTGCGAATCTGTTCCAGATTGTTGTCTCTCAACCGGTCAAACGTGCCGAAACGGGCATATTCCGGTTTCAACGGATTCCGCTGCATCCAACCGCCGCACGCATACTGATAAAAATCGGTTCCGGGTGCAGTCGTCGTATCCAAATTGGCCAAATCTATCGCCTTTTCTCCTGCCTCCTCTTTCACAGGAGCATTACCACATCCAACCATTGCAGCCATCCCGGCTGCAAACAAAGGTACTACTACGAACTTCTTCATTTTTGCTAAACGTTTAAACTGTCTTCATTTATGACCGCAAAAGTACACAAAAGCTTTAGAATAATTACCCTCCGGGTAAACGGATTTACACTTCGGACAGTTTTATTTCACCTGCGACTAAATTTCCCTTCTTACAGCAAGACATTTTCTAATTCATTGCATCATCGGCAACTACACGCCCTCTTTTTGCTTATCAATACAACGACTGCTTTCCCTACAAGCAATTTTCATCTTAATTGCAATAATAATATCGTATGCAAAAAG
>CAYXIX010000017.1:0-23309 GCA_964465405.1 uncultured Parabacteroides sp. | reverse complement strand
AAAAAAACGAACGTTTTTCCGTCCAAAAGACAATAATTAACAGTTGGACAGAAAGCGTTCTGAAGAAGATAAGTGATTTATACACAATACATTTATATTATTAATTAATTAAACAAATTGAATTATGAACAAAAAGTTTTCTACGCTTTTGGCTACGTTCCTTGTAGTCGGTGGAATGTCCTCAGCGTTTGCAATCAGTAATCCGACTGCAAATGTTAAGACAGTAGAAGCAGGAAAAGCTTATCAGCTGTATGGGAGTAATAAAATCCTTGTGATGGCTCAAGCAGCAGATGGTTCTTACAAGGCTTCATTTGTGGATCCTGCCAATGTTACTGATTTAACGTCATCTTTGTGGACAATCTCTTATGTTGACAATGGTGTCGGCGGACCGGATTTTACATTGGTTAATAAAGGTACTGGTTGCCCGTTGTCTGTTGATTTGTCGGCATTGACAACTACGGCAACAGAAGTTTCGATGGGTGGTAATGTATCGGAATGGAAGTGGTTGCCATTGGTATCAAGTTCTTCTAATTTGCCGAGCTCACGTTTGTATTCTTATTTCAAGACCGACTCTGTTGTTTGTTTGTCTTATAATACGACAACGGGAGCTTTACAAGCGGTTAAGGAAGAGGCTACGACTTCAAAAATTAATGCTGCTGCTACGATTCAGGTTGCTCCTGCTACGGCTGCGGCTTATACCTTGACCGCAAAGGATTTGAACACGAAGTTTGGTACAGATCCGGAAGGCGATTCTTTCCAACTGAGCGCAACTCCGGAATTAAAAGTAGGTGAGAACAGCGCATTAGGCAACAAGTTTACTGCTACGACTTTCCGTGCTTGGAATGGTAATAATAGTGAAAGCATTGTTAATAATGAGTTGGCTACATTTGAATTATATGCACAAACCGCAACAGGCTATCCTTTAGAAGAATCAACAACTAATGGAGGTTATGTACTGTTACAGGTTATCGATGGCAAAAATGATGATAAGTATTATGAAGATACTTATTTCTTGGTTGATACCTCTTACATTGATGGTACTGCAGCAAACTTGAAACTTATTGATTTTGCTACTGATACATTTGCCACGACACCTCACAGTCCTGCACCTTATGTAAGTGGAGGTGCTGCAAAGCGTGACATCCAATCTTACATGTTTAAGTTTGATTATTATCCAACGGCAGATAGTTTGGCGATTTTTGTAAAGAGCTACATGGATCAGGGAAGTACTCCAAGTACAACTACAGGTTTGGAAGGCTCTATGTGGCAAACTCCTGTAACAAATAAAACATTGGTTACTGCCAATAGATTGACATCAACTACAGAGCTTACTGTGTTGACTACAGCCGGTCCTGCTAATATCAAATTCATGTTAGGCGAAGGCACGACCAACCGAACCTCTGTTGATAACGATGTTTATGTAATCACGAACGAAAAGGGGCAATATCTGGCAGTTCCTATCCAAAACACGCCTGAAGCAACGTCATTTGCGGGTGCACAATGGGTAACGTTGAGCGAACAAGAGGCTTTGAACATGCCTGCTTACCAGTGGGTTGTTTTGAAAAACAACGATGAAACGACAGAAATTGCAGCAGTCTCTACGGTAAAAATCATCAACCGTGAGTTTACGGATGTTGAACTGTCAACGGTTCAGTTACGTCAAGAAGAAGGAGGAAAATACCTGTTTGTGACTGGTAATACATTAGGCTCTGATTCTTTGCGCTTTGACCCTGTTGATTCGAAAATCCTTGCAAACAAATATTTAGGTTACATGTATATTGCTGACGATACGTTGAACGTCACCAATTACAACTTGAATTATTTCAACCCGTACACAACTGAGGCTTATATTGGTTTGAATGGCAATGACACGATTCTGACCGTTAAGGATGCGATTACTTCTTTCTATTTTGAAAAAGGAACAGAAGTAAAGTATGGCTATATATCTGATGGCACGGAAGGAATCGACGGTTTGGTCGAACAGTTGGTTCGTTACCCGTATGCTCCGTATGTAAATACGGCTTCAGGTAAGCAGTACATTGGCAAAGATGACGAAGACCGCTATTTCGTAGCTCCGTCTGCAACAAATGTAAAGTCGTTCTATTTTAAAGAAAACAATTATTATGAGAATCGTTCTTTCTATGCATTAGTTGATTTGACTGAAGGTACTGGTATTGATAAAGTATCGAAGGCAGGAACGAGCGACAATGATATGGCTGCCATGTTGAAGAATCAGGTGATGAAAGAGGTTCGTACCTCTGCATTCGCTGTTGTTCCGAACGATGCTCCGTTGTATCGCCGTTTCAACAATGTAGATTTGGATGGTGCCGTTGCCGGTAAAGAAGATTCGACGAAGATTTTACGCTTCAAAGAAGCATATCGTGGTGAATATCTGATTAGCGAAAACAACTCGAGCTTCATGAACGAAGGTATTTCTTATGTGGGTATCAATAGTGCAAGCGATGAAACAGCTTTGGCATTCTATGTGGATACAGCTGTTTTGAACGGCTCTGTAAGGGGTAAGATTAAACCGCAATACTTTATGTATGTGAACAGAGAAGTGGTTCCGGCATTCGAAGGTGATACGTGTACAGAACAAAACGGTATCCATTATGATGCATACGGAAATCCGACTGACGCTGCCCACTGTGTACACGCAACTCCGGGTAAGGCTGGCTTTACAGTAGCTGAATACATGGTAAGCTTTGCTGATTCCGTTGATGTGGCTGATAATTTTGAAAAGTTGTATCAATGGGGTAAATATACGCGTGTCGGCTTTGTGAAAGGTTTGCGTATTGGCGATAACTTGTATATCTTGACGCACGGCTTCGACAAGATGGCTGCTGCCGACTTGGATACAGCTGTAATCAACAAAGATTATAAAGAAACGGGTATTGCAGCCGACTATATCAAGAATTTGAAGGCATTGCGTGCTGACGACAATCATCACAACTACACATGGTCATTCCGTTACATCAATCCGGAAGAGGCTTTGGAAGCTACTGAAAACAATGAGGATAATGCATTCTTGATTGAATCGATGGCTGCTGCTACAGTTCCAATTGCTCCGACGAATGCTGCTTGGTTGAAGATGCAGAATGGTTGCTTGGTATTGTCTGATCCGGATGAATCGAAATTCGAAAATGCAATCACGGATGGTGATGATGCTTTGATCTTCAATATTATCCTGTCTGATGGAAATGAAGGTGGTTCATCTACAGCTAACGAAGAAATCACTGCTTCTGCAGTAACAATCATCGCCGGCAACGGTCAAATCACGATTAGCGGCGCAGCCGGTAAGAGAGTTGTCGTAAGCAACATCTTAGGTCAGGTAGTTGCCAATACAGTTTTGACATCCGACAACGCGACGATTGCCGCTCCGCAAGGCGTAGTAGTTGTAGCCGTTGAAGGCGAAGAGGCTGTGAAAGCAATCGTGAAATAAGAGAAAAAACTAATTCTAAATAAGGTCGCGCGGGCAACCGTTCCAAAGTACCCTGCGAAGGCGAAAAGCGACCCGGTTTATATTAATAATAAAAGTATTTAAAAGTTCTATGTAGCTTTCCCCCTGCGAAGGACGAGAGCTATACAAAAAACAAAGTCCCGAAGGCAATATGTTTTCGGGACTTTTTTGTGTCCGGGCTTTTGCCTCGCTTATAATTTGTACATTTGCCAGTGGAATTTAGAGAGGTGTTTTATGACAAGCTATTTGCAAGTAGACAAGCTGACCAAGAGCTTCGGCGACTTGGTGCTTTTTGAAGAGATAACGTTCGGGATTGCACAGGGACAGAAAATCGGGCTGATAGCCAAGAACGGTTCGGGAAAGACGACGCTGCTGAACATCCTTGCCGGAAAGGAGGATTACGACAGCGGGTCGGTGGTGTTCCGCAACGATTTGCGGGTGGGCTATCTGGAGCAGACGCCGCAGTATCCGGCAGGACTGACCGTTTTGCAGGCCTGTTTTTATTCGCCGAACGAGACGGTGCGGCTGATTGCCGACTATGAGCAAGCGTTGGCTGTGGGCGACCAGTCGCGGCTGGAGGAACTGCTTCTCCGCATGGACAGCCTGAAGGCTTGGGACTACGAGCAACGGGCGAAGCAAATCTTGGGACAACTCAAGATTCATCATTTCGACCAGAAGGTCGAGACGCTTTCCGGCGGACAACTGAAGCGCGTCGCATTGGCAAACGTTTTGATTACGGAACCGGAGCTGATTATCCTCGACGAGCCGACCAACCACCTCGATTTGGAGATGACCGAATGGCTGGAGGGCTACCTCTCGCGTGCGAACATCAGCATCCTGATGGTGACGCATGACCGGTACTTCCTCGACCGCATTTGCAGCGAGATTATCGAGATTGACCGTAAGCAACTCTATTTGTATAAAGGGAACTACGGTTATTATCTGGAAAAGCGTCAAGAGCGGATAGATGCGCAGAATGCCGATATTGACCGGGCGAACAACTTGCTTCGGAAAGAGCTCGACTGGATGCGCCGCCAGCCGCAGGCTCGCGGGACGAAGGCGAAGTACCGCATTGACACGTTCTACGAACTGGAGAAGCGGGCGAAGCAGCAGTACGAGCAAGGAAAGGTGAATCTGGACGTGAAGGCTTCCTACATCGGTTCGAAGATATTCGAGGCGCAGCATGTCTCGAAACGGTTTGGCGACCTGAGGATTGTAGAAGATTTCAATTATGTCTTTGCCCGGTATGAGAAGATGGGAATCGTCGGTAACAACGGGACGGGCAAGTCTACGTTCATCAAGATGCTGGTAGGCGAGTTGGAGCCGGACGGCGGGCGGTTTGACATCGGCGAGACGGTGCGCTTCGGTTACTACAGTCAGGAGGGATTACAATTTGACGAACAGATGAAGGTTATCGATGTCGTTCAGAACATTGCCGAGTATGTCGATTTGGGCGACGGCCGGAAGCTGGGGGGCTCCCAGTTCCTGAACTATTTCCTCTTTACGCCCGAGAAGCAGCACAGTTATGTCTACAAGTTAAGCGGAGGCGAGAAACGCCGCCTGTATCTCTGCACGGTTTTGATGCGGAATCCGAACTTTCTGGTGCTCGACGAGCCGACGAACGATTTGGATATCGTGACGCTTAACGTGCTGGAAGAATACCTGCGCGGCTTCAAAGGTTGTGTCATTGTCGTGTCGCACGACCGTTATTTCATGGACAAAGTGGTCGACCATTTGCTGGTCTTTCATGGGAATGCCGAGATACAGGATTTTCCCGGAAACTATACGCAATATCGCCTTTGGAAGGAGAAACAAACGGGACAGGAGCGAAAAAATTGGGTTGCCGGACCCGTTTCAAACGACTCGGCAACGAAAAAAAACGCTCGCCCGGAGAAAGAACAAAAGAAGAAACTCAGCTTCAAAGAGCGCAAGGAGTTTGAAGCGCTGGATGCCGAAATCCCGCTGTTGGAGGAAGAAAAGGCGCGGTTGGAGGCGGAGATGAGCAGCGGCACGCTCAGCAACGACCAGCTGCTTGCCAAGTCGGAACGGATTGCCACCCTGATGGCGGAAATAGACGAAAAGAGCATGCGTTGGCTGGAATTGAGCGAATGGGTGTGAAGAACATTTATTTTTCTTGTATTCATGAAAAGACAAAGGGAAAAGGGATCTTGTCCTTGAAACGAATCATAATGGATATGGAACAACAGACTGTATTCATTATTTCGTGTATTGGATACAATACCTTTTCCGAAAGTTCATGTCATTCGATGGGACGAGTTTAATGTCTGTTTCTAAGTTTTTCATCGTTCTGGTAGATTTGTATCTACCATGTTCCATCCCGAGTGCTTCGCTTTGCCGTGATCCGAAGGATAATTATTTGCTATACACGGCTATTGCTGTATAAGCTGACTATTTGATGAGTGGGGTTTGCTTTCGCTTCATCATGTAGAGCACACACAAATCATTTCGTTTGCCGACTTCGAGGTAATCATGAATAAATGCCAATAGGTTTTGCGATTGGTGAAAATAATTGTCCATTGTCAATTGTCTATTGTCAATTACTCTTTATCTTTGCCGATTGAAAAATCAACAGTTAAAGAAGGACATGCCTAATATATCACAACGAGGAGTCAATATGCTGGCTTCTCCTATCCGTAAATTGGTCCCGCTTGCTAACAAGGCGAAAGCGAAAGGAATCAAGGTGTATCATCTGAATATCGGTCAGCCCGACCTGCCGACGCCGGAAATCGCGTTGGAGGCGATGCGGCGCATTGACCGTAAGGTGTTGGAATATTCGCCGAGTGAAGGTATCCGCAGCTTTCGCGAGAAATTGGTGAAGTATTATGCCAAGTTCAACATCGTGGTCGATGTGGATGACATTATCATTACGACCGGCGGTTCGGAAGCGGTGTTCTTCTCTTTTATGGCCTGCTTGGATCCGGGAGATGAGATTATCGTGCCGGAACCGGCTTATGCCAATTATATGGCGTTTGCCATTTCGAGCGGGGCGGTAATCAAGACAGTCCCCTCGACGATTGAGGAGGGGTTTGCGTTGCCGTCGATGGAAAAGTTCGAGGCGTTGATTACGCCGCGCACAAAGGCCATCCTGATTTGTAACCCCAACAACCCGACGGGTTATCTCTATACGCGCAAGGAGATGGACCAGATTCGGGATATCGTGAAGAAATATGACCTATTCCTCTTTTCCGACGAGGTTTATCGGGAGTTTTGCTATACGGGGGCACCTTATATATCGGCGTTCCATCTAAAGGGTATCGAGAACAATGTGGTGCTGGTCGACTCGGTGTCGAAGCGTTACAGTGAGTGCGGCATCCGTATCGGGGTGCTTATCACCAAGAACCAGATGGTACGTGAGAACGTGATGAAGTGGTGTCAGGCGCGGCTGAGTCCTCCTTTGATTGGGCAGATTATCGCGGAGGCTTCGCTCGACACGCCGGAGTCTTACATGCGGGAGGTATATGAAGAGTATGTCGAGCGGCGCAAGTTCTTGGTAGACGGGTTGAACCGCATACCGGGTTGTTATTCGCCCATCCCGATGGGGGCTTTTTATACGGTGGCGAAGTTGCCGGTAGACGATGCCGACAAGTTTTGCGCATGGTGCCTCGACGAGTTCGAGTATGAAGGGCAGACGGTGATGATGGCGCCGGCATCGGGCTTCTATACCAGCCCGGATTTGGGGCGGAACGAGGTACGTATTGCTTACGTCCTGAAGAAAGAGGATTTGGCAAGTGCGCTGCTGGTGCTGCGGAAGGCGTTGGAGGCTTATCCGGGTCGAACAATTTAGTGGGGGCAGTTGTGTGAGTTTAGAGTGGTTCATAGCGCGGAGGATTTATTTCAGTAAAGACGGGGAACGGCAGGTGACGCCCCCCGTCATCCGTATTGCTATGATTGGGATTGCACTGGGATTGGCTGTCATGATTTTGTCTGTCGCGATTGTGATTGGTTTCAAAAAGGAGATACGCAATAAGGTCATCGGCTTCGGCTCGCATATCCAGATAACGAACTTTGACAACAATGCTTCCTATGAATCCTCGCCGATAGCGGCGAGTGACACGTTGATGGAGTATCTGGCCGCCTTTCCGGGAATCACGCATGTGGAGGCTTTTGCGACAAAACCGGGTATATTGAAGACGGACAGCGATTTTCAAGGCGTAGTATTGAAAGGGGTAGACAACCACTATGATTGGTCTTTTTTTCGAAAGAATTTGAAGGAAGGAACGGTGCCTGATTTCAGTGGCGGGAAGGTCTCGACAGATGTGTTGTTATCAGCCTATTTGGCGCATTTGTTAAATCTGAAGTTGGGCGATTCTTTTTTTGTTTATTTTGTGCAAGAACCTGTTCGTGCGCGGAAATTCCATATTGTGGGTATTTATGAAACGGGTTTTGTGGATTATGACAAAATTTTCCTGTTAGCAGACATTCGCCAGATTCGCCGGTTGAACGGTTGGGATGATGACGAGGTGGGCGGACTGGAGTTGCAGATAGCGGATTATGGCAAGCTGGATATGGTTGCAGAGGCTGTTTATTTTGATATGATCGAACGATGTGATCGACAGGGAAATACATACTATGCCCGTTCGATTAAGGAACTGAATCCAATGATATTTGATTGGTTGGCGGTGCAAGATATCAATGTGGTGGTCATTTTGGTGTTGGTGCTTGCAGTTGCCGGATTTACGATGATTTCTGGTTTGTTGATTATCATTCTGGAGCGGACGAACATGATAGGCGTCTTGAAGGCGTTGGGGGAAAGCAATGCCCGAATCCGACATATCTTTTTGTATATCGCTTTCTTTTTGATTGGGAAAGGGATGATATGGGGAAATGTGGTAGGAATTTTGTTTTGTGTTATTCAAGCTTATTTTCATGTAGTGAAACTTGATCCAGCCATTTATTACCTTGAAGCTGTACCTGTTGACCTGAACGTTTTAACACTGCTATGGTTAAATATGGGCACTTTAGCTGCTTCGATGCTTATGATGCTGGCCCCCTCTTACCTTATCTCACGGATTGAACCTGCCCGGAGTATGCGGTATGAGTAAAGAATATAATCGGTTATTAAGAAGATTTCTTAAATCATCGGAAAAATAGAGATGGTTATATGCGAATTTGGTTAAATGCTTCCTTTTTTGAAGTAGGGCATTTCGTTCGATTTGTTTTTATTGTAAAGAAGAATAAAATGAAAAAATGGATTTGTTGTTTAGGGTTTGCTATATTTTGTTTTTGCAGTGAAATAAGGAATGCAAAAGATGTGAATTTGGAGTCGATTCCAAATCTGGTTGCGTACTGGGATTTTGCATCAGGGGAAATTTCGGATGTGTTGGTTTCAAAAGGAATAAGCTCATGGCAATTAGAACCTTCAAGTAAGGATGCTGTAAAAGTAGTGAAAGAGGGACCTGTTTCCGGACAATCTTTGCGGTTTGATGGAACAAACTATTTGTTTATTCCTTATGAAAAAACGGGGCGGTTGAATGTTCATACGAATGCAGTGACAGTAATCGCATGGATAAAATGGACTGGTGAGCAAACGGGTTTTATTGGAGGAATGTGGAATGAATACCAAGATGGAGGTAAGCGGCAGTATGGCTTATTTGTTTCGCTTCCCTATTATAATGGAGCTGATCAAGTGTGTGGACATATATCACAGACTGGCAAGGCTACATTTCCGTTCCCATATTCAATTGATTATTCGGCAAGTAAACAAAAGGTACCCAAAAACGAATGGTGCTGTATCGCTTTTACATACGATGGGGAATATATCCACTCTTTTTTGGATGGGAAATGCGAGGAGCGTGAAGTCGAGTTGATTGAACATACACAAGGTTTTGAGGGATATCCGGATGGTTTAAGGCAATCAAAGAATCCTTATTATTATCCGGATGGAATAGGGGATAACGGTTCTGATTTTACGGTCGGTGCTGTTCTGTTAAAGAATGGAATGGGAAATTTTTTTAAAGGATTGTTGGGTGGGTTAGCAATCTATGATCGTGCATTAACCCCACAAGAAATAAAACAGATTAGTTGTATGTTTTAAGGTTTATACTTGGAATCTCTTAATATTTCTTGGCTGTTATTGTTTTGCATAAGCGCTTCGGGGGAGATGTTGGTTTTACGCATGTAGCGGTCTATGATTTGCCAACCAATCCAACTGCCAAGATTGCCGGGCGCTTCGTCTGTGAGGAACAGGCTGGGATGCGGATCAAAATACTTCGAGGTTGTCATCTGGTCGGGAGTAAACAGATGCTTGCGTTCGATAATTGCTTTCCACAGTTGCGATTCGTTTTCCCGGCACCAAGCGTACGCCGTTTCTGTGTACCCCATCAATATTTCAGGTTTCAATTGGGGAAAGGCTTGGTGGACGAGGTATTTGATTTTCCCGGCGTAAATCATGCGGTCGAGTAAAACGTTTTCTTTGCCGGTAAAGGGATATTCGGACATCAACCAGCCCGCCACACAGTCGGGGACGAGAAGTGCGGGTGTCATCAGTCGGCGTTGGTAGTCATAGAAAAACTCCTGATAAAGCGGGAAATCCTCTCCTAAGTATTTGTCGATGGAAACAGACAGCAGACTGTCTCCGACCAAAATATTCTGGTTGAAACCGGAAACATGCATGTAGATTCTCGGTATTTGCATGGAAGGGAAACAGGCTTTAAGCCATACAAATCCGTTTCCTAACGCTTGTTCAATGGTAGATACTTCTGTATAAGCCAGCATGGCGTCGGCATACAACTGCTTGAGTGTCGGCTCGGAATAATAGTTGACAAGGCGGTCGAAAAAGCCCGGCATTGTTGGAGATTGCTTGTTTAAGACGCCTTTGCCTAAGATTTCTAACATTAACGGATAACGCTGGGTGAGCTCCGTTTGCAAGCTCGTGTCGTTCGTTTCCACCAGTTTGAAAAGTAATTGGTCGAAGCGGTTGACGGAAATAGGCGTAGCCGAAGTGATGGCTGCCGGGACGTGGGTGTTTTGCCCGTTGCAACTGAAGAGGCAGATAGACAAGACGCAGAACAATATCGTAATCGATTTCATAAACTGAATTGTTTTGTTTAATGGATAAAACAGCCTTTTGCATATTCTTTGTAACGTCGAAAAGGAGATAAAATTGTTTTTTATCGTTTAATCAATACCGTAAGCCGCAGGGAGAGGTCAAAAAAGACCATTTTCGCATTTACATTTTGAGTAATATGTTTTTCGGCGAGGGTAAGTTCGTCCATGATGTCGAAGACATTCCGTTCGTTGATGAAGGGGGAGAATTTGATGGAAAAAGTAGCCTCTTCGCGGTTCATGTAGTTTAACTCGGGAGCCTGAAAGCGATAGACGAAGTTTTCGCGAATTAAATGCTGGCAGTAAGCCAGAAAATTCTTTTGCCGTTCGCGCCCGATGCTTGCCAATACGTCAGCCATTTCTTTCATTCCTCTGACATTCCGCGCCCAAGAATTGCGCATCATGCTCTTGAACTGCTCGAGAAAGAAGCGGTTCTCGTCGCCCGTGCTGATGGCCTCGATTGCCTTCAGGTAGTTCCCATTGGCCAGATGAGCGACGTAATGGGCATCTTCTGCCGTGAGGTTGAACTGGGCGACCATCGCGGAGGCGATGTCTTCTGCCCGGATTCCCTTCACCGAGATGCGTTGAGCGCGCGAGAGGATGGTCCCTAAAATAAGTTCCGGTTGTTTGGAAACCATAAGGATGACGGTGTGAGAAGGCGGCTCTTCGATGATTTTCAAGAGTTTATTGGCGCACGTCGGATGCAGCTTCTCTGGCAGCCAGATGAAAAGAATGCGGTATGTCGCTTCATAGATTTTCAGGCTTAGCTTCCGAATGATTTCGTCGCTTTCTTTGGAATAGATAAGTGCCTGCGAATTGCCAGCGTCGATGTAGTTCAGCCAGTCGTCGAGGCTGAAATAGGGGCGGTCTTTCAGGAAACTGCGCCATTCCGTCAGATAATCGTCGCAAATCTCCTTTTTCCTTTCTTTCTTGGAGACAATCGGGAAGACAAAATGAAGGTCGGGATGCGCAAGGATGTCAAATTTCACGCACGACGGGCAATGGCCGCATGCGTCGTCTGCTGTCTGATTCGTACAGTTTAGATAGCGTGCGTAAGCCAGTGCGAGTGGGAATGCGCCGGCTCCGCCCTGTTCCGTGAACAACTGGGCATGAGGCACAACGCCTGTTTCCGCCGAGTGAATAAGTTGTTGCTTGAGCGTTTCTTGCCCGATGACGTCTTTAAAATACATGCACCTTTTTTCGTATGTTCGTATGATAGAACAAAGGTACAAATAATCGGACAAATATGAAACGGCTGTTTGTCATTCGGCCGGATGGAGTAATTTTTTTCGGATGCTGTTACCGATGAATAACACAAGCAGGAACGGATATAAAGCCAAATCGAGTGTAATAAACAAAATGTATTTCATTGCTTTTTCGTTGTTTTTATCCTTATGTCAAGAAATCTCTTGCCGCAACAGGTTTGCGCCTGCTCCCGCAGTTCCCTCGCGTTTCTTCGGCAGGAAATTTGTTTTCCTCAGCAGGAAAATCGATTTTCCTGCCGAAGGGAATCGAGGAAAATGCAGTGGTTTGATTTCTAACTGTTTGGGTGTGTTAGTAAATTTCTTTCGCGATACGGGCGACACTGTCGGAAGCCATCATCGTGTAGAAATGCAGGCTGGGGACGCCGTGTGCAATCAGGTCTTTGCATTGTTCGATGCTCCATTCGACGCCGACGGCCTTTGCCTCTTCGTCGGTTTGGCATTTGCGCAATTCGGCGGCCAGCGGTTCGGGGATATCCGAACGGAAGACACGGGGCAAGACTGTCAATTGATTGCGGAAGACAATCGGTTTGATGCCGGGAATGATGGGCACGGTGATTCCTTCTGCGCGGCAGCGGTCTACAAATGCGTAATATTTTGTGTTGTCGAAGAACATTTGCGTCACTAAATAGTCGGCTCCGTTTTTCACTTTCTCTTTCGCATAAAAGAGGTCAGACTCCATATTGGGTGCCTCTTCATGCTTTTCCGGGTAGCAGGCCATTCCGTAGGAGAATGGCGTTTCGTTGGCTTCAAACGGCGTACCGTCGAGCGCGATGCCTTTGTTGAAGTTATTGACCTGTTGTTGCAGGTCGGTGGCATGTTCGTGGTAGAGTTGCGGGTTTTGCCCCACCTCCAGCGTCTTGATATCGCCGCGCAGCAGCAACAGGTCGTAAACCCCCAAGAAGTTGAGATCGATAAGTGCATATTCCGTCTCCTCTTTGGTGAACCCTTTACATATAATATGGGGCACTGCCGTGATGTTGTATTTATTCTGGATGGCGGCGGCGATGGCTACCGAGCCGGGACGTTTGCGGATGTTGACTTTCTGGTAGCTGCCGTCGGGCATCGTCTTGTAAATGTATTCGCTGTGATGCGACGTGATGTTGATGTATTTCGGGTCGAATTCGCGCAGCTTGTCGATGACGTTGTATACTTTTTGGATGCTGTTCCCTTTCAGCGGCGGGAGGATTTCAAAAGAGAACGCGGTGCGTTTGCTGTTCGTGATCAGGTCGATTACTTTCATTTCCGTATGTTATTTGATTGACAAAAGTAATGCATTTTCGTTTATAATTCATCGGTTTTTGTGTACATTTGCCATCAATAATCTAATTACAATAATAGAGATGGAAAATATGAATTGGGCTGATCTGTCTTTCGGCTATGTAAAGACAGACTATAATGTCCGGTGTTACTACCGGGACGGCAAATGGGGAGAACTGGAGGTCAGCTCTTCCGAAATCATCAATATTCACATGGCTGCCGCTTGTTTGCACTACGGGCAGGAGGCTTTTGAGGGCTTGAAAGCTTTCAGGGGGAAAGACGGGAAGGTGCGCGTGTTCCGTATGGACGAAAATGCTCGTCGCCTGCAGGCGTCCAGTCGGGGAATCAAAATGGCTGAATTCCCGGTGGAAAAATTCGAGGAAGCGGTTCGGAAAGTGGTCAGGTTGAACGAACGGTTTGTCCCGCCTTACGAAAGTGGTGCGTCGTTGTATATTCGTCCGTTGTTGCTTGGCTTGGGAGCGCAAGTAGGTGTGAAGCCGGCTCCGGAATATCAGTTTATAGTGTTTGTTACACCGGTGGGACCCTATTTCAAAGGCGGATTCCAGCCGTCTAAGGTGTGCATCATGCGTGAATATGACCGGGCAGCTCCGCAAGGGACAGGTATGATAAAGGTGGGTGGAAACTATGCGGCCAGTCTGGTCGCCGGCGAAAAGGCGCACGATTTGGGCTACGCTGCCGTCCTTTATCTGGACCCGAAGGAGAAGAAATATCTGGACGAATGTGGTCCTGCCAATTTCTTTGGCATTCGTGGTAATAGCTACATTACGCCGAAGTCGCATTCCATTTTGCCTTCAATAACGAACAAGAGTTTGCAGCAGCTGGCTGTCGACATGGGCTTGACCGTAGAATGTCGTCCGATTCCAGTGGAAGAAGTGGAAACGTTTGACGAAGCCGCCGAGTGTGGTACGGCTGCCGTGATTGCCCCGATTTCGCAAATCGACGATTTGGATTTGAACAAGTCTTATGTGATAGCGAAAGAGGGCAAGCCGGGACCGATATGCGAGAAGCTGTATCACAAGATTCGTGCGATTCAATATGGCGATGAGCCGGATACGTATGGCTGGGTAACGATAATTGACTGAATGAGCAATTGACAATGGGCAATTGACAATTATGTAGAAAATTGCAATCTCTGCATGGCAATATGGGGAAAAATATTTATATTTGTCCCGTCAAATGAATAATTGTCTATTGTCCGTTGTCAATTAAAAAGATGGAAGCCTTTTTTAGGACACATAAATATCTGGTTGAACATTTGCATGCTCCGGTTCGCAGAGGGTTAATGGACGAGATTAATTGGAACGACCGGTTAATCGGAATCAAAGGTTCTCGGGGAGTGGGGAAGACGACTTTCTTGTTGGATTATGCACGTGAATCTTTTGGCGTAGACAATAAGGAATGCTTGTATGTAAATCTGAACCACTTTTATTTTACGGAGCGGACATTGGTGGATTTTGCTTCCGAGTTTCGGGCAAAAGGCGGTAAGGTGTTGCTGATTGATCAGGTGTTTAAATATGACGGATGGTCAAAAGAGCTGCGATATTGCCATGAACATTTTCCTGATTTGAAGATTGTTTTCTCCGGTTCGTCTGTGATGAGGTTGAAGGAAGAAAATCCGGATTTGTCAGGCAAAGTGGTTTCATATAATTTGCGGGGGTTTTCTTTTCGCGAGTTTTTTAATCTCATGTCGGGAAATCATATCCCTGCCTATACGTTTGACGAGGTGTTGGTGCATCATCGGGAGATTGCGGAATCGATTTGCGCGAAGGGAAAACCGATGGCATATTTTCAGGATTATTTGCATCATGGTTTTTATCCGTTTTTTCTGGAGAAACGGAATTTCTCGGAAAATCTGTTGAAGACCATGAACATGATGTTGGAAGTAGATGTGTTGTATATTAAGCAAATCGAACAAAGTTATCTGCCTAAGTTGCGGAAGTTGCTATATTTGCTGGCGATTCATGCGCCTTGTACGCCTAATATCAGTCAGCTGAGTAAGGAAATCGAGATGTCACGGGCGACGGTGATGAATTATATCAAGTATTTGGCAGATGCCCGTTTAATGAATATGCTTTATCCGAAAGGAGAATATTTCCCAAAGAAGCCGGCAAAAGTGTATATGTATAATTCCAATCTGATGTATCCGATTCGTCCGATGGAAGTGAATATGCAGGCGGTACGTGAATCTTTCTTTTATAATCAGTTGTTGAAAGATAACAAATTGAACGAAGGGGGAAAGAATGCTCATTTTCTGGTAAATGGCAAATATAATTTCAGGATTGAAGAGAACATGAAGGTGAAAAACAATCCGGATTTGTATTATGCGATTGATAAAGTGGAGGTTGGTGCGGATAATTTGATTCCGCTTTGGCTGTTTGGTTTTTTGTATTGAAATATCATTATAAATACTAATAGTAAGAGTCTATGACAAAACAAAAGAAATTTATTACGTGTGATGGTAATGAAGCCGCAGCGCATATTTCTTATATGTTTAGCGAAGTAGCTGCGATTTATCCGATCACACCTTCGTCTACAATGGCAGAGCATGTAGATGAATGGGCGGCAGCCGGTCGTAAGAATATTTTCGGCGAGACGGTTATGGTGCAGGAAATGCAATCTGAAGGCGGTGCGGCCGGAGCTGTTCATGGTTCTTTGCAAGCCGGTGCACTGACTACGACTTACACGGCATCTCAAGGTTTGTTGTTGATGATTCCAAACATGTATAAAATCGCAGGTGAGTTGTTGCCATGTGTATTCCATGTTTCTGCTCGCACACTGGCTTCCCATGCTTTGTGTATCTTTGGTGATCATCAGGACGTGATGGCTTGCCGTCAGACGGGTTTCGCAATGTTGTGCGAAGGTTCTGTTCAGGAAGTAATGGATTTGGCGGGTGTCGCTCACTTGGCTACGATCAAGTCTCGCGTTCCGTTTATCAACTTCTTTGACGGATTCCGTACCTCTCATGAAATACAAAAGATCGAGAAATTGGATAATGAAGATTTGGCTCCGCTTATCGACCAAGAAGCGTTGGCTGAATTCCGTGCTCGTGCGTTGAATCCGATGAAGCCGGTTGCGCGTGGTATGGCTGAGAATCCGGATCATTTCTTCCAACACCGTGAATCTTCCAATCGTTTCTATGAAGCAGTTCCGGCTATCGTAGAAGAATATATGAATGAAATCAGTAAGATCACAGGGCGTAAATATGGTCTGTTTGATTATTACGGCGCAGAAGATGCAGATCGTGTTATCATTGCTATGGGCTCTATAACGGAAGCAATCCGTGAGACCATTGACTATTTGATGGCGAAAGGGGAAAAGGTCGGTTTGGTTTCTGTCCATCTGTATCGTCCTTTCTCGGCTAAGCATTTTCTGGCAGCAGTTCCTAAGACAGCCAAACGTATTGCTGTATTAGATCGGACGAAAGAACCGGGAGCTAATGGCGAACCGCTGTATTTGGATGTAAAAGATTGTTTCTATGGCGTGGAAGATGCTCCGCTGGTAGTTGGTGGCCGTTATGGTTTGGGTTCAAAAGATACGACTCCGGCTCAGATTTTGGCTGTTTATGAGAACTTGTCTTTGCCAATGCCTAAGAACCAGTTCTCTATCGGTATTGTTGACGATGTGACATTCACTTCGCTTCCTAAGAAAGAAGAGGTCGAGCTGGATAGTGATGGCATGTTTGAGGCGAAATTTTATGGTTTGGGAGCTGATGGCACAGTTGGTGCAAACAAGAATTCCGTAAAAATTATTGGAGATAATACAGATAAGTATTGTCAGGCTTATTTCTCCTATGACTCGAAGAAATCCGGAGGCTTTACATGTTCTCACCTGCGTTTCGGTGATCATCCGATTCGTTCGACTTATTTGGTAACGACCCCAAATTTCGTTGCTTGCCATGTACAAGCTTATCTGCACATGTATGATGTGACACGTGGTTTGCGCAAGAACGGTACATTCCTGTTGAATACAATCTGGGAAGGTGAGGATCTGGCTAAGAACTTGCCCAGCAAGGTAAAGAAATATTTTGCACAGAATAACATTTCGGTTTATTACATCAACGCAACCAAGATTGCGCAGGAAATTGGGTTGGGCAACCGTACCAATACCATTTTGCAATCGGCTTTCTTCCGTATCACGGAGGTAATCCCTGTTGATTTGGCTGTCGAGCAGATGAAGAAATTTATCGTGAAGTCTTATGGCAAGAAAGGTGAAGATGTCGTAAACAAGAACTATGCAGCAGTTGACCGTGGTGGTGAATACCATCAATTGACAATCGAACCGGCTTGGGCTGATTTGGAGGTGGAAGCTCTGGCTGACAACAATGATCCGGCATTCATTAACGAGGTTGTTCGCCCGATCAATGCGCAAGATGGCGACTTGCTGCCTGTTTCTGCATTTAAAGATATTGAAGACGGTACATGGTATCAGGGTACGGCAAAATATGAAAAGCGCGGTGTCGCTGCCTTTGTTCCGGTTTGGGATGAAGCCAACTGTATCCAATGTAACCAGTGTGCATACGTTTGTCCTCACGCATCTATCCGTCCGTTTGTTTTGGATGAAGAGGAACAAAAGGGTGCCAACTTTGCGACCATTACAGTAAAAGCTCCGGCTTCGATGAAAGGCATGGCATTCCGTATGCAAGTAGACGTTATGGATTGTTTGGGTTGCGGAAACTGTGTAGATATCTGTCCGGGCTTCAAGAGGAACAAGGCATTGTCAATGGTTCCGTTAGAGAGTCAGTTGGCTGAGGCTGCAAACTGGGATTATTGCGTTGCGAATGTAAAGAGCAAGCAACACTTGGTGGACGTGAAGTCGAACGTGAAGAACTCGCAGTTTGCAACTCCGCTGTTTGAGTTCTCGGGTGCTTGCTCCGGTTGTGGCGAAACGCCGTATGTGAAGTTGATTACGCAGTTGTTCGGAGACCGTGAAATGGTTTCTAATGCAACCGGTTGTTCTTCTATCTATTCGGGTTCTGTACCTTCTACTCCTTATACAACCAACGAAAAGGGACACGGTCCGGCTTGGGCGAACTCTTTGTTTGAAGATTTTTGTGAGTTCGGTTTAGGAATGGAATTGGCTAATGAAAAGATGCGGGCACGTATCCAAAAAGCGATGGAAGATGCTATTGCATACGAAGGCACGTCGGCTGAATATAAAGAGGCTTTCCAAGCTTGGATTGACAACCAGAACGATGCAGACAAGACGAAAGAGTTGGCTGAGAAAATCATCCCGATGGTGGAAGCATCGAAAGATAAATGCCCGGCTTGTGCGACGATTGCCGGTTTGTCTCAATTCCTCGTTAAACGTTCGCATTGGATTATCGGTGGTGATGGTGCTTCTTACGACATCGGTTACGGAGGTCTTGACCACGTGATCGCGTCGGGTAAGAACGTGAACATACTGGTGTTGGATACGGAAGTTTATTCGAACACGGGCGGACAATCTTCTAAGGCTACCCCGTTGGGAGCTATCGCCAAATTTGCTGCTTCCGGTAAGCGTATACGCAAGAAAGATCTTGGTTTGATGGCCACGACTTACGGTTACGTTTATGTTGCTCAGATTGCGATGGGGGCTGATCAAGCTCAAACGTTGAAAGCATTGCGCGAGGCTGAGGCTTATGACGGTCCTTCTTTGATTATTGCTTACGCTCCTTGTATCAATCACGGTTTAAAAAAGGGTATGGGCAAATCGCAGGCAGAAGAAAAGGCGGCTGTTGAATGTGGTTATTGGCACTTGTGGCGTTACAACCCGGCGTTGGAGGCTGAAGGCAAGAATCCGTTCACGCTTGACAGCAAAGAACCGGATTGGAGCAAGTTCCAAGACTTCTTGAAAGGTGAGGTTCGCTTCGCTTCTGTCATGAAACAATATCCGGCTGAAGCTGCCGAATTGTTTGAGGCTGCGGAAGAAAATGCCAAATGGCGTTTGCGCAGTTACAAACGTTTAGCTTCTGAAAATTGGGACGTCGAAGCTTAACAAGCAGGCTATATAAATGAAAAGAGAGGTGCAGTTTTGAATTGCACCTCTCTTTTGTTTGTATGAATAGTTTCAATACGTCTCTTCGTTTGCCAGATTCCACATGTTGAGGAAAGAAGCCTTTGTGATGTCGACAATTTTCTCCCAGTTGATTTTTTCCACGTGGTCGCTTGGCATGTGATAGTCCGGATGCCCGTTTGTGTGATACCAGATAATCGGGATGTCGCATTGGGCGAACGAACCGTTGTCGCTCCCTCCAACCGGTTTGTCCCACGCATGATAAATAGGCGTGAGGTTCAGCTTATAAGTTTGGATGTCGTTTTTCAGCCAATCGCCGAACACAGGATGGGCTTCGGTGTAGAAATAGTCGACCAGCGTAGGACGGCTTTCATCGCTGTTCCGCCCAATCATGTCATAATTCAGATAGGCCTTCACGCGGTCGATTTCAGGAAATGACAGTACAAAATATTGGGAACCCAGCAACCCTTTTTCTTCTCCGTCCCAAAAAGCAAAGATGACGGTGCGCTCCGGTTGTACGCCGGTAGCCAGAAACGCCTTTGCCACTTGCAGCACGGCCGAAACACCTGAAGCATTGTCGTCTGCTCCGTTGTAGATTTGATCTCCATCCAATGTAGGGTCAAAACCTAAATGGTCATAATGTGCCCCGATGATCACATATTCATTCGGTTGTTTCCCCTCTATTTTTCCTAAGATATTCCGGAGCGATAATTTTTGGTGCACCTCTTTTTTCAATTTGGCAATTGAATCTGGGTGAACCTGATACCGGCCTCGTTTTTGGCGTTCTTTATTGTATGCTTCAAATGGTTGATCATAAGAATCGAACAAAGGAGCGATGCCTAACGTTTTCAGGTTAGATACGATATATTCTCCTGCAATTTGCCCTTCCTGTGAGCCTGCTTCGCGTCCTTTTAATGCGTCGCTGGCTAAGAATGAAATATAAGCCTCTGCATTTGTCCGGTTAATCACTTCCAATCCTTTTTTTTCAGGAGATGTTGCTCCTAAGGCCGATGTTAACATCAGGGCTATTGCCACTAATCCTATTTTCTGCATAAGATTTCGTATTTATAATTTCAGCAAATGTACAAAAAACATTTGTTTACGTTTGGCGAGCAAGGGAGGGAAAAATAAAAAAGGCCAATCTTCGCCTCTGAAATAGCTTCGAATGTCCTCTACATCAATCTCTCACCAGCCTGAAATGGCTAAAGGTGAAGAGATTTCCATCTACAATCTAAAACTTCTTAATTCTTTGAGTTTCCACTCATTTCATTTAGCAATTTACGAATTTCCGTATTTATCCGTTGACACATCGAACCGTTTCTGATAGATTGATAACGAGCTGCTTGATATTGCAGCATTGCTAAAACACGCATACTTTTTTCATTCTCTTTCATCATACATTTTGCAATTTAGTTTTCCTCGCTTGGAAAACGGTTTAATAATAAATTGAACCTAAACTTTCTTTTGTTTACGCTGCAAAGATATAGCCTTACTTTGGGAATTATGTTGTAGAACATAGTTTTTAATCATGCTCTTATTGTTTTTTAACCATTGTAAGGGCTGTTGTTTGATTTTTAAATGGCTTTTTTGTGGCTGAATATGAAAGTGATAAAGCTGATAATCAGACTATTTTCAATCCGGCCTGCAAAGAAAGCATCTCTTGAGGAATATGCTCTTTGATGTTCCGTATCAATAGGTCTGCAAGCGTATGCCGAATGAAATCTTTGCGCGTTACCCACACGATTTCCCTTGCAGGACGCGGTATGGCAAACGGGCGGACCAGCCCTTTTTGTTGGTCGCTAAGTTGATAGAGGGCCAGTTCGGGAATGAAAGTGATGCCGTTACCTCCCTCCACCATGCGCATGAATGTTTCCAGACTGCCCAACTGATAGGCCGCCTGACGCAGTTTGACCTTTTCCATTTGGCAAAAGCGCATTAATTGATCACGGAAACAGTGCCCTTCGTCTAATAGCCATAGCCGTTCGCCGCTGATATCTGACGAGCGTACCAGCTCCTTTTTGAAAAGAGTTTCGTTGCGGGCGACATAGGCATAAAATTGTTCGTAATATAGGATTTTTCCTTGCAACAGATTTTCTGTCGGTTGGTTGGCAATGATGGCGGCATCTATTTCTCCGTTGACTAAAGCCTTTAGCGTTGGGGCTGTCTGCATCTCCCTGATTCGGATGTCCAGATCCGGATGTTTTTCGGATAATTGCTGAAAAAATCGGGGCAGGAGATAAGGGGCGATGGTGGGTAATACGGCTAAGCGGAACGTCCCTTTCAACGATTGTTCTTCTTCGTTCACAATCTCTTTGATTAAGGAGGTTTGATATAGGACGATTCGTGCCTGGTCGATTACTTTGCGTCCGGCAGGCGTCGGACTGACGGGTTGCGTGTTGCGGTCGAACAGCTTGATTCCCAGTTCGTCTTCCAGTTTTTGGATCATCATGCTTAAAGTGGGTTGTGTGACGCGGCAATGTTCTGCGGCTTTGGCAAAATGGCGATAGGTGTCTACAGCCAAGATATATTCGAGTTGTTGTATATTCATAATGGGTCAATAATTTTCACGAAGGTAGGAAAAATAATGAAATGTCCGACTAAAGTTTGTAGATTGTCATGGAACAATTAGCGAACAAACCATCAAATAATCTTCTTCCCTTTCTTCTACGACATGGAAACCGATTCTTAGATAGAGATGTACGGCTTCATTTTCTTTACTGACAGAGAGGGAAACTTGTTTATATCCTTCCTGCTTTAACAGTCGGAATATTTCTTGTATCAGTCGGGTTCCGATGCCTTTGCGACGGTAGGGCGGATAAATCGAGATTGCCAATTCGGGGGTTGTTTTGTCTACGAATCCGCAGGCATGAATAAGGCGGGTCCAAACAGCTCCGATTACCAACCCGTCCACCTCTGCCACCATGCATCTATCCCCTTTATGTTCCCCGAAGCGGTCAATATATATCCAAAGCTCAGGTTGCCGAATGACAGTTCGTGGTAAAAGCGGTTTATTGTCCGGTTGGTAGATAGCCTCATACAAAAAATCTGTAAGCAGCCTGATTTCATTCTGACGGATGGGGCGGATTACGGGACGCATATAATAGAAAAAATTTTTCTGTGCGAAGGTAGGAAAAAGCGGAGAGAGGAACAAACTTCCTGTTAAGAAATATTACTCTCCGGGTAAAGGAAAACACCTTGAGCCTGATTTCGTCTGCCCGGAGAGTAAGCCGGGCAATAAAAATCCTTACATTTGCGAAATGGATAGAATAAAATAAAAGATGGAAAATACGATTATATTGCCGGCAGAGTGGCATCCGCAAAGTGCGGTTCAGCTGACATGGCCACATGCTGATACGGATTGGGCGCCTATTTTGGATGAGGTGGTGCCATGCTTTGTCGCGATTGCCAAAGAGGTAATCAAAAGGGAAAAATTGCTGATTGTCTGTCCCGATGCGGAAGCTGTCCGTGCCCAATTGGGAGAAGTTGATTATGGGCGGATACGGTTTTACGAGATGGAAACAAACGACACATGGGCACGCGATCATGGCGGTATCTCGCTGTTTGACGGGGGCGAACCGGTCATCTATGATTTTGTGTTCAATGGTTGGGGTATGAAATTTGCAGCCCATTTGGATAATCTGATTACACGGAAGTTAGCGGCACAACGTGCCTTTGCGCCGGATATCCCGGTGATTAATATGCAACCGTTTGTGTTAGAGGGAGGTAGCATCGAGTCGGATGGCGCGGGGACGTTGCTGACGACGGTCGAATGCCTTGCTTCGGTCAACCGGAACGAATATTTGCAAAAAGAGGAGCTGGAGGCTTATCTGAAAGAGGTATTGGGTTTCAAACGTATTCTGTGGCTGGAAAACGGTTATTTGGCGGGTGACGATACGGATAGCCATGTCGATACGTTGGCGCGTTTTTGCCGTGTCGATACGATTGCGTATGTACAGTGCACGGATGAAACGGATGAACATTTTGAAGAACTTCAGGCAATGGAACAGGAGTTGCAAGCCTTCCGGCAGATGAATGGCGAGCCGTATCATCTAGTTCCGCTTCCGATGGCAGACCCGGTCGAGTGGGGGGGCGAACGCCTGCCGGCCACTTATGCCAATTTCTTGATTATGAACGGTGCTGTGTTACTTCCTTTTTATAATTCTCCCAAAGACGAAGTGGTGCGGAAAGCCCTGCAACAGGTTTTCCCGGAGCGTGAGGTTGTCGGGATTAACTGCTTGCTGCTGATTAAA
>CAYXIX010000016.1:0-24401 GCA_964465405.1 uncultured Parabacteroides sp. | reverse complement strand
CAAATGTAGTTTTTTTTGAATGATGTGCAAAATGTTTTGTTGTGAAATTATTTTGTTCTGGTTTATTAGATGTAATTTATTCTCATCGTCTCTTCGACCGCCCCTTGCCCCCATTTACCGGATTAACGTATTTCTCACTGAAAATCAACAGGAGAAGAATACAACAGAATCCCTTGCATAAAAACACTTCCCTCCGATACACATAAAAAGACTCTTAACTTAATCAGATTTACCCTCCGGGTAACTGAAAATACCTCCTTATGAATACTAAAATCTAAAATATGTTTAAAGCACAAACTTTCCACGCAACCATCAATCTAAATTAAGCAAAACCATTTTATCTATATTACCCGACCAGATTGCATTTCTTCAAATTTACAATAAGAAACCAAATCAATCTATTTTGATTACAATTTATCACCTAAACAAACCATTTTGAAATAAATTATCACATATCCATTATTATTTCTACATTTAGACACCATTTTATCCACACGAATATCAAAACGCAGTATATTTGCATTGAAATAAAGCAAAAAGATATAATAAACAAAACAATCACAATAAAATGACAGAACTAATCAAATTCACCAAGATGCAAGGAGCCGGAAACGATTATATATATATAAACACGATGGAATATCCGATACCCAATCCGGAAGTATGTGCCATCCGTTGGAGTCGGCCGCATACGGGCATCGGGTCGGATGGATTGGTTCTGATTGGCACGTCGGATGTGGCAGATTTCAGTATGCGTATTTTCAACTCCGACGGTTCGGAAGCGATGATGTGCGGCAATGCGTCGCGCTGCATCGGGAAATATGTGTACGACAAAGGCCTCACCGACCGGAAAACCGTTACACTCGAAACACGCTCCGGCATAAAGGAATTACGACTGACCACCCGTCGGCGAACGGCCGGCGCCCCTGAAGAGGTGAGCGAAGTGACGGTGGACATGGGACGTCCCGTCGTCGGCAGGGTCGCAGTCGAATTAGAGGCTGGCGGACAGGTATACAGAGGGACAATCGTGTCAATGGGTAATCCGCACTTTGTCGTTTTTGTCGACGATGTGGAACAAATCGACCTTCCGGCTATCGGTCCCTTGATAGAAAACCACCCCATGTTCCCGAATCGCACGAATGTTGAATTTGCTCAAGTCCTAAACACGAACGAAATCCGGATGCGGGTGTGGGAACGCGGTTCGGGCATCACCCAAGCCTGCGGGACAGGCGCTTGTGCGACCGCTGTGGCAGGCGTCGCCAACCGGAAAATGGCACGAACCGCCAAAGTGATCATGGACGGCGGGCCTTTGGTCATCCGTTGGGATGAAAGCACAGACAAGGTACTTATGACAGGCGATGCGGTCAAAGTTTTCGATGGAGAGATTGAACGATAAAACACAAAACAATAAAACGATATATGGCACTGATTAACGAACATTTCTTGAAGTTGCAAAGTAATTATCTCTTTTCCGATATTGCGAAAAAGGTAAACAGCTTCAAGGTGACACATCCCAAAGCGAAACTGATCCGCATGGGAATTGGCGACGTGACACAACCACTGGCTCCGGCCGTCATCGAGGCAATGCACAAGGCGGTCGAAGAAATGGCACATAAAGAGACGTTTCACGGTTATGGTCCCGAACAAGGCTATTCGTTTCTGATTGATGCCATCATCAAAAACGACTATGCGACACGCGGTATTTCACTCGAGCCTTCGGAAGTATTCATCAGTGACGGGGCAAAGAGCGACTGTGGAAACATCGGCGATTTGCTCCGGCACGACAACAGCATCGGTGTAACCGACCCGGTCTATCCCGCCTATATTGATTCAAACGTCATGAGCGGACGGACGGGTACGCTGGAAAACGGCCGATGGAGCGACGTGGTCTACATCCCTTGTACGGATGCAAACGGTTTCAAACCCGACCTGCCCAGCCGGCGCGTTGACATCATCTACCTTTGTTATCCGAACAACCCGACAGGCACCACATTGCCGAAAGAGGAGCTGAAGAAATGGGTCAACTATGCGCTTGCCAACGATTGCATCATCATGTACGACTCTGCCTACGAAGCCTATATCCAAGACCCATCGGTACCCCATTCCATTTATGAAATCAAGGGGGCAAAGAAAGTGGCAATCGAGTTTCGCAGTTTTTCAAAGACGGCAGGTTTCACAGGCATAAGGTGCGGCTACACGGTCGTACCGAAAGAATTGAACGCATTCACATTGACAGGCGAACGAGTCCCGCTCAACCGGATGTGGAACCGCCGGCAGTGTACGAAGTTCAACGGGACAAGCTATATCACGCAACGGGGCGCCGAAGCTGTCTACAGCCCGAAAGGGAAAGCACAGGTCAAACAGACGATTGATTACTACATGACCAATGCACGCATCATGCGCGAAAGCCTGTTAAGCTGCGGACTGAATGTGTACGGTGGAGAAAATGCACCCTATATATGGCTCAAAACGCCCAACGGGCTTTCCTCATGGAAATTCTTTGAAAAAATGCTTTATGAAGTCTACATCGTCAGCACACCCGGCGTCGGTTTCGGCCCGAGCGGCGAAGGTTTTCTCCGCCTTACGGCTTTTGGCGACCGCGATGACACTGCGGAAGCGATGGAACGGCTGAAAAAGTGGCTCGGATAGCGTAATTGACATTTCATCATTGACAATTATTACAAACATAAAATAGAAAGGAATGAAAAAGATTGAGGCAATCATCCGCAGAAGCAAGTTCGACGACGTGAAAGAAGCACTCTTGGAGGTAGACATCGAATGGTTTTCTTATTATGATGTAAGAGGAATCGGGAAATCACGTCAAGCGCGGATTTATCGCGGCATTATGTATGACACCAGTTCCATCGAACGAATTTTGGTATCGATTGTCGTACGTGACAAGAATGTAGAAAAGACGGTAACTGCCATCTTGCAAGCCGCGCAAACCGGTGAAATCGGCGACGGACGTATCTTCATCATTCCGGTAGAAGACGCAATCCGTATCCGAACGGGGGAAAGAGGCGACATAGCGCTTTACAATGCAGAACAGGAACATTGACAACAGACATAGTTTTTGACAATAAAAAATAAACACGATGAATCTTTTTCTACTAAATGCAACACCCGTACTTGACAGTGGTAACACTGCTTGGATTATGGTTTCCACCGTTCTGGTCTTGTTAATGACTATTCCCGGCATCGCCTTATTTTATGGCGGACTGGTCCGGCAGAAAAATGTTTTGAGCATCATCATGCAATCCTTACTCATCGTCGGAGTGGTCAGCATCCTATGGGTATTATTTGGGTACAGCTTTGTTTTCGGTACCGGCTTCATGGAATCGGACAACGCATTGGGATGCATCATCGGAGGATTCGACAAAGTCATGCTACACGGCATCCATACCAACACGCTGACGACAGGCAATATCCCCGAGTTTACATTCGTCATGTTCCAATGTATGTTTGCCATTATCACGCCGGCATTGATACTGGGTTCTTTTGCGGAGCGAATCAAATTCTCAGGCTTCATGGTCTTCACCATCCTGTGGGTCATCCTGGCCTATTTCCCGATGGCACATTGGGTTTGGGGCGGCGGTTTCTTACAGCAGATGGGAGCCATCGACTTTGCTGGGGGTACGGTCGTACACATCAACGCCGGTATGTCGGCTTTAATCATGGCACTTATGTTAGGTAAACGCGAAGACTACAAAGCCGGCCACCCGATTACACCGCATAACATCACATTCGTATTCATGGGAACAGCTTTCCTTTGGTTAGGCTGGTTCGGATTCAATGCGGGAAGCGGTTTAGCGGCCGATGGGATTGCATCCAATGCCTTCTTGGTCACACACATTGCCACTTGCGTAGCTGCCATGACTTGGTTAACCATCGACTGGATTTGCAACAAAAAACCGACAACAGTCGGTGCATGTACGGGAGCCGTCGCCGGATTGGTCGCCATTACTCCGGCAGCAGGAACCGTCGATTTAATCGGTGCATTTTTCATCGGGTTCATCACTTCTTGCATCTGTTTTTATATGGTTGCCGTAATCAAGCCCAAATACAAATATGACGATGCGCTCGACGCATTCGGCGTACACGGCATCGGCGGCATCGTCGGTTCCATCCTTACGGGTGTATTCGCGACCCAAACAATCACAGGAACGGAAGGGGTTAAAGGCGCCATCTATGGAGATTGGCAACAATTAGAGGTACAGGTTTTCGCCACTTTGATTGCCATGCTGTTCAGCGTTGTCGTAACTTACATCCTTTACAAAGTTGTAGACAAATACATCGGCATGCGTGTCGACAAACGGGTCGAAGAAGAAGGATTAGACATTTATGAACATGGAGAAGCAGCATACAATAACTAAAGGGAAACGCCATTTTCCCGGAAGGAAAAAGACTTTTCCCAAAGCGAAGAAATAAATACAATCAACATTAAAAAACATACAGATTATGTCACTGATTATTCCAACAGACTACAAACAGACATTGACACCGGAATCGACAGAGCAGGCGATTCGCATACTGAAAACAGCCTTTCAGGAAAAACTGTCAAAAACGTTGAACCTGCGCCGCGTGACGGCTCCCTTGTTTGTCCTTTCCGGGACAGGCATCAACGACGATTTGAACGGTGTCGAACGACCGGTACGCTTCCCGATTCACTGCATGAACGACCGCACGGCCGAAGTGGTCCACTCGCTCGCCAAATGGAAACGGATGAAACTGGCGGCCTACCGCATCCCGGCCGAATACGGACTATATACGGACATGAACGCGATACGGGGAGACGAAGAGTTAGACAACCTGCATTCGCTCTACGTCGACCAGTGGGATTGGGAGCAAACCATACGGCCGGAAAACCGTAACTTGGACTACTTGAAAAAAACAGTCCGCTCCATCTATACGCTCCTGAAAGAAATCGAAACGATGATTTATGACTATTATCCGCACATCACCCCCCTCCTTCCGGACAACATCACATTCATCCACGCCGAAGAATTGCTGAGCATGTACCCGGACTTATCGCCACGCGAACGGGAGAAAAAAGCGGCCGAAAAATTCGGCGCCATCTTCATCATCGGCATCGGGAACGAATTGTCTGACGGGAAGAAACACGACGGGCGAGCCCCCGACTATGACGACTGGAGCAGTACCAATTCGGACGGGTTCAAGGGGCTGAACGGCGATATCATCCTTTGGAACGACGTCCTGCAATGTGCGTTCGAACTTTCCTCGATGGGCATACGCGTAGATGCCGAAGCGCTCATACGCCAGCTGGATATATGCGGCTGCCCCGAACAGAAAGAATTGGAATTCCACAAAGCCCTGCTGGAAGGACGCCTGCCGCTTTCCATCGGAGGAGGCATTGGACAAAGCCGCCTCTGCATGTATTTCCTTCGCAAAGCGCATATCGGCGAAGTTCAGGCTTCTATCTGGCCGGAAGACCAAATTGAGATTTGCAAACGTAACAACATCATTTTATTATAAAAAACATCAGGTATTATGTCAAAGTTAAGATTTAGCGTAGTAGAAACAGCTTTTAAGAAACAAGCTGTAGATGTACCCAATCCAGTTGAACGCCCGTCAGAATATTTCGGACAAAACGTCTTCAACCGGGCCAAGATGTTCAAATACCTCTCCGAAAAAGCGTATGAGCGAATTACGGACTGCATAGACAACGGCACGCCCCTCGACCGCGAAACGGCAGACGCTGTAGCTGCGGGAATGAAAAAATGGGCGATCGAGATGGGGGCGACTCACTATACACACTGGTTCCACCCTCTGACCGAAGGAACGGCAGAAAAACATGACGCATTCGTCGAACATGACGGGAAAGGCGGTATGGTTGAAGAGTTTTCCGGGAAATTACTCATCCAACAGGAACCCGACGCTTCCAGCTTCCCGAACGGAGGTATCCGCAACACATTCGAAGCTCGCGGATACTCGGCATGGGATCCCTCTTCACCCGCATTTATCGTGGGCGACACGCTTTGCATCCCGACCATCTTTATCGCTTACACAGGCGAATCGCTCGACTACAAAGCGCCGCTTCTGAAAGCACTCGAAGCCGTTAACAAAGCAGCGGTCGACGTGTGCCACTATTTCAACCCGGATGTCAAAAAAGTATATGTCTACTTAGGTTGGGAACAAGAATATTTCTTGGTAGACGAAGGACTGTATGCCGCCCGTCCGGATCTGTTGCTGACAGGACGTACGCTGATGGGGCACGAAAGCTCCAAGAATCAACAGCTGGAAGACCACTATTTCGGTGCCATCCCGACCCGTGTATTGGCTTTCATGAAAGAACTTGAAGTCGAAGCGCTGAAATTGGGTATTCCTTTGAAGACCCGCCACAACGAGGTGGCGCCCAACCAATTCGAGTTGGCGCCTATCTTCGAAGAGTGCAACTTGGCAAACGACCATAACCTGCTGGCCATGGCATTGATGCGCAAAATCAGCCGGAAACATGGTTTTCGTGTCCTGCTGCACGAAAAGCCATTCAAAGGTATCAACGGTTCCGGCAAACACAACAACTGGTCGTTGGGAACCGACACAGGTATCCTGTTGATGGCTCCGGGCAAGACTCCGGAAGAGAACCTGCGGTTTATCACATTCATCGTGAATATCCTAATGGCCGTCTATCACCATAACGGTTTGCTGAAAGCCAGCATTTCGAGCGCAACCAACGCGCACCGTCTGGGTGCCAACGAGGCGCCTCCTGCCATTATCTCCAGTTTTCTCGGCAAACAATTGTCTGACGTATTGGAACATCTGGAAAAGAGCGAACCGGAAGATTTGATGTTGGCCGGCAAGCAGGGGATGAAACTGGATATTCCGCGCATTCCGGAACTGCTGATTGATAATACAGACCGCAACCGTACGTCGCCTTTCGCATTCACCGGTAACCGTTTCGAGTTCCGTGCCGTCGGCTCTGAAACCAACTGTGCATCGGCAATGTTGGCTCTCAACGCCGCAGTTGCCGAACAGCTGAAAATCTTCAAAGCAGAGGTAGACACCAAAATAGCTGAAGGCAAAGAAACCTTCGCCGCCATCCTCGAAGTGCTCCGCAAAGATATCAGGGCTTGCAAGCCTATCCATTTCGATGGCAACGGATACAGTGACGAATGGAAAGCCGAAGCGGCACGCAGAGGTCTGGATTGCGAAACAAGCGTCCCTGTAATCTTTGACAATTACCTGAAAGAAAGCAGCATCCGGATGTTCGAATCCACAGGTGTCATGACACGCAAGGAATTGGCAGCACGCAACGAAGTCAAATGGGAGACCTATACGAAAAAGATTCAGATAGAAGCACGCGTACTGGGCGATTTGGCAATGAACCACATCATCCCGACTGCCACCAAATACCAGACGTCGTTGATTGACAATGTCTATAAGATGAAAGACCTGTACCCGGCAGAGAAAGCCAACATGCTTTCTTCCCGAAACTTGGAAATCATTGAAGACATCGCCAACCGCACCAACTTCATTAAAGAAAAAGTGGATGCAATGATAGAGGCGCGCAAAGTGGCCAACAAAATCGAGAACGAACGTGAAAAAGCAATCGCTTATCATGACACGATTGTCCCGATGCTGGAAGCCATCCGCTACCACATCGACAAGCTGGAGTTAATCGTTGACGACCAAATCTGGACCTTACCCAAGTACAGAGAACTACTCTTTATACGATAACCCCAATATTGGCAAATGTATCCATAGGCAATCGTTTTTTGTTGATTGTTTTGTGTTTGCGAGGGGAGCATGCTGCGAAGTATGGCTTCCCTTTTTCTTTCAGGCCAGACCGGTTTTCCCCGTAGGTAAATCCCGACAGGCTCAGGATAACAAAAAGTAAGCAAAAGATTTGTTTTACCCAAGCGGTTCTGTATATTTGCAAACAAAATGTCATCAAAAAAAGAGGATAGACGATGAAAACTGAAGTAATCTTATCAGACCTTGAAGCAAAACATCCGGGAGAAAAGGAATATTTGCAAGCAGTGAAAGAGGTCCTTCTTTCCATAGAAGAGGTGTATAACCAACATCCGGAATTCGAGAAAGCCAAACTGGTCGAACGGCTGGTCGAGCCGGATCGCATCTTTACATTCCGCGTCCCTTGGGTCGACGACAAAGGGGAAGTGCAGGTCAATCTGGGTTACCGTGTGCAATTCAATAATGCCATCGGCCCGTACAAAGGGGGCGTTCGTTTCCACCCCTCCGTCAACCTGTCGATTCTGAAGTTTCTTGGATTCGAACAAACGTTCAAAAACGCCCTGACAACGCTCCCGATGGGTGGCGCCAAAGGGGGGTCTGATTTCGCCCCGCGCGGGAAAAGTGACGCGGAGGTGATGCGCTTCTGCCAGTCGTTCATGCTCGAACTGTGGCGCAACTTAGGCCCCGACCGCGATGTGCCGGCAGGTGATATCGGCGTAGGCGGACGTGAAGTGGGCTACATGTATGGTATGTATAAGAAGCTGGCACGCGAGAACACAGGGACGTTTACGGGGAAAGGATTGGAATTTGGCGGTTCCATTTTGCGGCCGGAGGCAACCGGTTTCGGCGCACTCTATTTTGCCCATCAAATGCTGGATACACACGGAATCGACATCGCAGGGAAAACCGTCGCCATTTCCGGTTTCGGCAACGTGGCATGGGGAGCTGCGACCAAAGCGACCCAGTTAGGAGCCAAAGTAGTGACCCTGTCAGGCCCGGACGGCTACGTGTACGACCCGGATGGTATCTATGGAGAAAAAATCGATTATATGTTGGAGCTGCGTGCTTCGGGCGAAGACATCGTCGCCCCGTATGCCGAACGGTATCCTTCGGCGATGTTCTATCCCGGCAGGAAACCTTGGGAGCAGCAGGTGGACATCGCACTGCCTTGCGCCACACAAAACGAACTGGATGCCGAAGATGCACGCCGGCTGATGGACAACGGGACGCTCTGCGTAGCCGAAGTTTCCAACATGGGCTGCACGGCTGAAGCCGTAGACCTTTTTGTCGCCCACAAGCAGCTCTTCGCACCGGGCAAAGCGGTCAACGCCGGCGGCGTCGCCACCTCCGGATTGGAGATGACGCAAAACGCCATGCATCTTTCATGGACTGCCGGAGAGGTCGATGCCCGCCTGCATCAAATCATGAGCGCCATCCACAAGCAATGTGTCGAACATGGTAAAGAGAGTGATTATGTCAACTATGTCAAAGGAGCCAACATCGCCGGCTTCATGAAAGTGGCCAAAGCGATGATGGCGCAGGGGATTGTATGAATAAACAGAAACGTGTAGAGGATGGCAGGCGTCGGCTGGTTGCACTTCCGCTGTCTCGCCAAGCTGCTTTCGCTCGTCAGGTTGCGCCGGCAGTGCAGGAAAAGAAAGTGTCAAATACACCGTCTCCATGACCTTTCGTCTGCAATAGACCACACGCTCGATTCCTCTTTTGAGTAAGCATTCGGTAAACTATAGGTCTTAAACCTTTACATATAACAATAGCGACTGTCACTATGAACCTAATAGTTGCAGTCGCTATTGTTTTGTTGAACCTGTATGTTGCAGTTTCCATTTGTGTGGAAGTAGATTCAACAACTGCTCACGGGTAGCCTTTTTATAATAGGGCATTTGTGCGATGACATCATTCAGGTAATCCCTTGGATTGACATTGTGTGACCTGCAGGTAGCCGGCAGAGAACACATCTACGATTAATTCAAAAACAGTTTCTCAAATTCCTTACTCCGGCTGAAAGATTTTTCAAGAATATTCCATAATGTTGCACTTACCGGTTGACTCTGCCGTTTTTCATATCAAAAGGTTCATTTGGAGAAAATATATATAGGCTTTTGGTAGTTACTTTTTTTTGCGGTACTTTTGCACGCAGTTTGAATAAAATGTGCAATACAGAATCCGATGACAGTATCTAAGACACGTGAGATGTTGATTGAGGTTGCAAGACAGTTATTTGCTCGTATGGGAGTGGATAATACGACGATGAATGATATTGCACAAGCATCCCAAAAAGGTAGGCGTACGTTATATACTTATTTTAAAAGTAAGAACGAGATCTATTTGGCTGTTGTAGAGTCAGAATTGAATCGTTTGTATAAGATGCTGCAAGATGTAGCGGCTAAAAATCTGCCGGCAGATGAGAAATTGGTGACGTTTATCTATACAAGGCTGGATGCGATTAAAGCTTTGGTATTCCGGAATGGGACATTGCGGGCGAATTTCTTCCGTGATATCTGGCGTGTGGAGAAAGTGCGCAAGAGTTTTGATATTCGGGAAACAGAATTGATAAAAGGTATTTTGGATGCTGGCGTGCGAGAAGGAATTTTTGCCATGCCGGATACTGGAATAACTGCGGTCGTTCTTCATCATGCTTTAAAAGGATTGGAGGTCCCTTATATAAGAGGTATTATGGGAGATAATATCAGCCAGCGTATCAAACGGAAGGATAATGTGATGAATTTAATATTCAACGGTATAACGATAAAGTAATAAAAGTATAGCATGTATATCAATACAACAGGTTTTTATGTACCCGAGGAGCGGGTCGATAACCAACATTTTTTGGATTTAAACGGGTTAACCAGCGAATGGATTGAGCAACGTACGGGTATTCATTCCCGGTCAAAAGCGAAGGAAGAAGAAAATATCAATACGATGAGTTTAGTTGCCGTTCAGAATGCGCTTCCTCGTTTGTCGTATGACATAAAAGACGTTGATTTAATCATATCGGCTTCCTACTCCCCCTATGATACGGTGGTAACAGCTGCTCACTTGGTTCAATATGAGTTTAGTATAGAACATGCAAAGGCGTTGTATCTTTCTTCAGCCTGTTCTTCTTTTTTGAATGCTTTGGAGGTGGTAGAGGGATATTTTTCGATGGGGAAAGCGTCGAAGGCTTTAATCCTCCCTGCAGATAAGAACTCCGCCTATAATAATGAAACCGATCCGAAAACCGGACATTTATGGGGAGACGCCGCTGCCGCCTTTTTTATTTCCAAAGAACAAATGGCTGCAAACGAAGCGGAAATCTTGGATATCTTTACAGAAGGGTTGGGATATTTGCCCAAAGCGCCAAACGCGGTGCATTTGTGTCCGACACATGGTGGCATTCAAATGCCGGAAGGGCGCGATGTGTTTGTGCAGGCATGTACGTATATGCCCCAAAATGTCCTTTATCTGTTGGAAAAGAATGGTTATTCTCTGGATGATTTGGATTACTTCATCGGGCATCAGGCGAATATGCGTATCCTTTCCCATATTGCCCAGCAGCTGGATTTACCCGATGAGAAGTTTTTGCACAATATCGAAGAGCTCGGGAATACAGGTTCCGTAAGTTCGGCTTTGCTGTATGCACAACATGCGGCGTCGTTTAAAAAAGGGAATTTGGTTGCCATTACCGTGTTTGGGGGCGGCTATTCGACCGGAGCCTGTTTGATCAGATGTTGAAATTTTAAATGATATGAACATGAAACTATTAGAAGGGAAAGTGGCGATTGTTACGGGTGCCGCTCGTGGTATCGGGAAAGCAATCGCACTGAAGTTCGCGGCAGAAGGTGCCGATGTCGCATTTACGGATTTGGTAATCGACGAGAACGGCTTGGCTATACAGAAAGAGCTCGAAGCGCTGGGGGTACGGGCAAAAGGCTATGCCTCGAATGCGGCCAGCTTTGAAGAAGCACACGATGTCGTGGCTGAGGTTGTGAAGGATTTCGGGCGTGTGGATATTCTGGTCAACAATGCCGGCATCACGAAAGACGGCCTGATGATGCGCATGAGCGAAAGCCAGTGGGATGCTGTGATTGACGTAAACCTGAAATCGGCTTTCAACTTCATTCACGCCTGTACGCCGGTCATGATGAAGCAACGTGCCGGAAGCATTATCAACATGGCTTCGGTAGTCGGTGTGCACGGGAATGCCGGGCAATGCAATTATTCTGCATCAAAAGCCGGTATGATTGCGCTGGCTAAGTCAATCGCACAAGAGCTGGGTTCGCGCGGCATCCGAGCCAATGCCATTGCGCCGGGCTTTATCCTGACGGACATGACGGCTTCTTTGTCAGAAGAAATCAAGGCTGAATGGTGCAAGAAGATTCCGTTGCGCCGGGGCGGTACGCCGGAAGACGTGGCCAACATCGCGACTTTCCTGGCTTCGGATATGTCTTCATACGTTTCCGGCCAAGTGATTCAGGTCGACGGCGGAATGAACATGTAAGCATTGTCAATTTCCGAAGTAGCCGGTTTCTTCTTTGCCGAGTGAGGGGCCGGCTGCTTCGGTAAACGGGCAGACTTTTGGAAAGAAATCGGCTGTCTACGCGAGTCGACAGGGGTTCTTTTGCAAAAGAAGGGCTGTCGACTCTGACTGCGGTCGGGAAATAGGGAACGAAACGGATAGAAATCATGCAAGCAACTACGAACAGCAATCCCCAATTGTCAATTCTCCACGAGGACAACCATCTGATTGCCGTAAACAAGACTTGCCGGGATATCGTGCAGGGCGACAAGACAGGCGACGAGCCGCTCTCAGAGATGTTGAAAGCGTGGCTGAAAGCGAAATACAATAAGCCGGGAAATGTCTTTGTCGGCGTCACGCACCGGTTGGACCGTCCGGTGAGCGGTGTCGTTTTGTTTGCCAAGACCAGCAAGGCGCTGGCTCGCCTGAACGAGATGTTCCGGAAAGGGGAGGTGCGGAAGACCTATTGGGCAATCGTCAAGAACCGCCCTCCGGCCGACGAGGGCGAACTGGCCCATTGGTTGGTACGCAACGAGAAGCAGAACAAGAGCTATGCCTACGACGCGGAACGCCCGGACGCCAAGAAAGCCATCCTCCATTATCGGGTCATTGCCCGTTCCGAAACCTACTACCTGTTGGAAATCGACCTGAAAACCGGCCGGCATCACCAAATCCGCTGCCAGTTGGCGAAGATGGGATGCCCCATCAAAGGCGATTTGAAATACGGCTTCCCGCGCTCCAACCGCGACGGCGGCATCAGCCTGCATGCCCGTAGCGCCGAACTGCTCCATCCCGTATCCAAACAGGTGGTTCAGATTGTGGCCCCTGTTCCGGACGATCCGCTTTGGCGCGCGCTTTCCACGCATCCGTCTGCACGTTAGGATGCACCGTCATGAAATTTTGAACTCTTTCCCGGAAGATAAAGTCACTTCTCGCAGAATAGTTTTATCTTTGTCAAAGTAGACAATAAGAAAACACAGGGAAGAAATGAAACCAACCCGTATAATCGAAATATGCGCCAACTCCGCCCAGAGTTGCGTGGAAGCCGAAGCCGGAGGAGCCCGGCGCGTGGAGCTTTGCGCCGGAATTCCGGAGGGAGGGACGACGCCCAGTTATGGCGAAATCCGGATGGCGCAACGGCTGACCTCGTCGATAGACATCAACGTGATTATCCGTCCGCGTGGTGGCGATTTCCTCTATACACCGGCCGAAATCGAGTCGATGCTGCTCGATATCGAGTTGTGCAAAGAGCTGAAGGTGCATGGCGTCGTGTTCGGCTGCCTGACAAAAGAGGGCAACATCGACGTGCCGTTGATGCGTCGGTTTATGGATGCGGCGAAACCGCTTTCGGTAACGTGCCACCGGGCGTTCGATGTCTGCCGCGACCCTTTTCTTGCGCTCGAGCAGTTGATTGAGCTGGGATGCGACCGTATCCTGACCTCCGGGCAGCAGTCGGATGCCGTCAAAGGGATTCCGCTGATTGCCGAATTGGTGCGTCGCGCCGGCGAGCGGATTATCATCATGCCCGGCTGCGGCGTACGCGAGAACAACGTCGCCCGCATTGAGGCGGAGACGGGCGCGAAAGAGTTCCACACCTCTGCCCGCCGCGTTGTGCATAGCCGGATGGAGTATCGGAACGAAAACGTCCCGATGGGCAGCAGCATTGTTTCCTCTGAGTTCGAGACGGTGGAAACAGACCGGATGTTGGTGGCGAAGTATCTGTAAACGATTAAAAATAGAAGTGTTATGGAAGAGAAGAAAAGACTTTATCGTTCGCGCTATCATGGCATGATTGCCGGTGTCTGCGCAGGCATTGCCGAGTATTTCGGGTGGGAGCCGACGTTGGTGCGGATTGGGTATATCTTGCTGAGTATATTTACTGTGTTCTCGGGTGTCATCGTGTATCTGATACTCTGGATTGTGATGCCGCAAGAACCGATGCGCTTTTTAGATAAGGAAGTAAAGAGGTAGGCATTATGAATTTTGAAATCTCATCCGCCTTCGCCCCCACAGGTGACCAGCCGGAAGCCATCGCGCAGCTTTCCGAAGGTATCAAGAGCGGCGCGCCCTTCCAAACGTTGCTCGGCGTGACCGGCTCGGGGAAGACGTTTACGATTGCGAACGTAATCACGGAGGTGCGTCGCCCTACGTTGATTCTAAGTCACAACAAAACGCTTGCCGCCCAGCTTTACAGCGAGTTCAAAGCCTTCTTCCCCAATAATGCCGTCGAGTATTTTGTCTCCTACTACGATTATTATCAACCCGAAGCCTACCTGCCGAGCACGGATACTTACATCGAAAAGGATTTGGCCATCAACGACGAGATTGACCGCCTCCGTTTGCGGGCCACCGCGTCGTTGCTGTCGGGCCGACGCGACGTCATAGTCGTCTCGTCCGTCTCTTGTCTGTACGGCATGGCAGACCCGACGGCATTCGCCCAAAAGGTGACGCATCTGGAAAGAGGGATGCACATTGACCGCGACAAACTGTTGCGACGCTTCGTCGACGCGCTTTACGTCAATAACAAGTTGGATTTTCAAAGCGGCTGCTTTCGTGTCAACGGCGATACGGTGGACATCTTCCCGGCCATCGAGGCCTTCGAGGGGGTGGCGTACCGCATCGAGTTTTGGGACGACGAAATCGACCGCATCTCGTCGTTCGACCCGCAGACCGGGCGCGAAATCAACGAGCAGGACGAGCTGAACATTTACCCGACTAACCTGTTCGTCACGACGCAGGAGCGCATCAACGCCGCCGTCAGCCAAATCGCTGTCGATCTCGGCAAGCAGGTCGAATACTTCAAGGAAATCGGCAAGCCATACGAAGCGAAGCGCCTGTACGAGCGCGTCACGTATGATTTGGAGATGATTCGCGAGCTCGGACATTGCTCCGGCATCGAGAATTACTCCCGTTATTTCGACGGGCGCGAGGCGGGCGAGCGGCCGTTCTGCCTGCTGGACTATTTCCCGAAGGATTTCCTGTTGGTGGTCGACGAGAGCCATGTGACGGTTCCGCAGATTCGGGCGATGTATGGCGGCGACTATTCGCGGAAGAAGAATTTGGTCGAATATGGCTTCCGCCTGCCTGCAGCAATAGACAACAGGCCGTTGACGTTCGACGAATTCGAGTCGCTCACCCCGTTGGCCATCTTCGTCAGCGCCACGCCGGCCGACTATGAGCTGGAGAAGAGCGAGGGTGTCGTCGTTGAGCAGGTGATTCGCCCGACGGGGCTGTTAGACCCCGTTATCGAGGTGCGTCCTACACTGAACCAAATCGACGATTTGATGGAGGAAATCCGTACGCGGGCGGAGGCCAACGAGCGTGTCTTGGTGACGACCTTGACGAAGCGCATGGCGGAGGAGCTGACCGCCTATCTAACGCGGATGGGTGTGCGCTGCGACTACATCCACAGCGATGTCGACACGCTGGAGCGTGTCCGCATCATGGACGACCTCCGGAAGGGGTTGTTCGACGTACTCATCGGTGTCAACCTGCTTCGCGAGGGGCTGGATTTGCCGGAGGTTTCGCTCGTCGCCATCTTGGATGCCGACAAAGAGGGCTTCCTCCGTTCGCACCGCTCGCTGACGCAGACGGCTGGCCGTGCCGCCCGCAACGTCAACGGGAAGGTCATCTTTTATGCTGACAAAATCACGGACAGCATGCGGCAGACGATGGACGAAACCGCCCGCAGGCGCGAGAAACAGCTTGCTTATAACGAGAAGCATGGCATCACGCCGAAGCAGGTGGTCAAGAACAGTGTTTCGCTGGTTGCCGAGACCGCGCAACGGGCTTCGGCGGCGGAAGCGAAGGCCTACACCGGCCCGGAAGATGTCCGGATGGTGGCAGACCCGGTCGTCGCTTACATGAACCGCCCGCAGCTGGAGAAAGCAATTGCAGATACTCGCTCCAAGATGATGGCAGCGGCCAAAGATTTGGACTTCATCGCCGCCGCCCAATATAGGGACGAGCTTGTGAAGCTCGAAGATTTGTTGAAACAGAAGTGATTCGGGCAAGAAACGCTTGAATATTGTTTAGTCGTCCCTTAAAAAAACCATATTCAGCAACCTATCCGATATGCTGAACCAATCGCACCCACTTTATCAATTGGCGAACAAAATAGGTTGGAAAAATTCGATATGGCTTTCCTTCCTTTGCATAGTCAAGATAACGGCCGTCCCTGCAAGCCAATACGCTTGATGTGCGGTTTGTTAATTCTCAAACACCTCCGTAATCTGTCAGATGAATGTTTGCATCCTCAGAAAATAACGACTACATTTGAACATGTTTTGCAATGAAGGTACAAAGATGAAGAAAATAGTGATATTGACATGCCTGCTGTTTGTTGTGGTGACAATCGGTCACGCCCAAAAGGTGGGACTCGTTTTGAGTGGCGGTGGCGCCAAAGGAGCTGCCCACATCGGGGTCATCAAGGCGCTGGAAGAAAACGGCATACCGATTGACTACGTCGCGGGAACTTCCATCGGGGCAATTGTCGGTAGCCTGTATGCAATTGGATATACACCGGAGGAAATGGTGGAACTGATGCTCTCGGACGATTTTTTTTATTGGCAAACGGGAATCGTCGAAAACAAGTACCAATATTATTTCATGCACTCAGACGATACGCCCGAGTTCGGACACTTCTCGATTGACATGACCGACTCGTTGCAGGTAAAGGCCAATTTTTTGCCGCAAAGCCTGATTAACCCGATCCAGATGAACCAAGCGTTTATGGCGCTTTTCTCGCAGGCGACAGCCAAAGCCGGTTGGAATTTTGACAACCTGTTTGTCCCTTTCCGTTGCGTAGCGTCTGATGTGTACGGAAAGAAAGCCATTGTCTTCAAGAACGGCGACTTGGGCGACGCGGTGCGTGCCTCGATGACCTTCCCTTTCGTCTTCCAACCCATTTGGAGAGACAGCGTACCGATTTTCGACGGAGGGATTTATGACAATTTCCCGGTCGGACCACTCAAAGAGGCTTTTCATCCGGATTTTATATTCGGTTCGGCTGTGACAAGCGGGAACAACAAACCCTCGTCGAATGTCTACAACCAATTGGAAACGATGATTATGCAGAAGACGGAATACCATGTTTCGGATGAAGATGGGATGATGCTCCAGTTCAATTTTCCGGATGTCTCCCTGCTCGATTTCCAGCGGGCCCGCGAGCTGATGGACATCGGATATAAACAGACAATGGCTGTCATGGACTCTATCAAGGCGCGTGTGCCCCGCCGCGTGGAACCGGATGAGCTTAACAAACGAAGGACTGCATATAAAGAAGGACTGCCCCCACTTATCTTCCAGAATATTTATATCACAGGCGTGAACGAGGCACAACGGAAATATATCGAGTTGCAGCTGCACCGAGATATCAACCACTCGTTTTCAATGGAAGAGTTCAAACGCGCCTATTTCAAAATGCTGACGTTCTCCAAAATCAAAGAGATTCTGCCCCATGCCGTCTACAACCGGAAAGAGAAAGAATTCGACCTCTATCTGGATGTCAAGATGAAAGAAGAAATCAAAGTCGGTTTTGGGGGAAACGTTTCTTCCTATCAGGCCAATCAGTTGTTTTTGGGTTTGGATTATCAATACTTGGGACGGTTTGCCGCTGATGTCAATGCCAATTTTCAGGTGGGGAACTCTTTCAGTGGCGTCATGCTCAACGGACGGATTTATCTGCAAACAAAAATCCCGACTTATCTCAACTGGCAGGGCGTTTTTTCAGAAAAGAAATATGCTGAAAGCCAATCGCTGTTTTATGAAGACGTCTTGCCGGCATTCATCCGCCAGAAAGAGCTCTATACCAAAGTCAAACTGGGATTCCCGTTTTTGAATCGGGCTAAAGCGGAAATCGGTTTCGCGTATGGACGGCTGAACGATTACTACTTCCAGACTTCCGACATGACCTTCTCCAATGCAGTGGCAGACCATAGTTGGTATGACCTGTTTGCCGGCTCGCTGAATATCGAACGCAACTCGTTGGACTTCAAGCAGTATCCGACTTCGGGACGACGACAGTCGCTATCTGCTCAATATGTGACAGGAAAAGAGTATTATAGCCCCTCTCCTACTTCCGGCTTGGAAACGCTTGAAGGGAAAACACACAGTTGGCTACAACTGAAAGGGCAATGGGAGCAATATCTGCGGCTGAGTTCTCACCTCAATCTGGGACTGATGGGAGAAATGGTGCTTTCCAGTAAGAATCTGTTGAACAATTATACGGCTTCCGTATTGCAGGCTCCGGCATTTACCCCTACGCCGCATAGCAAGATTGTCTTTAACGAAGCTTTCCGGGCCAACCAATATGTGGCGGTCGGGCTTTCGCCCGTTTGGAAATTCAGCCGCTTGTTTCATTTCCGTTTGGATATGTATGGCTTTGCCCCGTTATATGAAATCCGGAAAGAGGAGCTTCAGGAGAACAACTATTATATGGCACTTCCCTACTATGGCCAATTCCTCCGTTCATTCAAATATATGGGAGAGGCGGCACTGGTTTTGCAACTGCCTTTTGCCAGTATCAGCCTGTATGCGAATGGTTACAGCTATCCGTCCAAGAATTTCAACTTCGGGCTAAATATTGGCTATCTGATATTTAACCAAAAGATGTTGGATTAATCAATAAAAAAAGCCTCCAAAAGGCTTGCAATTAAAAAAGAATGTACTATCTTTGCACACGAAATCAAAAAAAACACGGCTCGCTAGCTCAACTGAATAGAGCATCTGACTACGGATCAGAAGGTTATAGGTTTGAATCCTATGCGAGTCACACAAAGGAGAACGGCAACCGTTCTCCTTTTTTATGCAGCATCGTTCCTTTCCTAATAAATTAATGTTTATCTTTACCTTCCAAAATGACAACACAATATAAACTATAAATATATGTTTAGTAAAGAAACTTACATGGCCCGCAGGGTTAAATTGAAACAGACAGTCGGTGCAGGTTTGCTGTTGTTTCTCGGAAATGAAGAATCGGGAATGAATTATGCGAATAATACCTATCATTTTAGACAAGATTCTACATTCCTCTATTTCTTTGGATTGCCTTATGCTGGATTGGCGGCGGTAATCGATATAGACAATGACCGGGAAATCATCTTCGGAGACGAATTGACCATTGACGCCATCGTCTGGATGGGCTCACAGCCTACCTTACATGAAAAAAGTGAGGCTGCCGGGATTACGGAAGTGCGCCCGTTCAAGGAAATCGAGAGCTATCTGAAAAACGCTCAGCAGAAAGGACAAACCATTCACTATCTGCCCACTTATCGGGCGGAACACCAAATTAAATTATTCCAATGGTTGGGAATCGTTCCCGGAGCTGAAAAAACGTCCGTTCCTTTTATCATGGGAGTTGTCAACCAGCGGAACTACAAAAGTGAAGCAGAGATTGCAGAGATTGAGAAGGCTTGTATCGTGACGGCAGATATGCACTTGACTGCCATGCGGACTGTCCGTCCGGGAATTCGCGAATGTGAAGTGGCGGCTGCCGTATCCGAAGTGGCATACGCTCATAACTACGAGCTTTCGTTCCCAACGATTGCGACCATCAACGGACAAACCCTGCACAACCATGACCACAGCAATTTGATTAAAAGTGGCGATATGTTGTTGCTGGATGCAGGAGCTGAAACAGAAATGGGATATGCCGGCGACATGTCTTCAACTATTCCGGCTGATGCCACATTCACGACACGCCAACGTGAAATCTATGACATCCAAGTGGCCGCACATGAGGCTGCCGTAGCGGCCTTGCGTCCCGGTATTCCGTTTGTCGACGTCTATGAATTGGCCTGTAAAGTAATCATGGAAGGATTGAAAGATTTAGGGTTTGTCAAAGGAGACCCGATGGAAGCGGTGAAGGCAGGAGCTCACGCGATGTTCATGCCTTGCGGCTTAGGACACATGATGGGGTTGGATGTACATGATATGGAGAACTTGGGTGAAGAATATGTGGGATACGATGGACAACCGAAAAGCACACAGTTCGGACGCAAATCGCTCCGTTTAGGGCGCAAGCTGGAACCCGGATTCGTTTTGACTATCGAACCTGGCGTCTATTTTATTCCGGAGCTAATGGCTCTTTGGAAGAGCCAGAACAAATTTACAGCGTTCATCAATTACAATAAACTGTTTACATATAAAGATTTCAGCGGTATCCGGAATGAAGAAGATTATCTGATTACCGAAACAGGTGCACGCCTGTTGGGTAAAAGAATTCCGCTTCATGCTGAAGAGGTCGAGGCAGTCAGAAAGAATATTTGAAAATACCGTTTTATATAAATTGTAATTCTATTAATAACAACAGATTGTATGAAGAGAGTTTTTAGTTTTTTATTATTAGCATCTGCTTTTGCCTGTACACAGGAAAAAGTAGTGGAAATCACGGTCAGTAACCCGTCTGGGATAGACCGGACAAATGAAGTTACAGAGATTGCGCAAGAGGCTGTCGCCAAGTTCAAAGGCCAGTCGTTTATATTGACTGACAGTAAAGGGATGCAAGTTCCTTATCAGATAACGTATGACAATAAAATTATTTTCCCCGTTACAGTCAAGGCCGGAGAAAATGTAACTTACAAAATCACAGTTGGTATGCCGGATACATTCCCGACAATTACATGTGGAAAACAATATCCTGAACGTGTGGATGACATCGCATGGGAAAATGACCGTATTGCCTTTCGAACATACGGCCCGGCTTTGCAAGCGACAGGAGAAAAGGCATATGGCTGCGATATCTGGGTGAAATGTGTTTCAGAGCCGATTGTCCAGCTGCGTTATGACACAGAACTGAATCCGGAAACCAAAGCCCAAATCGCAGAGCTGCGCAAAACCGACCCGAAAGCAGCTCAACAGTTAGCTGATGCAACCTCCTATCACATCGATCACGGCAACGGATTGGACTACTATAAAGTAGGCCCGACATTAGGTGCCGGCACCTCTGCCTTGCTGGCAAACGATTCCATTGTTTATCCGTACTGCTATAAAGATTTCCAGATTTTAGACAATGGCCCGCTACGTTTCACGGTCAAGTTGGTTTATAACCCTTTGACCATAAAAGACAACAACAATGTAGTCGAAACCCGTGTCATTTCATTGGATGCAAGTTCACAGATGAACAAAATATCCATTTCGTATGCCAACCTGACGGAAGCCACTCCGCTTGTAACAGGCATCGTCATGCACGCACCCAGCGAGGATTATCAAGCCGATGCAGCTAAAGGATACATTGCCTACGCAGACCCGGAAGACCCCACTAACGGACAGACTTTCATCGCCGCCGTTTTCCCGGAAAAACTGGACGACGCGAAAGCTGTCAAGTTCTCTGATGCTGAAAAAGCCGAACGGGGAGCCGAAGGACATGTGTTAGCCTACAGCACTTACAATTCAGGCGATACGTACACATATTACAGTGGAGCCGGTTGGAGCAAATGGGGCTTCAAAGATGCTGCTGCGTGGTACAACTACGTTCAACAATTTGCCCAAAAGCTGAAAGAGCCGTTGGCTGTGACGGTGAAATAAGTGTTGTTTGGAAAGATAAAAAAGAGCCGGAAATGGGAGATATTCTTCATTTCCGGCTCTTTTTTGTGATTGTTATAACTGTTCGATTTTAAAACCCGCCTCTTTGACTGCAGCCATGACAACGGCAGGCGCAACATCGGCTTTCACAGTCAATACTTTGTCAGGAGCTTTCAGGTCGATCGACCATGCGTCTGCTGTCATCAATTTGTTCAATTTCTCACCAATGGCAGCCACACAACCACCACATTTGGCACTTGTCTTAAATTTCAATGTTTCCATATTTTATTTCAATTATATTTGTTATTTGATAAATTTCAACCGCAAACTGTTCAACACGACCGAGACAGAACTGAATGCCATTGCCGCACTTGCCAACATCGGGTTCAGCAACATCCCGTTCACCGGGAATAAAACGCCAGCCGCCAGAGGAATGCCAATCATGTTGTAGATAAATGCCCAAAAAAGATTTTGGCGAATCAGGCACACCGTCTGCCGCGAAATCCGAATGGATTCAGGCAGCAACAACAGGTCGGACGTAATGAGCGTGAGCATGGCCACGTCCATAGCGATATCCGTCCCCTTCCCCATCGCGATGCTGACATTCGCACGGGCAAGCGCTTGCGAATCGTTTATGCCGTCGCCAACCATTGCCACGCATCGTCCCTCCTGCTGAAGAGCGACGATGTAAGCCTCTTTGTTTGCCGGTAACACCTCCGCTTTGAAATGCCGGATACCTAACTCACCGGCAACCCGTTCAGCCGTCTGATGCCCATCGCCCGTCAGCAGATGCACTTCGATTCCCTGTTTGGTCAATTCGCGTACGGCATCGCCCGACGTTGGTTTGATACGGTCTGAAATAGCCAAGACAGCCAAAAGATGTGTTTCGCATCCATAAAAGACAACACTTTTCCCCGTTTTCTGCCATTCGGACAGAGGCTTGCTTGCAGAAGAGGGAAGCGCCACACCAAACTGTTCCAACAATCCTCGATTACCAACCCAATAGCTCTTTCCTTCCACACGAACCTGCACACCGCACCCCGTCAAACTCTCGAAATCGTCCAGCGCACAATGTTTCGCCCCGTCTGCTTCCGCCCATCGAAGAATGGCAGAGGCCAACGGATGCTCCGACTTCTGCTCGGCAGAAAACAAAATATCCAGCCAGCCTTTTTCGTACGAATCAGCCCAATAAGCGTCTGTCACGACAGGCACACCTTCGGTCAAGGTTCCCGTTTTATCCAATACGACTGTATCCACCTTGCAAAGATTCTCCAAAGCGAAAGCATCCTTAATCAGGATATGCCGTTCGGCCGCCTTTCCCATACCGACCATGAGTGCCGTCGGTGTAGCCAATCCGAGCGCGCAAGGGCAAGCAATCACCAATACAGAGACAGCCGAGAGAAGCGCGTAAGAGAAATAGACTTCTCCACCGACGACCAACCAGCAAACAAACGTCGCAACCGAAAGCAACACCACGACGGGCACAAAAATACGGCTGATTTTATCCACAATCCGCTGCACGGGCGCTTTACTGCCCTGTGCCTCCTGTACCATCTGCACGATTTGCGACAAAACGGTCTGGTTGCCGACTCCCGTTGCCTCCAGCGTGAAAGCCCCTTTCTGATTGATTGTCCCGGCCATCAAACGGTCTCCAGCCGTTTTTTCCACCGGAATCGGTTCGCCGCTGAGCATACTTTCGTCGACCGCCGAAGCGCCTTGCAGCAACTTCCCGTCGACCGGTATTCGCTCGCCCGGCCGTACACTGACAATATCGCCCACCCGAATCCGGGCAATCGGGACTTCAATCTCTTCGCCATCCACCACCAGATGAGCCGTTTTGGGTTGCAGCCCCATCAGTCCGCGAATGGCCGACGAAGCACTGTTCTTCGCCCGTTCCTCCATCAGTTTTCCGGTCAGGACGAACGCAATAATGACACCCGATGCTTCAAAATACACATGTGGCTCCAACCTCTTCGACAACCAAAATTCAGGAAAAACGATATTGAAAAGACTGAATAAAAAGGCAATCGACGTACTGAGTGCGACCAACGTATCCATATTCGCACTCCCTTTCAGGGCATGGCGCACCCCGACGACATAAAACGTGCGCCCGAAAAGCAACATAATCGCCAACGCCAACCCCATCATGACCCAACGTGCCACAACGACATCGTGCCAGCACATACCCAACACGGCGAGCGGAATAGCCAGACACCACGCTCCGATTGTGTTTCGTTTCAATTGCCGGTAATACATGCGTGCCATCTCCTCCTGAACGGCAAGCGGGTCTTCCGTCTCAACGACCAAATCATATCCCGCCGCTTGCACGGCAGCCTGCATTGCCAGCAACGTAATCTTGGCAGGGTCATACGTGACGGTCAGCGCATTGGCTGCAAAGTTCACCGTCGCCGTCTCCACCCCCGTGAGCCCCCGCACCGTCTGCTCCACATTGTTTGCGCAGACAGCGCAACTCATGTCCAACACGGGGACTATCTTTGTTTCCATCTGTTTCATCTCGCTTTTACATCCATTTTTTCACTTTTGAAAAGAACAAAGATAGGATTTATTACTTGCAACCGAGTCGCAAAAGAAAAAGTTTCAACTTTTTCCCCGCCGTGAAACTTTTGTTTTCCCGGCATGAAACAAAAGTTTC
>CAYXIX010000015.1:0-24674 GCA_964465405.1 uncultured Parabacteroides sp. | reverse complement strand
GGGCGATGATGCCGCCCGTCCAGCCCCACCACGGAACGCCGGCTGTCTGTGCGGCGGACGGGAGTGGCGGGATTCCCTTTGCGGCAGAGACTGTGGTCAGAAGCAGGGACGACACGGCAAACGAAATGAACGTCACGACGAACACCGGGCCTACGCTTGTCCGCATCCGTGCGTTTGCCGCGGTCTGGACGGGGACGAGCATGCCCATCAGCAAGGCTATGGTTAAAAGTACCCACATAACAACGTAAAGCCTTTATCTGTCCACATTGTCGGGGACGGCTCCCAACTTCTTGATGTCCCTTCCGTAATGCGGCTTTCGCGGCGCATACCGGAAATGGGCAGCAGTTGCGGCCAGAACTTGTCGGAAATGACCACCTCGTTTCGCGGCAATTCTTTGAGCGCCTTGCCCAAAAACTCTTCGTTCTTTCCGAAAGAATACATCTCTGCTGTGTCGAAGAAGGTGCAGCCCTGCTCAAATGCCTTATGTATCAGGCGTATGACCTCTTTTTCTTCGGGTGCTCTGCCATAGGCGTGGGTGAAGCCCATGCAACCCATGCCTATGGCAGATACTTGCAAGTTTCGTAATCTTCTTGTCTTCATTTCATGCCACAAAGGTCGTTTTCCTTTTCCTGCCGTTTATTTATATTTCCCGGACAGTTCATAGACTTTTGCCCAATACGCTCCGGCAGGCAACTCGTTGCCTTTCAGTTCGGGGTATTCGTAACGAATCTCACAAACGTTGCGTTCATTGTACATCTGCCAATAGGCTTCCGCTATCTGTGCCGGGGCGAAATAGGTGTCCATGCCTATCGACCCGCATACCGTCACAGTGCCGACGAATATCCCCTGTGGCTTGAGTTCATCATGCAGGATGTAAGCCAGTGTGCGCAAGGCCGCCTTGTCGAGTGAAAGCGGGATGAATTGTGCCAAGGGGTGCGTGGCCAGTCCGCCGCCGGTGAAGATGACGGCACCGTTTTTCTTGGCGAAATCCTCATTCACGACTTGGCGTACGCAGGCGTATGCACTCGCCACGTCTGTCTGGTAATGGCGCATCAGTTCCGCACAATCCACCTTTCCCGGCTCATCGGGCGTGGTGATACCTACATTATATATAAAAACATCCGGCGTGCCGCATTCACTTTCTGCCCAACAGAGAGCCTGCGTGAGTGATTCAGGCTCTGCCGCATCTACAACATACGTGTAGGTTTCCACCCCTTCGGCGGTAAACTCCTGCTCGTATTCTTTTAATGACTGTTCGTTGCGTGCCATCAATACGACACAAAAACCTTCCTTTCCAAACCTTTTTGCCACATGGTTGCCCAAACCTTGTCCGGCGCCCACCACTACGATTGTCTTTTTGTCCATCATCTTTTGAAACTTCTTGTTTTCGATTGCAAAAGTACGATGGTAACCGTGAGCATCTGTTGTTTTCCGGCTCAAAGTATTGTTGTCTTGCAGCTCAATGTACAACTTCTTCTTTTACTCTATCATCCGAATCTCCAGCACCATTCGTTCCTCGCGGTCTGTCTGTTCGTCCATGTAGCAGATGTTTTCCCGAATCCAGCAGGTAGACATTGCCGTCGGTATCCACGTCGAAATCGCTCCCGCCGATGTATTCCATCGGCCCCTGTCCGCGCCTGCCTACCATAGAAAGAAAATGTCCTGCCGTATCGTAAGCTGCCACCACGCCGGCACGCGGTTTGGCGTCTAATATATAGATGCGATATGTAATGCACTTTAATTCGACTTGCAATCACGGCTCTCTCATTTACCCTTCGACAAAACCTGTTTTCCCGAAATCCGGATAAACTTACCCGGCGGGTAATCGTTTCCTGCACATGAAAAAAGCGTGGAATAACAGCGACAAAGATTGACCGACTGTTTGACTATCCGGTTCAACTGACTAGCACGTCCCTATTCGCTTCGGGCAACGGAACCGTTACCATCCTCTTGCAACCGTCCGAGATTATGGAATACGCCGAGCAACATTTGTCTGCCGAACAGCAAGAAGAACTCAAACAGCGCATCCATTTCATCGAAGACCAGAATCCGATTCTGCTTCTCGTCAAGCCGTTTTGATTTTTCGAGTAAAAATCGTATATTTGTCCATACATAAATAAAACAACGAATCAAGATGACAACGAATAGCTATGTAAATTATCTATATGTCGCCATTCGCGCCGCACTTGATGCAGGCAAAGCAATCATGGACATCTATACAGACCCGAAATCGGATTTCAAAATCGAACGGAAGGCAGACAACTCTCCGCTGACGAAAGCCGACAAGCGGGCGAACCACATCATCTCGACCATCCTGTCGGCCACCCCGTTTCCGATATTAAGCGAAGAGGGAAAAGAAATTCCGTATGCCAAACGGGAGAAATGGGAAACGTTGTGGATTGTCGACCCACTGGACGGGACGAAGGAGTTCATCAAACAAAACGGCGAGTTTACGGTCAATATCGCATTAGTCCAAGCCGGAATTCCCATTTTGGGCGTCATCTACGTGCCGGTACGTCGGGAATTATACTATGCAGACCCCTCTAAAGGTGCTTACAAACTGATTCATATTGACAGCAACAACCAACCGGCGATGGAAGCCATTTGGGAAAAGGCCGTCCGCCTGCCGCTCACGATGGGACATCAGGGGCTTGTGGTCGTCGCTTCCCGTTCGCATCAGACTGACGAAACGGTTTCCTTCATCGAGAACCTGCGCAAACAGGGACAGCCGGTTACATTGATAAGCAGTGGCAGCAGCCTGAAAATATGCTTGGTAGCCGATGGTTCGGCAGATATTTATCCCCGCTTCGCTCCTACGATGGAGTGGGACACGGCTGCCGGCCATGCCATCGCACGGGCTGCCGGTTGTGAGGTTTTCCATATCGACGGGAAAACACCGTTGCGGTACAACAAAGAGGATTTGCATAACCCGTGGTTCATCGTCAAACCGGTGTGACCCGTCTTCCTGTTCCGTTTGTTGAATCTTTTGGTTTGTAAATAAGATTATCTCTAAATTAGATTATCAGTGTGGGAATAACTTTAATATTCTTATTATATTTGCAACTCATCAAACGAAATAGAAAGGATATACACACACAGACTGGTAGAGAATGGACATTGACATCATATTGGTACTATTGGCGTTAATCGGCATGATTGCCGTATTGATTTGGGATCGGCTAAGGCCGGGAATGGTTTTACTTACAGTGGTAGTCTTCTTCCTTTGCGTAGGTATCTTGACACCTAAGGAGATGCTGGAAGGGTTCAGCAACAAAGGAATGATAACCGTCGGACTGCTTTTCCTCGTGAGCGAAGGAATCCGCCAAAGCGGTGCATTGGGACAAGTGGTGAAGAAACTTTTGCCGCAAGGGAAAACGACCGTTTGCAAAGCTCAACTGCGCATGTTGCCTCCCATTGCTTTCATTTCCGCTTTTTTGAATAACACACCTGTTGTCGTCATCTTCGCCCCGATTATCAAACGCTGGGCAGAAGCTGTTAAACTTCCGGCCACCAAATTTTTGATTCCGCTCTCCTATGTGACTATCTTAGGAGGGCTTTGTACGTTAATAGGGACTTCAACAAATTTGGTCGTACACGGAATGGTGCTTGATGCGGGGTTTGAAGGATTCTCAATGTTCGAGCTGGGTATGGTCGGTGTCCCCGTTACCATTGCCGGTATTTTATACCTGCTCGCATTTTCAAAAAAATTATTGCCCGATTCGCGTGTCAGCAAAGAGGAGGAAGAGGAAGAAGAGGGCAATACCGGCAAATTGCATCGCGTGGAAGTTGTATTGGGCTCCCGTTTTCCGGGCATCAACAAAACGTTGGGCGAATTCAACTTCACCCGCCATTACGGCGCGATTGTCAAAGAGGTAAAAAGTGGCGGACAAACGTTCACGCACAATTTGGACAAAGTAATGCTGCACGAAGGTGACACGTTGGTGCTTTGGGCTGACGATACGTTTGTACCAACATGGGGAGAATCGAGTGTGTTCCTTCTGCTGGCAAACGGCAGCGATGGGACAGAAGCCGTATCCCACAAAAAACGTTGGCTGGCGTTGGGGTTATTGATATTTATGATTGTCGGTGCAACCATCGGCGAACTGCCGGCCGTCAAAGAGGTTTTTCCGAACGTACAATTGGATATGTTCTTTTTTGCGTGTGTCACAACCGTCATCATGGCATGGACAAAAATATTCCCGCCTAAAAAATACACCAAATATATTTCGTGGGACATTCTGATTACAATCGCTTGCGCTTTTGCCATCAACAAAGCAATGGTGAACTCTGGCTTTGCAGACTCGATTGCCCATCATATCATCGGATTGGGCAGCAGCATCGGGCCACATGCCTCGCTGGCGATTATTTATATCATTACCAATATGGTAACGGAATTGATTACCAACAATGCTGCTGCAGCGCTTAGTTTTCCGATTGGATTGTCAGTCGCATCGCAATTGGGCGTTGACCCGATGCCGTTTTTCGTGGCTGTCTGCTTTGCTTCGTCGGCAGCTTTCTGTACTCCAATCGGCTATCAAACGAATTTGATTGTACAAGGTATCGGCAGTTATAAATTTACAGATTTTGTAAAAGTAGGGTTGCCTCTAAACCTAATCGTTTTCCTGATTTCAGTGAGCCTGATTCCGTTGATATGGGAGTTTTAATTGAGTAAAAAAATGGAAGAGAATCAAAAACATATCTATCCCATCTTTGACAAGATGCTGACACGGATGGATAAAGAACGTTTGCTGAAACAGCATGGACTCATGCTTTGGTTTACCGGACTAAGCGGTTCCGGTAAAAGTACAATCGCAATCGCGTTGGAACGGGAATTACAGGCACACGGGCTGTTGTGCCGCATCCTGGATGGCGACAATATACGAAGCGGCATTAACAATAATCTAGGATTCTCTGAAGAAGATCGTGTCGAAAACATCCGTCGGATTGCCGAAGTCGGGAAGTTGTTTGTCGATACGGGAATCATCACGCTCGCCGCTTTTATCAGTCCGAACAACAAGCTGCGGGAAATGGCAGCATCTATCATAGGAAAAGAAGATTTCTTGGAGATTTATGTCAGTACGCCCCTTGATGTATGCGAACAACGCGACGTGAAAGGACTCTATGCGAAAGCACGTCGAGGCGAAATCAAGGATTTCACAGGAATCTCTGCCCCATTCGAAGCCCCACGCCATCCGGCGCTGACGCTCGACACTTCGGTCTTATCGCTCGAAGAATGCGTCAGACAGTTGCTCGCGCTGGTTTTTCCCAAAATTTCCATCGGCGAGAAACTTTAGTTTCACTGCGAAGAAACGTTTGTTCCACTGGCATGAAACATTATTCAAGCCAGAAGGAAATGATAAATTATGAAATAACAAAATATAGAATATGTCAGAATATAAATTAAGCAACTTGCAGGAGCTGGAAGCAGAATCGATTCACATCATTCGGGAGGTCGCTGCTGAATTTGAAAATCCGGTTATGCTTTACTCTATCGGAAAAGACTCGTCGGTCATGGTACGTTTGGCCGAGAAGGCTTTCTATCCGGGAAAAGTACCTTTCCCTTTGATGCACATCGACTCGAAGTGGAAGTTCAAGGAGATGATTCAGTTTCGCGACGAATATGCAAAGAGATATGGTTGGAACTTAATCGTGGAATCCAATACGGAGGCTTACCGTGCAGGCGTAGGCCCTTTCACACACGGAAGCAAGGTACATACCGACCTGATGAAGACACAAGCCCTGCTGCATGCACTCGACAAATACAAATTTGATGCCGCTTTCGGTGGTGCCCGCCGCGACGAAGAGAAGAGCCGGGCGAAAGAGCGTATCTTCTCGTTTCGCGACAAGTTTCACCAATGGGATCCAAAGAACCAGCGACCGGAATTGTGGGACATCTACAACGCCCGCATCCACAAAGGAGAAAGCATCCGTGTCTTCCCGCTCTCCAATTGGACGGAGCTGGATATCTGGCAGTACATCCGTTTGGAAAATATCCCAATCGTCCCCCTTTATTTCGCAAAAGAACGACCGATTGTCGAAATCGACGGGAACTTGATTATGCCTGACGACGACCGGCTTCCGGAACAATATTGCGACAAAATCCAGATGCGTAAAGTACGATTCCGCACGTTGGGTTGCTGGCCGCTGACCGGCGCCGTCAAAAGCGAAGCCGACACCATCGAAAAGATTGTCGAAGAGATGATGACAACGACGAAAAGCGAACGCACAACGCGTGTCATCGATTTCGACCAAGATGCAAGTATGGAGCAGAAGAAACGGGAAGGATATTTTTAAAATCAGAAAAGGACATGGCAGAATCAAAATTAAATATTAAAGAGTTTCTCGACAGGGACGAACAAAAAGATTTGCTCCGTTTCTTGACCGCCGGTTCGGTGGACGACGGGAAATCGACACTTATCGGAAGGTTACTGTTCGACAGCAAGAAGATTTATGAGGACCAGTTGGACGCATTGGAACGCGACAGCAAGCGGGTCGGCAACGCGGGTGACCATATCGATTACGCCCTGTTGCTGGACGGCTTGAAAGCGGAACGCGAACAAGGTATTACCATCGATGTGGCTTACCGCTATTTCAGCACGAACAACCGCAAATTCATCATCGCCGACACGCCGGGCCACGAACAATATACCCGCAACATGATTACAGGCGGTTCGACAGCCAATCTTGCCATCATCTTGGTGGATGCACGCACAGGGGTGATTACGCAAACGCGCCGGCATACTTATCTGGTTTCTTTATTAGGCATCAAACATGTCGTATTGGCTGTCAACAAGATGGATTTGGTGGACTTTGACAAGGCGGTATTCGACAGGATTGTGGCAGACTACAAAGCATTTGTCGCGCCGCTTGGCATTCCGGACATCACCTGCATTCCGCTTTCCGCATTAGACGGCGACAACGTGGTGGAAAAGAGCGCCCGCACGACATGGTATGACGGACCGGCTTTGCTGGATTTTCTTGAAACCGTCCCTATCGATAAAGATCGCAATTATGATGACTTCCGTTATCCGGTACAATACGTATTGCGCCCGAATCAAAACTTCAGGGGGTTCTGCGGGAAAGTGGCCAGTGGTGTCGTACGCAAGGGCGACACCGTCATGGCACTGCCTTCACGCAAGACATCCAAAGTAAAAAGCATTGTTACGCATGACGGAGAATTGGATTATGCATTCCCGCCACAGAGTATCACCATTACGCTGGAAGATGAAATCGACGTCTCACGCGGGGAAATGCTGGTACATCCGGACAACCTGCCGATTGAAGACCGCAATTTCGAAGCCATGCTGGTTTGGATGGACGAAGAACCGATGGACATGAACAAACAGTTCTACATCAAACAGACGACGAACACGACCCGTGCCCGCGTGGACAGTATCCGTTACAAAGTCAATGTCAACACGATGGAGCAACTGACAACCGACACCTTGTCGATGAAGCTGAACGAAATCGGGCGTGTCTTCTTCACAACCGGCAAAGAGCTGTTTTTCGACCCCTATGAGAAGAACAAACAGACGGGAGCTTTCATCTTGATCGACCCGATTACGAACAACACCTCCGCCGTCGGGATGATTATCGACCGGATTGATGCGCGTGAAATGGTGACGGAGGATGCACTTGCCCTCCTTAACCTGCCGGAGCTCGGCATTGGCAAAGAACACTACGAGGCAATCCGTCAAGTCTGCAAGGAGCTGGCACGACAAGGAGTACCTGTCAAATGTATAACCGAAAATGAATAACAATGGGCTTACTCGAATTCAACAAACTCCCGATTAACACGCTGGTGGGCGCCGATTGGAAAACGTTCAAGGCTGTGACTGCCGACAAAACAATCGACAAAGGTTTCCGTCAAAAATTTTTCCTGACGAAGGCTGTCTGCCGCCTGCTCAGCCTACTCCAGCCTCTCGAAGAGGCACGTTATCGCAAAATCGCCGACAAACCGATTGAGATGGACCCGGTCTTCATACTCGGTCATTGGCGGAGCGGGACGACCTTCATGCACAACGTCTTCTCGTGCGACAAGCACTTCGGGTACAACACGACCTACCAGACCGTCTTCCCCAACCTCATGCTCTGGGGGCAACCCTTTTTCAAAAAAAACATGGCTTTCCTGATGCCCGACAAGCGGCCGACAGACAATATGGAGCTGAAGGTCGACCTGCCGCAAGAAGAGGAGTTCGCGCTGGCAAACATGATGCCTTATACTTATTATAACTTCTGGTTCTTCCCCAAGCAGATGATGGACTATTGCGACCGCTATCTGCTCTTCAACACCATCACGGAAGAAGAGCGGCAAGTGTTCAAGGATATCTTCCTGAAACTCATCAAAATTTCGCTCTGGAACACGCACGGGACGCAGTTCCTCAGCAAGAACCCGCCGCACACGGGACGTATCCGGACATTAGTCGAGATGTTCCCGGAGGCTAAATTCATTTACCTCGTGCGTAATCCTTATACCGTATTCGAGAGTACACGCAGCTTCTTTACCAACACCATCCAGTCCCTCCGCCTACAAAACATTACGGACGAAGAGCTGGAACAAAACATCCTCGAAATCTACCGTCGCCTTTTTTACAAATATGAGGAAGAAAAACACCTCATACCGGCCGGGAACCTCGTGGAGGTTAAGTTTGAAGACTTCGAGCAAGACGCCTACGCAATGACGGAAGACATCTACCGACGATTAAACCTTCCCGGTTTTGAAGAGTCAAAAGCCGAGATTGAGAAATATGTCGGCAAGAAGAAAGGATACAAAAAGAACCGCTACCAATATGACGATCGCACAGTGCACCTCGTCGAAAAACACTGGGGCATGGCGCTTGAGCAATGGGGGTACGGGCTGTGAGCAATTGATAATTGACAAAGGGTTTTCTTCCAGAGGCGCGCGGAAAACCAGATACAGGATATGTACAGTAAAAAAGTAAACAATATGGACAAAAACAACAATAAAACCGGACTACACCTCACGGCATTCGTGTTTGCCCTAATTGTCAATTGCCAATTGTCTATTGTCAATTCCCAAGAGATCGTTCTTTTCCCGTATGGCGACATGGAGCAGTGGGTCGTCCGCGAGATACACGAGTCGAGCATCATCGGCGGGGAAACGAAACTGCTTTACGAGCTGGGACCGACAGACACGCTCGTCGGGAACAACGCCTACAAGAATATGGGCGGCTCGCCGTGGCACACGTCCAACGTGATGGCGAAAGTCATGGGCATCGTCAAGACCAACACCTCCGTCTTTCCCGAGCGGCGCGACGACGGTTGGTGCGCCCGCTTGGAAACGCGCATGGAGAGCGTGAAAGTTTTCGGCCTGATCGACATTGAGGTCGTGGCAGCCGGTTCCATTTTCGCCGGTACCATCTATGAGCCTATTAAAGATACACGCAATCCGCAAGCCAAGCTGATGTCCGGCATTCCCTTTACCAAAAAGCCCCAAGCCATCCGGTTTGACTACAAGGTTAAATTAGCACCGGAAAAGAACCGGATCCGCAGTACCGGATTGAGCCGCAAGACGACAGTAGCCGGGCAAGACTCTATCGCCGTCATCCTGCTCCTGCAAAAACGGTGGGAAGACGAAGCGGGTAATATTTATTCGAAGCGGGTCGGTACGATGGTGCAACGCTATACCGTCTCCAGCGAAAGCTGGATAAACGAGGCAACCTATCCGATTCTTTATGGCGACATTTCCAATCACCCGGATTACCGTCCCTACATGCGCATCCAAGTAGAAGAACGCTATACGATGAACAGCAAAGGCGAAAGCGTCCCCATTCAGGAAGTAGGATGGGCGGACGCCGACGAAACGCCCACGCACATGGTTCTGCAATTCACCTCCAGTCACGGCGGTGCCTATATCGGCTCGCCGGGTAACACGATGTGGATTGATAATGTAAAACTCATTTATTAATTGACAATTCACAATTATTTTTTCATCGGGTACGAAGCCTAATTGTCAATTCAAAAAACGACTCAATTATGATCAAAGAAGAAATATACCAACTACGGCAAGAGCTCGAGCAACATAACTACAACTATTACGTGCTCTCGGAGCCGACCATCTCTGACCGCGAGTTCGACGAGATGATGAAGAAGCTCCAACAGTTGGAAGCCGAGCATCCCGAATATGCAGACCCTCACTCACCCACGCAGCGCGTCGGGAGCGACTTGTCTAAAGAATTCGCGCAGGTGGTGCACCGTTACCCGATGTTGTCATTAGGCAATACCTATTCAGAAGAAGATGTAAAAGATTTCTATGAACGCGTTGCCCGCGAGTTGAACGAGCCTTTTGAGATTGTTGCAGAATTGAAATACGACGGGCTTTCCATCTCCCTCATATACGAAGAGGGGAAACTGGTGCAAGCCGTGACACGCGGCGACGGGACGCGCGGTGACGACGTGACGGCCAACGTCCGCACCATCCGCTCAATTCCGTTGAAGCTAATGGGCAACGGTTATCCGGCCGAATTTGAAATACGAGGCGAAATATTACTCCCTTGGGCCGAGTTCGACCGCCTGAACAAAGAGCGCGAAGAGCAGGAGGAACCGTTGTTTGCCAACCCGCGCAATGCCGCATCGGGCACGCTGAAACAACAGAACCCGGCCATCGTCGCTGCCCGCAAACTGGATGCCTATTTCTACTATCTGCTGGGCGAAGAGCTGCCGGCAGACACGCATTATGACAATTTGGAGGCGGCCTGCTCGTGGGGATTCAAGATTCCGAACGTCATACAGAAATGTGAAAGCTTGCAAGACATTTATGCGTACATTGCCCATTGGGACAGCGAACGGAAGAACCTGCCGGTCGCCACAGACGGCATTGTTCTGAAAGTAAACGACTTGCGGCAGCAACGCTTTCTGGGCTATACCGCCAAAAGCCCACGCTGGGCGATTGCCTACAAGTTTCAAGCCGAACGGGCCGTCACGCGGTTAAACTCCGTTTCCTTTCAAGTAGGACGGACGGGAGCGGTCACGCCTGTTGCCAACCTCGAACCGGTCTTGCTGGCCGGAACGACCGTCAAACGTGCTTCCCTCCACAATGCCGACATTATCGAAGGTTTAGACCTGCATTTAGGCGACAGCGTATATGTGGAGAAAGGCGGCGAAATCATCCCCAAAATTGTCGGGGTAGACACGGAAGCCCGCCCGATGCTGCTGGGGGCAAAGGTGCAATTCATCCGTACGTGCCCGGAATGCGGAACACCGCTCATACGACCGGAAGGAGAAGCCGCCCATTATTGCCCGAACGAAGCAGGCTGTCCGCCCCAAATCAAAGGACGCATTGAACATTTTGTCACCCGCCGCGCTATGAATATCAACATGGGACCGGAGACTGTTGAAGCATTGTACGACGCCGGTTACGTCAAGAATGTCGCAGACCTTTATACACTCAAGAAAGAAGATTTGCTGCATTTGGAACGCTGGGCTGAAAAAAGCGCGAAAAACCTGATAAACAGCATCGCAGCATCCAAGCAGGTTCCTTTCGAGCGTCTGTTATACGGGTTGGGGATTCGTTACGTAGGAGAAACCGTCGCCAAACGGTTGGCTTCCGTCTTCCACTCAATGGAACAACTGGCGCAAGCCTCCTTCGAAGAACTAACTGCCGCCGACGAAATCGGAGAACGCATCGCGCAAAGCGTCATCAACTATTTCGCCAACGAAGACAATCGTCAATTGGTCACCCGCCTGAAAGAAGAAGGGTTGCAGATGGCTGTCCCGGAAGAGACATTGGCCAACCGTTCGGATAAACTAAGCGGCCTCAGCATCGTCATCAGCGGTACGTTCACACGCCACTCCCGCGACGAATATAAAGCCCTGATCGAGCAACACGGCGGCAGAAACAGCGGTTCGGTTTCCGGTAAAACCGATTATATCCTGGCCGGAGAAAACATGGGGCCTGCCAAATTGGAAAAAGCGAACAAACTGGGTGTGAAAATCATTCACGAAGAAGATTTCTTAAAAATGATTGGCGAGTGAAACTGACAAACTACCTGATTCGAAAAAAAATCCGCTCACTGACCACGCATCCGGACAAGCGGAAACCGACTTTCTGCCCATTGTCAGAGGCCAACCATATCTTGCTTCTTTATCACATCGCCGACCAAGAAAAACTCTTGCCCGGCATCTCACGCCTGCAACAATTGCACAAGCCCATCCATACGGCCATCTACCTGCCCAAAGGCGACAAGCAACCCGACACGACGCCCCACACCTTCTTTCTCAGCGGGGAAACGGATTTAGATACGTGGAAAATCCCATCTGCCTCCCGGCAAAAACAATTCAACGCAATCCCGGCCGATATTTTAATCGACCTGACGCCGACAGCCTGCCACCCGATGCGATATTTGATGTTGCAACACCCCTGCCGATTCAAAGCAGGCGTCAGATACACCGAAAACGAACCCGATTTCTATGACCTCTCCGTCGTCTTGACAAAACGAGAAGAAATCCAACAGATATTCGAACACCTCTTATTTTATTTGCAAGCCATACGGTCGAAATAACAGATTTTCCTTACTTTTGCAACACTGATTGACGATTGAAAATTGTCAATCATCAATTATCAATTAAAATTTATGGCAGACATAAACTTAAAAGGAATGGGAGTAGCGTTGATTACTCCTTTTAAAGAAGACGAAAGCGTAGATTACGGAGCGCTTGCCCGCTTGGTAGACTACCAATTGCAAAACGGGACGGATTATTTGGTCGTTCTGGGGACAACCGCCGAAACGCCCACCCTCACGGAAGAAGAAAAAAAGCAAATCATCCATCTGGTCGTAACGAAAGTGAACGGACGAATCCCCATTGTCTTGGGAGTGGGCGGCAACTGCACGCGGGCAATCGTCGACCACCTGAAACAGGACAATTTCGACGGTATCGACGCAATTCTTTCCGTCGTTCCCTATTATAACAAACCCTCGCAAGAAGGCATCTATCAACACTACAAAGCAATTGCGGAAGCGACAAAACTACCGATTGTCCTTTATAACGTACCCGGACGTACGGGCGTCAACATGACGGCCGAAACAACACTCCGCATCGCGCGTGACTTCAAAAATGTCATCGCGGTCAAAGAGGCATCCGGCAACATCACGCAGATGGACGACATCATCAAAAACAAGCCGAAGAACTTCAACGTGATTTCGGGCGACGACGGCATCACCTTCCCGCTCATCACGCTCGGAGCCACCGGCGTCATCTCCGTCATCGGCAACGCCTTTCCATGCGAATTCAGCCGCATGGTGCGTCTGGCTTTGGCCGGAGACTATGAAAGCGCGCGCGCAATCCATCACCGCTTTACGGAACTGTTCAGCCTCCTGTTCGTCGACGGGAACCCGGCCGGCGTCAAGAGCATGCTCAACGCGATGGGCTTTATCGAAAACAAACTGCGCCTGCCGCTCGTGCCGACACGCATCACGACGTTCGAAAAAATACGCGAAGTGCTGCGCCAACTGAATATCAGATGTTAAATCCATTCACATCGCCCCCTGTCTATGACAACGTTACCCGAAGACCCGATGATGCTTTTCAGCCTGATTAACATGAAGCTGCGCGACCAGTATGCATCGCTCGACGAACTCTGCGACGACCTGCACATCGACGAAAACCGGCTCATCCGAAGGCTTAAAAACGCGGGATTTGAATACAGTCGCGAACAAAATAAATTCTGGTAAACAATGAAACGAAACAGCTGCCTGAAAACCCTGTTCCTGACCGTCCTGCTCCTTGCCGGCGGCACACTCAGAGCCGCCATTGTCGACACATTGGCAGTCTACAGCGACGGGATGAAAAAGAATGTCCAAGTCGTCGTGATTACGCCGGAGAAGACGGCAACAGCCTGTCCGACCGTCTACCTCCTGCACGGACACGGCGGGAATGCCAAATCGTGGATTACCATCAAGCCCGAACTGAAAGCCATCGCCGACCGCGAAGGGCTGATTTTCGTCTGTCCGGACGGACAGAACAGCTGGTATTGGGACAGCCCGAAAAATCCCGGCTCGCGCTATGAGACGTTTATCACGAAAGAGCTTATCCCTTACATCGACGCACGCTATCAGACCGTCGCTGACCGCTCCGCGCGCGCCATTACGGGCATGAGCATGGGCGGGCACGGAGCGATGTGGCTCGCCCTGCGCCATAAAGACACGTTTGGCGCGGTGGCCAGCACGAGCGGCGGGCTGGACATCCGTCCTTTCCCCAACAACTGGGGGATGAGCACGCTGCTGGGCAACGAAGGCGAGAACCAAACGGTCTGGAACGAACATACGGCCATCAACCAAATCAGCCGGCTGAAAAATGGCGACCTCGCCATCCTCATCGACTGCGGGTATGACGATTTCTTCTTCGAGGTGAACCATGATTTCCACCAAAAACTGTTGAAATACAAGATTCAGCATGACTTCATCGTCCGTCCCGGCGCCCACAATATCGATTATTGGAAGAATTCGATTGACTACCAGCTTCTTTTCTTCAAGAAATTCTTCGAACAAGGGAAGAAACAGGTTCCCGAAAACGTGTAAAATGCCATTCGCAGCTGAAAATCGGGGGGTGCATGTTTGCAACAAGCAATTTTCAGCTGCGAATGGCATTTTACACGTTTCGGACGGGCCGGATGCTTACCACTCCGTCAATGTGACGTTGCGGAATTGCACCTCTTTCCCCTCGCTTTGCAAGCCGATATAGCCTTCTTTCACCCTGTTCGTGCCGGTATTCTGATAGACGCCGTTGATATAAACCGTGATGACGCCGTCTTTCACAAAGATGTTCGCCTCGTTCCATTCGCCGGCCGGTTTCTCGCTGCTCTCGGTATGCCGTTTGACAATGGGGAAAGCCGGGCGGGGCGTGCCGGGCTTGGTTTGGAACTCGGCAAGGTCGGAGCCGCCGAGCAAGACGAGATCGCCCGCGTTGCCGGCCTGCAACTGGCATTCGATGCCGTTCGGGAAAGGATTTTGCGGGTCTGCAATCAGAAGGAAGATACCGCTGTTCGCACCCTCTTCCCCCTTCGGCCAACGCCATTCGACGTGCAGCTTGTAACGGCTGTATTTCTCTTTTGTGTACATATAGCCGAACGGTTGTCCGGCAATCTGAATCACTCCGTCTTTCACGGAATAGACCTGTTCGGCAGGCACGGAATTTTTATCCACCACAAAGTTCCAGTTCGACAGGTCTTTCCCGTTGAACAACTTAATCGTTTTCTGCGCATCGGCCTCTTGACCGAAGCAACACAAAGCGGCAGCCATAAGCGCCAAAGACAAAATTCTTTTCTTCATTTTCAGATAATCTATTTGTTTGGTAAATTAATCAGCTATCAGTTTACGATAACGCACACGCTTGGGCTGCGTGTCGCCTCCCAGCTTGCGTTTGTATTCTTCATACTCGGAATAGGAGCCTTCGTAGAAGACGACGTTCGAATCGCCCTCGAACGAGAGGATGTGCGTGCAGATACGGTCGAGAAACCAGCGGTCGTGCGAAATCACGACGGCGCAACCGGCAAAATTCTCCAACCCTTCCTCAAGCGCACGGAGCGTATTGACGTCGATGTCGTTCGTCGGCTCGTCGAGCAGCAAGACATTTGCTTCGGCTTTCAGCGTGAGCGCCAAATGCAGGCGGTTGCGCTCGCCTCCGGAGAGGATGCCGCATTTTTTCTCTTGGTCGGCGCCGGAGAAATTGAACTTCGAGAGGTAAGCGCGGGCGTTGATTTCCTTCCCGCCCACGCGGATGAAGTCGTTTCCGCCGGAGACGACCTGATAGACGGTCTTCTGCGGGTCAATGTCCTTGTGTGTCTGGTCGGCATAGCCCAAGCGGACGGTCTCGCCCACTTCGAACGTCCCTTTGTCGATGCTTTCCAGCCCCATAATCATTTTGAAGAGGGTCGTTTTCCCCGCACCGTTCGGCCCGATGACGCCGACGATGCCATTGGGCGGAAGCATGAAGTTCAGGTCATCGAACAAGAGCTTGTCGCCGAAAGCTTTTGCCACGTGCCGGGCTTCGATGACCTTGTTTCCCAATCGCGGCCCGTTCGGGATGAAGATTTCCAGTTTGGCTTCACGCTCTTTCTGGTCTTCGTTGAGCAATGCCTCGTAAGAGTTCAGGCGGGCTTTCCCTTTGGCATGACGGGCTTTGGGCGCCATGCGAATCCATTCCAGCTCGCGCTCCAATGTTTTACGCCGCTTGCTGGCCTGTTTCTCTTCCTGCGCCATGCGTTTGGTCTTTTGGTCGAGCCAAGAGGAGTAATTGCCTTTCCAAGGGATGCCTTCGCCACGATCCAACTCCAGAATCCAGCCTGCCACATGGTCGAGGAAGTAGCGGTCGTGCGTGATGCAGATGACCGTCCCGGCATATTGCTGCAAATGTTGTTCCAACCAATCGATAGATTCTGCATCCAAATGGTTCGTCGGCTCGTCGAGCAGCAGCACATCGGGTTGTTGCAACAGCAGACGGCAAAGTGCCACGCGCCGACGTTCGCCTCCCGACAAGGTATCGACCAGCTGATCTTCGGGCGGACAGCGCAGGGCATCCATCGCCCGCTCCAGACGGCTGTCGAGGTTCCAAGCATCTGTGGCATCGATTTTGTCTTGCAACTCAGCCTGCCGGTTAATCAAAGCGTCCATTTTATCGGGATCTTCCAATACTTCCGGGTCGCCAAAGCGTTCGTTCACTGCGTCGTACTCCTTGAGCAGGTCTACAATCTCTTGTACCCCTTCCTGCACGACCTCTTTCACCGTCTTACCCGGTTCCAACTTCGGGTCTTGCTCCAAATAGCCGACGGAATATCCCGGCGAGAAAACCACTTCGCCTTGATAGTCTTTGTCAAGCCCTGCGATAATCTTCAATAACGTGGATTTTCCGGAACCGTTCAGACCGATAATACCGATTTTCGCCCCGTAAAAAAAGGAAAGGTAAATATTCTTCAACACCTGTTTCTGAGGCGGGAATATCTTGCTGACTCCCACCATTGAAAAAATAATTTTCTTGTCGTCTGCCATATAAGTTATTTAATTAAAAAGGTTGTTTCGTGTCTTTTGCCCGTAGACACAATGCAAAGATAAAACTTTTTTATAAAATCACGCCGACATGATGAAATCGGGAACCTCTCCTATCACCTGCAAGCCAAACTGCTGACAGCTTTGCAACAACGCAACATTGTCCGCATCGGTAGCAACTCTCCGATACCCATTAATATCCGGCTCATTTGTGCCACCAACCGCGACCTTGATGCAATGGTCCGAAAAGGTGATCATCAATTCAACAGGGAAAAGCCTGATGGCGTTCGTTGAATCCTATCACAAATTCACACACATTCCAAATCAGCAACAACGGCCCAGCAATTCCTCCGGAGGAAGCAGAACACATCTTCATCCCATTTTTTACGACCAAAGAGGGCAGAAGCATTACGCTAAAAAATACTCATGCAAACCAATGGACGACCTTCATCCTGAGACTTCCCTATCTCCGCCAAAAACAAATATCCTCGAAGCAAAGCCAAATAGGCAGGAGGTAATCCGATTTACATTAAAGGAAAATGTCTACCTTTACAACCGTTGAAAAAAGGAAAGTAGAATAAGAACAAAATAACAAAGGATAAAGTGATGCACTTATTAGATAAATTAAAAATCAATCACCGTCCACGCTCAGGAGCGTTGGATTTATTAAAATACATCGGTCCCGGATTGTTGGTAACCGTTGGTTTCATCGATCCGGGTAACTGGGCGACCAATTTGGCAGCAGGTTCCGAATTCGGTTATGCACTACTATGGGTCGTCACATTTTCATCCGTCATGCTGATTATCATCCAGCACAATGTGGCACATTTGGGTATCGTAACGGGACTATGTTTATCAGAAGCGACCAACCGCTATTTGCCGCGCAGCGTCAGCCGTCCGATACTGCTCTCAGCAATGGGAGCAAGCATTTCCACCTCTTTGGCTGAGATTTTAGGAGGGGCGATTGCGCTCCGGATGCTATTCGGAATGCCCATCAAGGTCGGCGCCGTAATCGTCACGGTAGCCTGTATCGGGATGTTGTTGACCAACACGTACAGTAAAATCGAACGTTGGATTATCCTGTTTGTCTCCATCATCGGCCTTTCGTTCCTCTACGAGCTGATGCTGGTAGACGTCGAATGGAGCGCAGCCCTCACCGGCTGGATCAAACCGACATTTCCCGAAAACTCCATGTTGATTATCATGAGCGTATTAGGTGCAGTCGTGATGCCTCATAACCTGTTCCTACACTCGGAAGTCATCCAAAGCCGCGAGTGGAACCTCGAAGAAGAACCGGTCATCCGGAAACAGCTCAAATATGAATTCTATGATACACTTCTATCCATGATTATCGGGTGGGGAATCAATTCGGCCATGATTATTCTGGCAGCGTCGGCATTCTTCAAAAACCATGTCGCAGTAGAAGAATTAGATCAGGCGCAACAACTGCTCGTTCCTTTAGTGGGAAGCCATGCCGGCACCATTTTTGCAGGAGCCTTGCTATTGGCCGGCATCTCATCGACCATTACTTCCGGAATTGCGGGAGCTTCCATCTTTGCAGGATTCTACGGAGAAGCCTACCACCACAAAGACCTGCACTCCAAACTCGGCGTCCTACTCTCTTTTATTCCAGCATTGCTGATTATTTTCATCGTAGACGACCCGTTCAAAGGATTGCTTTATTCGCAAATGCTGTTAAGCGTACAATTGCCCATCACCGTTTTTACGCAAGTCTATCTGACCTCCAGCAAAAAAGTCATGGGCAAGTTTGTCAATTCCCGCTCAACCACTCTCCTATTGCTTGCATTGGGGACAATGGTGACGGCATTAAACGTAGCGTTATTGTTCAGTCTTTTCTGACACACTGTTTTTCACAAAATATTTGTTCCGGATTACTTCAAAAACTCCGGGCAGAAGCGATATGAAGATAATCGCCACGATGAGGATTTCCAAGTTTTTTTGGACAAAGTCCATTCCGCCGAAAAAATAGCCGGCGTAAGAAAAAATCGCTACCCAAGCGATACCACCCGTCACGTTAAAAAAAGCGAAATGTCGATAACTCATGTGCCCCATGCCGGCTACAAATGGCGCAAACGTACGCACAATCGGGACGAAACGGGCAAGAATAATCGTTTTCCCACCATGCTTTTTATAAAACTGGTGGGTTTTATCCAGATAACTCTGCTTGAATATCTTCGAATTGGGATTGCTGAACAATTTCTCCCCGAAAAACCGCCCAATCGTGTAATTGGACGCGTCTCCCAAAATCGCTGCCGCTACCAAACAAAAGACAATCAGATGCACATTTATCGGATTTCCCGGCAAGGCAGCCAACGCACCCGCCACGAACAACAGCGAGTCTCCCGGCAGAAAAGGAGTTACGACTACACCTGTCTCACAAAAAATAATCACAAACAGAACGGCGTAAATCCAAGAACCATACAAAGTAACCATTTCAGCCAAATGCACATCTATATGTAAAACAAAATCAAGGAAAAAATGAATATATTCCATGCAAAAAAATGTTTAGTTTTTACCAATCAGAGGCCAAAGATACGAAGATATTCAAGATTTGTATGAATATTGAACACTTTTCAGGCCAATGACAAACAAGAATCCGATTCTTCCCGGCATCACATTTTCACAGGCCTCCGGCTATTTTGCGTTTGACCTCCGGAAAAAAGGCGTAACTCTATGTTGCAAGCAAAGAAATCGCTACCTTTGCCATCTTAAAAGCAACAATCTATTGACTGACAAGATTTATGAGTGAAATCAAGACAAACGAAGAGGGGAAAAGAAGCCTGAATTTTATCGAGGCTATGGTAGAAAAAGATTTGGCTGAAGGTAAAAACGGAGGACGCGTCCAGACTCGTTTCCCTCCTGAGCCCAATGGTTACTTACACATCGGACATGCAAAAGCCATCTGTCTGGATTTCGGTATTGCCGAACGGCACGGAGGTGTCTGCAACCTGCGATTTGATGATACTAATCCGGTCAAAGAAGATTTAGAATATGTGGATGCCATCAAAGAAGATATCGAATGGCTGGGTTACCATTGGAACAATATATATTATGCATCAGACTATTTCCAGCAGCTGTGGGATTTTGCCGTCTGCCTAATCAAGGAAGGAAAGGCATACGTAGACGAGCAGACTTCCGAGCAGATCGCCGCACAGAAAGGGACACCGACCCAACCGGGCATCAACAGCCCCTACCGCGACCGGCCTATCGAAGAGAATCTCGAACTGTTCAACAAAATGAACAGCGGGGAACTGGAAGAAGGGTCGATGGTGCTCCGGGCCAAAATCGACATGGCCAACCCAAATATGCACTTCCGCGATCCCATCATCTACCGCATCGTCAAAACGCCTCACCACCGGACCGGCGACAAATGGAAAGCTTACCCTATGTATGATTTTGCGCACGGGCAAAGCGACTATTTCGAAGGAGTAACCCACTCGCTCTGCACGCTGGAGTTCGTCGTACACCGTCCGCTCTACGACCTTTTTATCGACTGGTTGAAAGAGGGTAAGGATTTGGATGACAACCGTCCGCGCCAGACGGAATTTAATAAATTGAATTTAAGTTATACGCTGATGAGTAAGCGCAACTTGCTCATCCTTGTCAAAGAGGGTTTGGTCAACGATTGGGACGACCCGCGCATGCCGACCATCTGCGGTTTCCGCCGTCGCGGTTATTCGCCGGAATCCATCCACAAGTTCATCGACAAAATCGGTTACACGACATACGACGCATTGAATGAATTCGAACTGTTGGAAAGTGCCGTACGTGAAGACCTCAATACACGGGCTACACGCGTATCTGCCGTACTGAATCCGGTCAAATTGATTATCACCAATTATCCGGAAGGACAAGTAGAAGAAATGGACGCTATCAACAACCCGGAAGACCCGTCTGCCGGCAGCCACACAATCGAATTCAGCCGCGAACTGTGGATCGAACGGGAAGACTTCATGGAAGTGGCTCCGAAGAAGTTTTTCCGTATGACACCGGGACAGGAGGTACGGCTGAAGAACGCCTACATCGTCAAATGTACCGGATGCAAAAAGGATGAAAACGGAGAAATCACGGAAATCTATTGCGAATATGCCCCCGACACCAAGAGCGGTATGCCTGAAAGTAATCGGAAGGTGAAAGGGACACTTCATTGGGTAAGTTGCGCCCACTGCCTGCCCGCAGAAGTCCGGCTGTACGACCGCCTGTGGAAAGTGGCCAATCCGCGCGATGAACTGGCAGCCATCCGGGAAGCAAAAAACTGTTCGCCATTAGAAGCAATGAAAGAAATCATCAATCCGGATTCACTCAAGGTATTGACAAATTGTTACGTCGAAAAGTTTTTGGCAGATGCCAAACCTCTCGACTATTTACAGTTCCAGCGTATCGGCTATTTCAATGTAGACAAAGATTCTACACCTGAGAAGCTCATCTTTAACCGAACCGTATCGTTAAAAGATACTTGGAGTAAAGTAAAAGACAAGTAATCACTTTATGGATAAAAAGAGAATCTCACTTCTCTGGCAACGTTATCTGTCAGGCCAGGAAGAAGGGAAAGATGCTTATTTCGACGCAGAAGAGATTGACGATTTGTTAGAAAGTTTCGAAGAGTCTGACAAGTTTACCCATTATGATGAAGTCTTAGCCTTAGGGCTGCGGCTTCATCCGGGTAATCCGCTTTTATTGATTCGGCAAAGCAAGTGGTTGATATATAAAGAAGAGTATGCAACTGCACTCACCCTGCTTGATTCCATTAACGAAATAGACAATGAAAATGTTGACATACTCCGAATGGAATGTTACATCATGCAAGGCGAATATGACAAAGCGATGGACTATCTTGAACGATTGATCCAGCAGAATTGCGAATATCTGGAATCTTTGTTCGAATGTGTTGTCCCACTCTTGAATGACATGGAAATGCCAAAAGAGGCACACGACTTCATTCAAAAAGGATTGGCGCTGTTTCCGGACAACTTAATCTTAAAAGATGAATCGTGTTACAACCTCGAAATATTGGGCGATATAGAAGGAGCTATCGAAATCTGCAACGAGCTGATCGACCAAAATCCCTACTCATACGATTTCTGGTTTTCATTAGGGCGTTTATATACGCTCGACGAGGAATATGACAGGGCCCTCGAAGCGATAGACTTCGCTCTCACATGTGACGAAGCCAATGCGGACAGCGAACTGATTTTGTTGAAAGCTTTCTGCCATTTCATGAATGAAAGTTACCAACAAGCCATTGAGTGTTGCAATGAAATCATTGCAGACAAGCAAGTATATGCCCGCGTTGTTCCTTTGCTTGCCGAATGTTATGTAAATGTAGAGGAATACGATGCAGCTTACTCGTTGTTGAAACAGGTACTGACTAATGAGCCATTCTCGCAAGAGGCAAGTGCATATCTCAACTTCATCCGTTGTTGTGCAGAAATCGGACACGATGACGAGGCACTTGAGTATTTGAAAAAAGCAGCCCGATTTTTCCCGCAAAATACTCGGCTTCAATCTTTGCAGGCCCTGCTTCAAATCACGAAAAGAGACTTGGAAGACGAAAAGTTGGCCTCATTCATCGCCATCCAAAAGCTGAAGAAATCAGATTTCACAACCGAGAGCGAATTTATTGACAAGCTGTTCGGCACACAAGTCACTGCCAAAGAACTGGCCAAAGAATATCTAAAAAACAAAGGAAACAAAAATTAATTTCCCCACATCCACATGGAAAAAATTCCATTCCAACCCATCCGACTTGAAGACAAAGCACTCATCACGGCCCATACGATACCCAGCAATTATCAAAACTGCGACTATTCATTCGCCAACATCTGTAGCTGGCGTTTTTTGTATGACACCGAATTTGCCATCGTCGACGGCCTGCTGCTAATCCGTTTCCGGATTGAAAACAAAACACGTGTTGCCTATATGACTCCTACCGGTCAAGGGAATTTGCAACAAGCCCTCGAATGGCTGGAGGCAGATTCGCTCAAACAAGGGTATCCACTCTGCCTGTTGGGAGTTACACCCGACGCGCAAACCGAACTGGAAAAAGCGGCTCCGGGCAGTTTCGTCTACATCCCCGAACGAGATTATTTTGACTATATCTACCTTCGAGAAGACCTTGCTTCTTTGAAAGGGAAAAAACTGCAAGCCAAACGGAATCATATCAATAACTTCAAACGAAAATATATCTACGAATATCTCCCCATCACTCCGGAGCTTGTACCCGAATGCCTCCGACTCGAATGCCAATGGTACCAAGCCAACCGAACAGACCACGACGAAACAGAATTGAGCGACGAACGACGCGCCATGACCTATGCATTAAATCATTTCGACGAACTGGAACTGACAGGCGGTGCCATCTGTGTCGACCAGCAAATTATCGCCTTCTCTTTCGGCGCCCCCATCAATCACAACACATTCGGCGTGCATGTCGAAAAAGCGGATGTCAATTATGAAGGAGCTTATGCCGTTATCAACCAAGCATTTGCTTCCCATTTGCCGGAACAATACCGTTACATCAACCGCGAAGAAGACTTGGGCATACCCGGACTCCGACAAGCCAAACTTTCTTATAATCCTTATCTTTTACTGGAAAAATCAGCAGCTATCAAAAAACCTTCTTTATAACGCATGCGACAAATGGATTGCGACCTACAACAGCTGAAAACCCTTTGGCAACTCTCTTTCGACGACACCGACGCCTTTATCCGTCTTTTCTTCACCCGTGTCTACCGAAAAGAAAACGCGCTCTATCTCAAGCAAGCGGGACAAATCGTCTCTGCGATCCAAATACTTCCCTACACCATGCAGTTTCATGGTATGGAAATCCCCATCAGCTACATTTACGGAGCCTGCACCCATCCGGCAGAACGAGGGAAAGGGTTAATGAGCCGTCTTATCCAGAAAGCATTCGATACGATGAAGGAACGAGACATTGCCTTGACTGTCATCATTCCGGCTGAAAAAAGCCTGTTCGACTATTACCGCCGTTTTGGATATACCGAAGCATTCGACTACGCAATCGAGACAATCTTCCCCCTCCAGACAAAAGCTTGCGAAGATACAGACATCGCAGTCGCTTCAGCCGACGCTTTCAAACAAGAGTCTCTTTTCAACTATTTCGACCGCAAACAGCGGGAACGCCAATGCTACGTACTCCACAGTCGGGAAGATTTCGATACCCTTCTTTGCGAGCTGAAACAATCGGGCGGACAACTCCTGACTGCTTACCGCCGAACGGACAGCCTTCTTGTCGGTATGCTCTTCTGCTATCCCGCCGATAACCATGTAGAAATCCGCGAAGGATTCTACGACACCCCCTCCATCCGAAACCTGCTCTTGCAAGCAGCCATCCGACAAAACCATGCCCTAAAAGCCCTTTATCGTATTCCTCCCGCTCCATCCACTCCAAGCCTACCACTGGGAATGGCACGCATCATAGACCGCGACCGACTGATTCGCCACTGGTTGGCTACCCATCCCGACAGCAAACACACAGAAGCAGAACTGCAACACATGGACGCTCCCTCCCTCACCCGCCTGCTCTTGGGATACGTCCACAAAGAAGCTCATATGAGCCTGATGCTCGACTGAAAACTGCCTCCGGGCTAAAACCAACTACCTTCCGTGTATTCCGATTCAGCCTCCGCGTGG
>CAYXIX010000014.1:0-25160 GCA_964465405.1 uncultured Parabacteroides sp. | reverse complement strand
TTGCCTATATCAACCGCTGCGACCTGCATCCAATAGAATAAGCAAAAGAGAAAGGGACGCAGAGGGTGCGGAGCACGCAGACGGACGCAGATTATTGATTCCGACTGATTGAAAAAATAAATCTGCGTCCGTCTGCGCCTCTCGCGCCTCTGCGTTCCATAATCGAGCGATCGATTATCACTTTTCACCCCCCCCGTGAATATAAAATCTCGTTAACCGAATATCCCTTTTCGCCCTGCAAATATAAAATACTTTGAATAGAATATCACTTTTCAGGCAGAGAATGTGAAATCTTTTTAATAGAAAATGGCTTTTCGGGGGGGAATGCCATATTCTTTCCCCTGAATATGGCATTCCCCCCGAAAAGCCATTTTCCTTCCGGGAAATATCATTTTCCCATGTAAGAAAATTCCTAAAACCGAAGCGTAATTTCGCCGTAACAGGGGACAGCCTCCAAAGTTTTGCAATAATTGCCCCATGCAATCTCAGGATAGTCCCACTGGTTGTTGACATACAGCATCAGCTGCCCGTTTGCCCGTTTCGAGGCGCGGCAAGCGAGCGACGCATCGGGCGAGCAAACTGTCAGCCCGCCGGTTTCGCCCGACGCCGAGAGCGTGTAACGATAGATGTTCTCCTTCATTCCTTTGGCACGCTGCGTCAGCGGATTCGCGCAGTTGGCGCCGGCGTCCGCCCAATAATAGTAGTTATGCGTGTCCGAAGCCCAATCTTGCGCGGGACGTTCGCCATAACCGACAACGTCCGGATTGTAAAGCGACGTTTCGCCCCAATTTGCGGCAAAGGCATTATCCGGGTAGCAGCTCCACATCCCCTTTCGCTCCCACGTCAGGTGGTCAAGCCGCTCTGGGAAACGAAATGCCAGGCCGGTCTCGCGCAGGTAGCCGTTGGGATTGCCCTTCACGGCATAGGAAATGTGCATTTCGCCGGCGGCATCAATGCGGATACGGGCATCAAGTCGTACTCGCTGATAGGAGCCGGAAAGCGTGACTTCGACCGAACCTTCGCGCCGGGTGTAAGCCAGGCTTTGCTTCTGCCAGTCCGCTTCGGCGGTCTTGTAATTGTGCGCGCTGGTGCGAACTTCCGCCCCCGTCAGATGGTTCAGGTTTATGTCAAGATGGAGGAAAGGACCTTCTTCGATGAAGACCTTCCCGTTCGAGGTGGCGTTGCGAATCAACCCCGTTTCTTTAGAAAAAGGAATTTCGAAATGGGCACCCTTCACGACGAGAAGCGAATCGGTCTCTTTGACTGTCAGCTTGCCGCCCTTCGGAGCGGCGGCTTGGAGAGCGCGGTTATCGCAACCCAGCGTGATTTGCTCGGCATCGAGCAGCTCACCGTCGGCCGCGTAAAAGCGCACCGTCAACGATGAGCCGGCTTCCCATGCTTCGCCGGGAATTTCAAGCAAACCTTTCCGGTGAGGGGCAACGGCTGGAGTCGCAACCGTCTTCTCGATTCCCTTATAGGTATAACGCACTTCTATTTCGCTCAGGTCGGTATGGTCGAAACGGTTATAGACAGGCAGTTGCAGCCGCTGTTGAGGGCGGAACGAGGTGACGCTCGTCACCATCAGGCGCACGGGAGAATAGGCTTTCTTGGTCGCCCAAAATTCCGGTTTCTCGCGACGCCACACGTCGACAATACCCCACTCGCCATAGCCGACGCATTTGCCCTGATAATCCTCCGGCTTCGCCGTCTGGGCAAATTCTTTCCAGAACGCCGTGCCTGTCTTCGGTTCCGGCAACATGAAAGTTTCGTCTACATAGCCCCAAATAGCGCCGCCCAATCCACCGGGCGCGTCGAAAAGCCCGCTCCACATTTTCTCGATGGAGTATCCCCAAAACTCGCGGATGTTCGGGTCTTCCCGCAAGGTGGCGTAGGTATAGCAGGCCGGATGCGCCCATTCGTCGAACAGGGCCGGAATGCTTTCGCCTTGAAATCCGCGCGTCGAGCGGTTCCATTGATTCAAATTCCCGTTCACGTCCTGATAATGCATACTCAGGATATCATAAATCGGCTTCCGGTCGCCAACCGAGCCAGGATAACTGAAAATGACAGGGCGCGTCGTGTCCGTCGCCTTCACATAATCCCAACTTTGTTGGAAGTTCGTTCCATAGACACTCTCATTCCCGATTGACCAAAAGAGGATGGAGGGATGCGAACGGAAGGATTTCACCATCTCGCGGCATTGCAAGAGATACTGGGGCGCAAAATCGGCGCTGTCTTGCGAGCGGCCCGGCGCATAGTTCTTTTGCCGGTAGGTATCGACGAAGCAAACCGCTGTCTCGCTTTCGACATAGATGCCGTAGCGGTCGCAATAGTCCAAGAAACGTTCCGAAGGGGGATAATGCGAGGTGCGGACGAAGTTCATGTTGGCGCGTTTGAACAACACGGCGTCGAGACTGTCTATTTCGGCTGTGGTTGTACGCCCGAGTGTCGGGTGAATGTCATGCCGGCAAGCGCCGCGCAGTTTTACCTGCTTGCCGTTCACCAGCATGCGGTCTTTTTCTATTTTCACCTCGCGGAAACCAATTTTCCTGTCAAAGCGGAAGAGCTCTTCTCCCCCTTCACGGAGGCTGACGGTCAACGTATAGAGATTCGGATGCTCGGCATCCCATTTCAGCGGGTTCCGGACAGCCAATTCCTGCACGTTCTCCCCTTTCCGGACTGCGTAAACGGATTGAGGCAAGCGGACAGGCGTACCGTCCGGAGCCGTCAGCGTATAGGCGACCTCCATCCCTTCGCTCTCCGGGACGGAATATGCAACCTTCAGAACGGCATCCTGATACAGAGAATCCAAATGTGTCTCTGCATAGAAATCATAAAGGCTGTTTTCCGGCAGCGCGAATATTGTCACGTCGCGCAGGATTCCTCCAATCGGGTGATGCGCGTAACCGGAAGCATAAGAGATGTCGTCAATGCGGTCTGTCACCTCCAAACGTATCTCATTCTTCTTTCCGGGACGTACAAACGGCGTCACATCGGTTTCCCAACGGGTAAAGCCACCGCGATGCTCGCGCACAAACGTCCCATTCACCCACAGACGGGCGTGACTGTAAACACCATCGAAACGCAAGATGACGCGTTTCCCTTTATAATCCGCCGGAAGCGCAAACCGTTTCCGATAAGTAAACGGTTTGTCGTGCTCGATGGCGTATCCTTGCATCGCCGGTTCGCCCGGTACCTGTATATCTGTCCATTTGCTGTTTGAAGAATAACGGAAGTCCCACGCTCCGCTTAACAGCAGAACCGGCGTCTCGACGCCCGCCAATTGTCCCGGAAGCAGATAAACCGCCTCGTCCGGTAACCGTTCCATTTGTGCAAACATCGTCGCACCTGACAAGAACAGACTGCAACCTGCCATCCAAAAGATTGTTTTCAATTGTTTCATACAAAATCTGTTATTTACAAATCTTTACCACCAAATATAATAAAAGCCTATCAATATCAACAGTATAACCAACGAAAGGAGATTAAACGCCTTGCCCGTCCGGAACAATGCCGGGTCATGCCGCGTATATCCACTGTCCGGCAATCCCTTTTTCCCCATCACGACAATCAATGCGCAACACATCAGGAAGACAATCCCCATCCGGTCCATCCAAGGCAACTCCGGGAACAGGAATTTCAACCCAAACGAGAAGAGGAAAGAGCCCACAGCAGCCGCCAATGCGCCGTTAGCTGTCGCCCGTTTGTAGAAAAAGCCTGCCAAGAAAATAGCTAGTGCTCCGGGACTGACGAAACCGGTAAACTCCTGAATGTATTGGAAAGCTTGGTCTAAACCGGAGAGCATCGGAGCAATCGCCATCGCGATTACCAGCGAGACAAAGCTTGCCCAACGACCAGTACGCACCAATTCCCGCTGCCCCGCCTCTTTCCAGAAGAAAGAACGGTAAATATCCATCGTGAAAATGGTCGAAATGCTATTCATCATCGAAGCCAAAGAACTGACAATCGCCGCTGTCAATGCAGCAAACGCCACCCCTTTGATTCCTACCGGAAGCAATTCGCTCAAAAGCCACGGATACGCCTCGTCCGGTTTCTCCAACGGAGCATCCAACGCAAACGCAGCAATACCGGGAATCACCACCAACAACGGGATAAACAACTTGATGAAACCGGCAAAAAGCATTCCGTTTTGTGCTTCCCGGACAGACTTAGCCGCCAACGCGCGCTGGATGATATACTGGTTACAACCCCAATAATAGAGATTGGCCACCCACAATCCGCCAAAAATGACCGACATTCCGGGTAAATCCATATAGCCGGGATGTGATTTGTCGAGAATCAGATGAAACTTATCGCTTGCTTCGGCATACAGGTTACTCATTCCCTGCAAAACGCCGCTTCCTTCCCCAAAATGGTCAAGTGCGATATAGGTCGTCACCAGTCCGCCCGCTACCAAGAACACAACCTGGATCACGTCGGTCAATGCCACCGCCCTCAATCCGCCATAAATCGAATACAACCCGGAAAAAACAGCCAACCCCACAATCCCATAAAGCATCGGTATGCCAACCACTTTCTCTATGGTCAATGCCCCCAAATACAAAATAGAGGTGAGATTGATGAAGATAAAGACTGCAAGCCAGAAAATGGCCATCACCGTCTTCACCCGTTTGTCGAAACGCTCCTCCAGAAACTGAGGCATCGTGAAGATTTTCTTTTCCAAAAAAATCGGGATAAAGAATTTGGCTACCAATATCAATCCGAGCGCGGCAATCCATTCATAGGTCGCCATCGCCAACCCGATGGCATAGCCTGAACCGGACATGCCGACGAATTGCTCAGCCGAAATGTTGGACGCAATAATCGACGCTCCGATCGCCCACCAAGCCAACCCGCGCCCGGCGAGGAAATAATCGCCCGCATCACGCTCTCCCTCCTTCTTGCCACACGAGACAAACAGTCCGACGCAAAGAATCAAAGCGCAATAGGCTATAAATATGACGATATCAATCGTTCCCATGGAATCTGTATTTTACTTGTTAGAAATATTTTTTCATTCCGTGTCAGATAGGCACGTTATCTAAATCCGCTCATTCATCCTGCATCAGCGCAGAACGCCCTCCATCCATCAAAATGGTGGTTCCACTGATAAAACGGGCATACGAAGAGGCTAAATAAACACACAACGCCCCGACTTCGTCCGCCGTTCCGATTCGTTTGACAGGATGAAGATTAATCGTACGCTGACGCTCTGCTTCAGGGTCAGGAAAGGAGTTGAACCACGTGTTATTGCCAGCCGTATCGATAAAACCCGGCGCCACACCGACGGTACGGACTGCCGCCCCCCATTCGATGGCCAGACTACGCACCAGCCCCGTGATGGCAGTCTTCGTCACATTGTAAGGGAAACTACCCGGAATGGAACTAAACGCATGGTTGGAGGTCATCAACAACAAAACCCCCTCACCACTCTGTTCCAAATAGGGTCTACACAATTTGGCCAATCGCCAATGGGAAGCGAGGTTTAAATCCATATTATACAGCCAACGCTCTTCCGAACAATCGGCTGCTCCTTCGAATACATTCATGCCGGCATTCGACACGACCACATCAATACGTCCAAACGTACGGACAGTCTCCTCCACGAGGGCTTGCAATTCTTCACGCTTCGTCACATCCGCCGGACAATAATAAGCACGGACGCCTTCAGACTCCACCGTTTGCTTGAAAACCTCCACACTCGCATCGCCTTCCGGCTTACGCGAACAACCCGCCACGTGTGCGCCGGCACGGGCAAACTCTCGGGCAACACCCAAACCAATGCCGGATGATACGCCCGTCACCAAAACTACCTTATCTGTATAATCTATGACAAAACTCATAAGCCATCAGATATAAAAGTTATCAGGTGCATTTGTCGTAATACCCGGATGTTTCTCCATCTCCTCCTCCACAAGGTCTACCCCCAGACCGGGACGGTCATACAGATGCAACTGTCCGTCATAAACCATTTCAGCTATTGGATGATCAATCACCGTGTCACGCCAAGGGACATCGTTGAACATGAACTCCTGACGGTAGAAATTCGGAATCGCCGCACAAACGTGTGAAGAAGCCAATGTCGAAAGCGGCCCATTTGGGTTATGCGGGGCAATCAAGACATTATAGGCTTCCGCCATCGTCGCCATCCGCTTCATTTCAGACGGCCCCCCACAACGGGTAATATCCGGCATAATCACGTCGCACACGTGCTTTTCCAGCAACGAACGGATACCAAAGCGGGTATAGTGCCGCTCACCTATGCAAATGGCTACGTCCGATGGGATTCGCTCGCGCAACGCACGAAGCGTTTGCGAACTTTCCGGGCCAGCAGGTTCTTCATACCAAGCGATATCCAATTGCGACAACCGTTCCGCCATCTTGACGGCAATGCGGTAATTCAGCATGGCATGTGTTTCAATCATAATGTCGCATACTGGCCCTACGGCATTGCGAACAGCTTTGGAGACATTGAAGGCCCGGTCTTGCTGTTCGGCCGTAAGCGTCAGATTAGATGCCAAGTCTTTCCCATAGAAATAATTCGTATGGGCAAACGGGTCGAACTTCAACCCCGTAAAACCTGCTTCCACCACGCGACGGGCCTGAGCAGCATAATCAGCTTCGTTATGGCCGCCCCCCGTAAACCAATAATTGGCATAGAGCAAAATATCTTTCCGGTATGCTCCCCCCAATAATTCATAACAAGGAACGCCCAATACCTTTGCCTTCAAATCCAACAATGCCATGTCAACCCCGCTAATCGCACAAAGGCTGGCGCCATACGGCCCAATCCAGTTCAAATCCCGGTATAATTTGGTCCAAATAAAATCAGTCTGCATCGGATCCAAACCGATGATACGTTGCCCCACATGCTTAGCCGCTTCAAACACAATTGGACTACCGGGCCAATTGGTGGCTTCTCCCACACCGGTATAACCTTCGTCCGTATACACTTTCAACAAGGTCCAGTTATATTTAAGTCCCTGTACCAACCAGACTTTTACATCCGTAATCTTCATCTCCGTCTATATTTTTTGTTCCTACATTATGCCATACCGTTCGAAAGCATCCCGCGCTTTCATGCCTTCCTGTATCTTTTTCAATACCATCCGCTCACCGCGTGCCTTCTCCAACGCCCGTGTAAATACCTCTTCTTCTATTTCACGCGGAACCACACAAACCCCATCGATGTCGCCCACCAGAATATCGCCATCATGAATCCGTACGCCATCCATCTCAATCGGTACACGATAATCGATTACTTTTCCACGAGGTGCCTGGTCTTGCGCATAAGGCCCATACGAAAAACAAGGGAAATCGAGCGCCAGTATTCCTTTCGTATCACGCGAATATCCATTCACTACCGCTCCGGCAGCCTTACACTGCATGGCACGGGCACTCATCAATTCGCCCCACAACGCATAACGGGGAGAAGAACCAGAACAGATATACACTTCGTTTTCTTTCAAATCGTCCAACGCTTCGAGCATCAAACCGAAAGAACGCTTCAGCAACGGGTTTACCCCGTTCTCTTTCGTCCCTTCCAGCACATCCGCCTCCAAAACAGTCATCGCACGACCGGCAATCCGCATATCATCGCACAACGGACGAATCTGTGGCGGAAGAAACTGATGCGCATATCCCATCTTATCCATAATATCACCTACCACTGCCGTATAAAGTTCCTCTTTTATTAAAGCAAACAAGGCTTTATCATCTTTCCATTCCTTCATTGTATCTCTTTTTAATTCATAATTCTACATGCAAAAGTAGAGTCTTTCTTTCGCATAAAAGAGAAGAAAAAGAATGGTGATTTATGTGAATAGGAACACAAAACAGAAAAAAGTAGACAAAACGGCTCTGGGGAGGTATTATTTGGTTAGTTCGCGAGGCGTGATGCCCATTTGTTGCTTGAACAGGCGGGAAAAATATTGGGGAGACTGGAATCCGCAGGCAAAACAGACCTCTTTGATGGACATTTCCGTATTGCGCAACAACTCGATGGCTTTATTTATCCGGATTTGGTTCAAATAATCGACCGGAGAGAGATTGAGATATTGGGAAAACAGTTTGCGCAAATAACGCTCTCCCACATTGGTATGAGCGGCGATATCGCCGGCCATGATGTTCATCTGGTAATTCATGCGGATGTATGAAATGGCTTTCCGCAGCGACTCGTTCGTGCCAATCGGCAAGTACACCTCGTCCAAATAGCGGTAAATCAGAATTAGCAACTCGGCGTAATACATGACGACCAAGTATTGATAGTATTTGCTTTTTTGGTTCAACTCGTTGACGATGCGTTGTACGGCACGCATGATGCGCACATTGTTGACAATCTTGATCAACCGATTCTCTTCAGAAAAGATGGTGACAGGGGCCAAATCCCTTTGTCCTTGCAAAGAGGGTGGATTGAAACGCAGGAAGATTTCAGGGAGAAACTCCAGCTGCATCAGGGTCGTCTCTTCCGAACCGGCTTCAAACATGTGCTCCACGTTGGAACAGATGACCATCATTTCATTTTCCTTGAAACTGATACTTTCATTCCGGAGGTGCAAGATGCAGTTGCCTTTCTTCACATAATTGATTTCAATCCGGAGATGCTTATGCGGACCAAACGTCTCAAAAGGTTTGAATGAAACAAAACGGAACACATCTGCCAACCGTTTATGTTTCAGATTCTTGGTTATGTCTTCCAACATGCCCCACAATGATTGCTCAGTAGATAGTCCCATACGTTTCCTCTTTATCAGACATGGCAAATATACATAAAATTCACAAAAATAGAAATAAATCCTAAATTACAATTTGATACGTCATATTCCTCCGAAGCATTTCCATCTACCTCCGGGGCAAAAGCATTTACCCCGAAAGTAATATTTTTTGCTTCAAGGTCGCCCGAAACAGTTTGTTGGTACACCCTTGACTCCCGGACAGCAAGAAAAGAGGCTTCCGCTTAACGGATATTGCTCCAGCAGCTCATCCGTAAGTCCGGCACGTGCAGTCGTAATATAAAGCGTATCCAACTCTTCCCCCCCGAATGCGCAAGAAGCTACGTGAGGAGCCGGAACCTCCACTTTGGCAAGCAATTCGCCTGTATGAGGGTCGTAACAATAGACACCGCCTCCACCCCACTGTGCAACCCATAGGTTATCATCCCTGTCGATTGTCATGCCATCCGGTGAACCGCTTCCTTCCGGCAAAACGACGGCGATGCCATCGAAGCTGATTTCCCCGCTCGCCACATCATAACGATAACGGGCAATCCGTCCCGTAGGCGTATCGTTATAATACATATACTGCCTGTCGGACGACCAGACAATGCCATTCGAAATCGTCACTTCCCGCAGTTTTGGAGCGACCTCTCCATCCAGCCAGACACAATAGAGCGTGCCCGCCCCTTTGGGGGCGCCGAACCCCATCGTCCCTACCCACAGACGTCCGGCCGGGTCACACTTGCCGTCGTTGCAGCGCAGTTTCCCCTCGTCGTCCGGAATGGGGGCAACAGAAGTAGTATGCCCGTCGGAGAGATGAACCCGGACAATCTCGTCTTGCAACGCCACGACGACGGTAGTGTCCGTTTCCGGGACAACGGTTGAAATCATACGGTCGAACTGCCACGAGCTGCATGTCCCGTCCGCAGGATGATACTCGTAAAGCGTTTGCCCTTCGATGTCAACCCAAAACAAAGTATGCCGAGAGGGATGCCAAATCGAACCTTCGCCGGTCATGGCTTTTGCTTCATAAACCAATTCAGAAGAAATGCTCTTCACGTGAGATGTACAAGATGTTGTCATAATCAAACTGATAAATAGAAAATTAATCAATAAATACTTCATGATAAAAACTGCATTTATCCTTTTTTAAGAAGTTCGCCACAAACTTAGAAAATAATTTTTATTTCCAAATACACTCATAGACCGACTCCGCTTTTTAGTTCCGTTTTGTACAATCTTTCCGCTTTTTAGTTCCGCCCCAATAGACTATTCACCACAGAAAATCAGTATAGGGTTTAGGTTTATAGCTAATTTTGCCTATACAAAATCGAATATAAAAAACGATAGGCATGTATATAAAGAATTATTGTAAACAGGTTTTATTAGGGACAGGACTTCTATTCGCCTTTTGCGGCGGATTGCAGGCCCAACAGGAAGGAATGCATCAAGTTGCGGCGAATGACTGCGGCCTGGAAGGTAAGCAACCTTTTCTAATCAAAGGGGATAATTACACATTACCCCAATCTTTCACCGGGAGCAAAGAGGCGTTAACGTGTAATTTCGGCGGAACGGTTATCTATGCGTTCGACCAAATGGATATTCAAGCCGATTACCGGTTGGAAGTGGTTTATCTGGCGGACAACGAAAGGGTGCAACGGATTGTAGTCGACGGCAATGAACTGCAAGCTCCTGTCACGCTTGAAAAAGGGAAAGAACAACGATATGAAATCGATTTGCCGAAAAAGGCTTTCGCCTATGGCCAACTGGTCTTGGTTTTCGAGGTGTTGAAAGGGGATAATGCATTGGTATCGGAAATTAATCTGTATTCGTCCAATCCCAAAGCATTAAAGCCGTTTGAAGGAGAACAGAAAAGAGAATTGGCACATACACAGGCGTATACGGTCGACACCACCGTTTGTGCAGAAGATGTACTTCCGGTCTATACCGTCAAACCGCATCAGGTGGCAGGGACTTATAACCCGATTCTATCGCTGAACGGTACGTGGTCATTCAATGAAAAGCCCGGTAATCAATTTTATATGAAAAAACAAGTGGGAACCGACTGGAAACCCATCCTTGTACCGGGCGAATGGGCGATGCAGGGCTTCAAGGTCGATTCCGCCGGTTTTACGGGGTATCAAAACACATTCGTATTACCGGAAGATTGGAAAGGGAAACGAGTGAAACTGCGGTTCGATGGCGTCTCCAGCGAATCAATCGTCTATTTGAACGGAAAAGAAATCGGTTCGCACATGGGAGGCATGACGGCATTCGAACTAGATGTAACCCAAGAGCTGAAAAGCGGCGAAAATTTGTTGTCATTGCAAGTACGCAGCGAATCGATGGCCGATATGTTGGGAAGCCTGACACAATATGCGGCACACCAAATAGGTGGCATTACCCGAAAAGTCACCTTGTTTGCTGTTCCTGACGTCCATCTGTCAGACTTGCGCATCGTAACGGATTTAGACGAACAATATAAAGATGCAGAATGGAAAGTGTACGCGACCATAACTAATGACTCCGAACACGCGCAAAAAGATATTTCACTCCGTCTGTCTCTTGCCGAATCACCGATTGTTTTGAACCAGATAATCCCAGAAATTGCAGCCGGCGGGAAGTGGAGCGGTTGGTTAACCGGCAAAGTGGTTTCGCCGGAGAAATGGGACAATGAACATCCCTGTTTATATACAATGAAAGCAGATGTTGGAGTAGACGGACAAATTGTCGAACAGATAGAAAAACGGTTTGGTTTCCGGGAGATTCAGGTGAAAGGGAACCAATTGCTCGTCAATGGGAAAGTGGTTAAGTTGAGAGGCGTTTGCCGGCACGAAGTGCATCCCTTGACCGGGCGGGTAATGACTCCGGCTTTAGAACGAAAAGATGTGGAACTTTACCGAAATGCCAATTGCAATTTTATCCGTACCTCCCATTATCCTCCTTGTGAAGAACTGCTGGAAGCCTGCGACGAATTGGGCATGTTCGTCGAAGTAGAGGCTCCGGTTTGCTGGATAGGGCATCATGCCAACGAAAACTGGAAAAACCGGAATTACAGAGACCCGAAATATTATCCGTATGTCTTGCAAGCCAATATGGAAATGATCCAGTTCTACCGGAATCATCCGTCTGTCCTCTTTTGGTCGATGGCAAACGAATCGTATTGGAACAAAGAGTTTGCACAAGTGCAAGTATATATGGAAAAGGCCGATCCGACGCGTCCTTTCACTTTCCACGACCAGGCATATGGTGGTTTTAACAATCAAGGAAGTACAGCGCCCATTGCTAACATCCATTATCCGGGACCGGATGGATACAAAGTAGCGGCAAAAAGCAACCGCCCAATGACATACGGTGAATATTGCCATTTGAACGTCTACAACCGGAGCGAACTGGTGACAGATCCGGGTATCCGGAGCGACTGGGCACTGGCATTGGCACCAACATGGGACAATATGTATAAAACAGACGGCATACTGGGTGGTTCCATCTGGTCAGGGATTGACGACATCTTCCAGATGCCGGACGGCGAAGCAGTGGGATACGGCCCGTGGGGAACGATTGACGGTTGGCGCAGGCAAAAGCCGGAGTATTGGGACATGAAGAAGATCTACAGCCCTGTCCGAGTAGAAACGGACAGTTTGTCGCCTGCCCGTCAATGGCAGATCGATATTGAAAACCGCTATACATACACCAACCTGAACGAATTGCAAATCCGCTGGGAATATGGCACGGAAAACGGTACCGTATTTACCGACATCGCTCCGGGAGCAAAGGGGCAGTTTCAGATCTCCGTCGAGAATCCGCAAGCGGCAAACGAATTATACCTGTCTTTTACAGATCCGCGCGGCTTTGTCGTGGACGAATACCTGATCCCGGTCGGCGCACAAAGCCAAAACGAACTTGCGGCTTTGCCATTGCTTTCGACCCGGCTGAAAGAAAAGAAAGACCGCTACATCATCACAGGTAAAGCCTTTGAGTGTGAAATCAGCCGTTCGAACGGGCAAATACTTTCCGTGAAGAAAGAGGGGAAGGAAATCTTAAACGGAGGGCCCTGGCTGATGGCCTTGCCACTGACAGGAGGCGGCTGCTATCCCAACCACAACGTCAACACACCTATATTCAACGATTTATGCACCGAATGGCAAGCGGAACAAGTGGATGCCATCCAGCAAAACAAGGAGGTCGTTGTCCGGGTAGCGGGAAGCTACAAAGAATTTTCCGGGTCGTATGAGCTGAAGGTGAACGCCAATGGCGAACTGAGCGTGACGTACCAGTTCGACGCCCTTCAGGATGTCAATCCGCGCCAATGGGGCCTGGTCTTTGAAGCCCCTGTCTCATACGACCAAACGTTCTGGCGTCGCAAGGGAATGTGGAGCGTTTATCCTTCAGACCACATCAGCAGGCCAGTGGGAGAAGCCCCTCTGTTTTACAAAGGAATCCCGGAAAAAGTCGACCCGCGCACGGAACCGGCATGGGCCTGGAGCATGGATTACAACGAATTGGGCAGCAACGACTTCCGCTCCACACGCCGCAACATCTGGTATGCGGGCCTGAAAAACAAGGAGGGGAACAAAATCACGGTTCGCTCCAACGGACAACAACATTGGCGTTCCTGGCTGGAACAAGACCAGATCCGTTTCCTCGTAGCTGACTTCGTAACGGCTGGCAACGAGATGTTCCTCGACAGCTATTATGCTCCTTACCGGAAACCGCTGAAGAAGGGCGACCGGATCGGCGGGGAAATCGTGGTACGGATGGAATAATCCGGAGTTACATAAAGAGCATAACAACAGAGAACGGATGTGGTTTTAAGTTACAAACATGTACTTGCTCTTCTTGATTTTATTATATACACATACATTTAGAAATGAAAAAAGTTATATTGCTATTATTTAGTTGGTTGGCTATAGATGTTTATTCGCAAAATTTTGAACCGACATTTGCTTCTTTACAACAGTATCAGTGTCCGGAATGGATTCAAAAAGCGAAGTTTGGGATTAATTGCCATTGGAATGCTCAATCAGCTTCAAAAAGTGCCAATAGTGGTTGGTATGCTCGTGAAATGTATGTAGAAGGATCACCCGCCTATTATGATCATATCAAGAATTGGGGGCATCCTTCTGAAGTAGGTTATAAAGACGTGGTAATGGCTTGGAAAGCCGATAAGTTTGATGCCAAACAGTGGGTTTCTTTATTCAAAGAGGCTGGTGCTAAGTTTATTGTGACTATGGCTGTTCACCACGATAATTTTGATATGTGGGATTCCAAATATCAGACTCGTTGGAATTCGATGAATTATGGTCCGAAAATGGATGTCTGTAAAGCGATACGCGAAGAAACCTTGAAAGCCGGTTTACGCTGGGGAGTTACGACTCATCTGGAACGAACTTACAGTTGGGTGCAAGCTAACAAAGGAGCTGATAAAAAAGGCCCTAAAGCAGGGATTCCTTATGACGGAAATAGGAAGGAATATGAGGATTTGTATTTGGAGTATCCTGATTTTAAGAATTTAGGGCCGGAATTTTATCATTATCGCTCACCGTTGGTCTCTCCTCAATCTTGGAAAGAGCATTGGAAGAACAGATTAACTGATTTGATTGACAATTACCATCCTGATTTTTGTTACGTAGATGGAGCTTTGCCATATACAGACGATGGCGGGAAAATAGGGTTGGAACTTCTTGCGCATTATTATAATCATAATGCTAGTATGCATGGTGGTAAATGTGAAGGCTTTTTTGGCATTAAGGACATTCAACATCATGGAGTCTTTTATCCGGGTATAACATCAACAGTATTGGAAAGAAGCTATTCTGACAGGACAGAAGAGGTTCCAAGATTGTCAGAAGAGTCAATAGGGCCATGGTTTTATGTTGAAAATGCGGAGTATTATTCGGCAAGGCGTATCATCTCTTCTATGGCTGATGTTGTTTCTAAAAATTGTATCTTTTTACTCAATGTGCCATCAAAGGGAGATGGCAGTTTTGATGAGAAGGCATTAGATTTGTTAAAGCAAATAGGAGATTGGATGCGTATTAATGGAGATGCTATTTATGAAACGAAACCTTGGAAGACTTTTGGTGAAGGAAGTGTCAGGTATACAGTAAAAGGGAATGTGTTAAATGTCATAGTCTGTTCAGACATGATAAATGACTTGTTGTTGTCTTCTCTTCAGGATTGGAAGCAGAGCGACATTGTGTCAATTAAGTTATTAGGATGTTCAGAAACCGTGAATTTTTCAGATTCAGAGATGGGTATTGTGGTTAATTTACCGAAAAATTATAAAGAAGCTCCCGCTTATGTGTTCCAAATACAGTGCAAAGATTTAGCAAGTCAACCTTTTAAAGTTGTGAATCTAGAATCAGTCAAGAAATTGAATGAGGAAGCAGCAAAGAAATTTGGTGCAACGGGTAATGATGGGCGTATTCCTCTGCCATAAGGATATGTCAACCGTTACGACAGAGAGGATGTGTCAACATGCACATCCTCTCTTTTTATAGCTATTGGTATGCACCGGACAGCCCTATTTCCTATTCAGTTCCGAAATGAAAACATTTTAGAAGAAATAGTTCCAAATTAGTACATTCTTGCCCCTCGTCACATAATTCACACGCGGTAGAATCTCTTTTACTTTGCAGATACAATTTGCAACCACAAGATATAACAGCATATTGCATGAAAAGATACTGGCTTTGGACATACATTTTTATAAATTATATTATCATGGAAGTTGGAAAATTAAACCTAAGGAATCGAGGAAGATGCTTGATTGCCGCTACATTGTTCGGTTTAAGCCCTTTCTCTTATGCAAATCAAACTGATTATAATCAGTTTGAGCCTGCCGAGGCAGGCTCAGGTTATGAGGCTAATCAGCAGAGGGAAAAGAAGATATCCGGTACGATTATCGACGAAGCCGGCTTTCCTATGGTTGGCGCAAATGTCATACAGCAGGGTACGATAAACGGAGTGATAACCGACATGGACGGAAACTTCTCGTTGGAGATACCGGCGGGTGCTGTGCTGGAAATCTCTTATATCGGTTATTTGACCCAGACGATTACAGTGGGTGAACAGACTTCATTCAAGATTATATTGAAAGAGGACAACCAACTGTTGGATGAAGTCATCGTAGTGGGCTACGGTTCGACAAGCATCCGGAAGAACACGACTTCTCTGGCTACCGTAGATAACGAAAAAGTATTGGAGGTTCCGTTTTCGGACATGGGATCTACGCTGCAAGGACGTGTGCCGGGCGTAATTGTACAGCAAGGTTCTGCTGAACCGGGACAAAACGGGGCGAGTATTTCGATTCGAGGAAACGGGACACCCTTGTACGTAATTGATGGTTTCGTTTCGACTGCCGCCCGATTTCAAGCATTAAACAAAGCGGATATCGAATCGATGACTGTCCTGAAAGATGCCGCCTCTACGGCCGTGTATGGAATGAATGCCGGTAACGGCGTTATCGTGGTCAAGACCAAGCAAGGGCAGGCGGGGAAATTATCGGTCAACTATCAGGCCAATTTTGCTTTCAACTCGCCCTCCTATCAGGCAGAACGGATGGATGCCTACGAATACGCAACGGCAGTCAACAAACTATATCAGTCGTTGGGGTACGGTGTGAATGCCTTCCGTAGTCAAGAGCAGATGGCCGAAATAGCGGCAAACGTCGATTCGTACACCAACTGGGAAAAGGAATTGTTACGCAGTTCGGCTCCACAGAGCGAGCATACGGTTTCGGTCAGTGGCGGTACGGAGAAGCTGAAGTTCTTCGGCAGTCTGAACTATTTGGGACAAGACGGTATATATAAATCGGACAAGTTGAAATATGACCGGTATAATTACCGTACTAACATAAGCAGTACCTTCGACGAGGTAGGTGTGACACTCGGGCTGAATGTCAACGGGACTGTGAAAGATGAAAAATATCCGAGTGCTTCCGCCTATACGATTTATTCCCGTCTGAAAGACCGGAATCCGTTTGAATATCCTTACAATGAAGATGGCACCATTTCAAACCAGTTCGATAACCCGGCTCTGGTATTAGATGGTCCGGGTGAAATCAAATACCGGACGGTCTACAATCAGCTGGCAGTCAACTTGGAATGGGCTGTACCTTGGGTAAAAGGGTTGACATTTGGCGCAGACGGCAACTACAACATCGAGACGCAAGACCGTGCCGACTGGTATGAGACCGCGACCTATTACGATGCGAATGGGAACGCGACCTACGAAGATCCCTCCAACATCAGCCTGACCCGATCTTCGTATCAATACAACCGGTATGACTTCAACGTACGGGCAGACTACAAAAACACCTTCAACGAGAAGCACAACGTGCTGGTAACGTTGGTACAAAACTGGCAATGGTATCACGGCACCTCGCTGAGTGCATACGCCAATACCTTTTATGTGAACTCGATCCATCAGATACAGAGCGGTTCAGCCTCCAGCATCACAGCAAGCAACAGCGAGAGCAAACAGACCTCGATGGGAACTGTCGGGCGTTTCCGCTACGATTATGACAATAAATATATGGCGGAGTTCTCCGGCCGCTATGACGGTTCTGACTGTTTCCCCGAAGGGCACCGTTTCGGGTTCTTCCCTTCCGGTTCGTTGGGCTGGGCAATCTCGGAAGAAAATTTCTTCGCACCGGTCAAAGAGTTGGGCATATTCGACTATTTCAAGGTGCGCGGTTCCTATGGTGAGATTGGCATCAATGGGGCGACACATGACGATTATGCCTACATGACCACCTATAATTACAACTCCAATGCGTACGTAATCGGGGGCAGCTTGGTGAATTCCATTACGCCGGGAGCGACACCAAGTATCAACATGACGTGGTATACGCGCCGGAAGACAGATATCGGTTTCGACTTTGCAACCTTGAACAATCGATTGGAAGGTTCATTCGATTATTTCTATGAATCAACAAAAGGTTATTTGGTTTCTCCAAATTATGACTACACGGATCCAATCGGATATGAATTGCCGTTGGTCGTATCTGACGCGGAAGACCGTTCGGAAGGGGTGGACGGATTCGTGAAATATACGGATAAGTTCGGTGAGGTAGACTTCTCGGCGAGCACGAACTTTACATGGTACCACTCGCTTGCATTTAAAACAAATGAAGACGCAATTACCCTATCAAACCCTTATACACGCGAGCAAGGCTATGAATATGGCTATCTGGGAACCGGTTATATCAATACGCAATTTTACCAGACAGCCGAAGATGTGCTGAATAACCCGAAACGGTTGAATTCGCACGATTTGCGACCGGGTGATTTGTGGTACTTCGATGCGAATGGCGACGGTAAGATCGACAGTCAAGACCAGCGGAAGTTCGGAAACAATGCCAACCCGAAATTCGTGTTCGGTATTGATCTCTCTGCCAGTTGGAAAGGATTTAGCCTTTTGGCAAATATACAAGGGACAGGCAGGCGGCAAACCTATATGAGTAATATAGCGATGGCACAAGAAGGCGAACGCCGTTTGGACTTTGCTTACCAACTGGATACATGGACACCGGATAACCGGGATGCCGACTTCCCGCGTGCGGGCAATACATCATTGAACGAAAACAATAACTATGTGTCATCCGATTTTTGGGCACGGAATACTAATTATGTGCGTTTGAAGTCGCTGACACTCTCTTACGACTTCAAGTATTCGGTATTGAAACGGGTCTCTTGGATCAAGAGCCTGAGTATGTTCGCCTCTGGCGTGAATTTGTTTGCTATTGGGCCTTCTGTGAAATATGGCGACCCGGAAGCATCTAATTTTGATGGATATGCATACCCGATGATGCGTACCTATTCACTGGGATTTCAAGTAGGTTTTTAATAAATAATCGAATTATCGCAACATGAAAAAAATATATATTTATGCAGCTGCTTTATGCGCCTCTTTGATGGGAACATCTTGTTCTGATTTTCTGGACACAACTCCTTATGACAAGATTATCGGGGACAATGTCTGGACAAGCGAAACACTGGCAGAATCATTCGTCTATTCCCTCTATTCGGATATATTACAGGGAAATTTATGGTTGGGTGCCTATGGGTGTGTCTATTCGTGCCGGGCGGAACCTTCTACGAAAAACGCCATGCAGGGCACACTGAACAGTTCCTATTGGTCGCGAGACTTGGTGGAAGGAGTAACCAACGACGACAATTACGGCTGGCTGAATTTCGGGGTTCTATGGCGTATCCATACGGCGATGGACGAAATCACCAACAGTGAAATCTTCTCGGAAGAGTTCAAGACACAGATGATTGGCGAGCTGAAGTTCCTGCGTGCAGCCCACTACTTCCTGTATGCTCGTCAGTATGGCGGTTTACAAATCATTGACCGGATACTTTCAACGGAAGACGACTTACAGATTCCCCGCTCTTCCATTGGCGAGACCTACGACTTTATCTTGAATGACTTGCACGAAGCGGCAGAGGCGCTTTCCCCGGCTACAGAGGTGGAAAGAGGGCGCGTGAGCAGTACTGCGGCTTATGCCCTGATTATGCGCGTGGCGAACCAAGCAGCCGCTTATGTAGACGGCGGTTCGGCGCAAAGCGAATATTACGACCAAGTGATTGCCGCCGGAACAGCATTAGGCTTGGATGCAAATGGCAGCCAGCTGAGTGATTATTATGACATGTTCCGCTCTTATGAAACGGCGATTGCTGCACAGGAAAATATTTTGGTGGTAGAACGGTCGAGTAGAAACACCTCTTTATATAATGTTCCCATGCAGTATCAAGGATTGTGGTATAATGGGAATACTTCGCAATATGCGCAGGAACATTTCCCTATTAATGTGACGATGAACTTCTGGGGAATGGATGGCGGTTCTTGGCCTACGCAAGACCTTGTAGACGACTATTTAGTAGCCGATACCGACGGAACCATCAAATACTGGGAAGATGCTTCGTATGTGCAGACCGGTAGAGATGTGGACGAGAAGATGTATTTTACCGACACGAGGAAAAGAGATTTACGCTTCTATACAACCATCTTGTATGACAGCTGCATGTATTTCAACAATCAGGTACGGGTATTCTTCCGCCGCGACGGTAACTGCTCCAATTCGAACAGCCCGATTAACGCCGGAGCAGAAGACGAATATGGATATCGTGCCGGCGATTTGGATAACTACAACTCATCAACGGGCTACGCCATGCTGAAATACCATTACGACCATATTGTCTCCTTGCCGGATCCCAGTTCGCAGATGTTGGATTACTGCTTCTCTGTGTTGCGTTATGGCGAGGCGTACCTGAACATGGCGGAGGCCTACTTGATGAAAGGCGACTTTGCCAATGCCCGCCGCTTCATGACCCCGACAATGGTACAGCATGGCGGATTTACCGCCGAGAGCGCAGAGGCCTATCTGAGTACCAAAAGTGGAAATGGATGGAACGACCCGCTGTTTGAGGCCTACAAACGGGAACGCAATGTAGAAATGGTCTATGAATGTAACGACCGGTATTGGTCACTCCTGCGCTGGGGTATTCGCCAGAGCGGAGGTACAGCCAATGGTACATACGCGACAAGCGGCTTTGTCATTCCGGAATTGACCGGCTCGTTACGCGGCATCCGGATTTCCCGCGACGGACAAGATTATGAGTTTTTTGAAGTAAATAACCCGATTGGCCAAGCACGGTTCACACCGAAACGTTATTTACTGCCTTTGAACCGGACTTTTTGCTTGCAATCGGGCGTGTCACAAAATCCGGGATGGGAATAAATTATGTTGAACAATAAAGAAATTAGAGAATGAAAAGCATATTTCATAAAATATTTGTAGGTGTTTTACTGATGTTTTCTGCCACAAGCTGTTTGTATCATGGCATGGAAGAATTGGAAAACTCTTCTGATAAAGAGATGACCAATGTTGAATATTCATATCGTTTCTTATATAACGATACGATTCAGAAAGGGACGATCAATGAAGAGATTGAGGAAGACCGCGTTTGCGAAGTAATATTCAACAAAAGTATTGAATCTGTCGAAGTGGATGGCGTTCCCGGTTTCCGGACTACATTGACCCACACATTGGATTGCGTCCAGAAAGCAGGGCCCAGCGGTTCGGTTACGCAAGAGATGCTTTATCAAATGTTTCAGGAACAGATCGCGGAGAGTGGTCTCTCCCGGCTTTGGGTTTATGTCTCCATCTCGGATGCGGCAACTGTTGAGCCGTTGGATGATGCCCCCACGCTGGGGACACCTGGTGATTATACCCAAGATCGTTACTATCGAGTGACGGCTGCCGATGGTTCATCTACCGAATACGTCCTGCAAACCGTTCAAGGTTTCTGATTCCCTCATCAGACAGAGGTAACAGAATATCTTTGACAGAACATCTGTTCCGTTTTTGCAACAAAAATCCCTTATCCGTTCCGAAATGTGCTTCATTCCGGCCGGGATAAGGGATTTTTATTCCCTCACATCCTGTATATTTGTTTGCTCAAACATATTTTAACTAAAATAGAAATAGGTACAATCTGAAAACAGTAAAAAGCAATGAAAAACAAAAGAATCAAATGGCTGATTTGCGGGGCGGTGATGTTGTCCTATTCGCTTTCCGCACAGATTACGGAACGGGAACGACCGGCGGAGTGGAACAGGTTGGTACCGGGCGGCAGGTTCGTCGACCGTTTCGAAGCAATGCCGGAAGGACGGTTATGCGACAAGGTATGGGGCACAGACAGTGTCCGCCCGCGTTTCGTGGACAATGGAATCGAGAGTCCGGAGATTTCATTCTGGGGAGGCAACATCTTGCAAACATTACCCGGAGGGAATCAGCAGTTACCCGGCAGGTATCATCTTTTTGTCTGCGGGTGGCCCGAAAGTGCCCCCAAAGGGCACATGGAATGGCCTAATTCAACAGTATACCACGCCGTCAGCAACCGCCTGTCCGGCCCGTACACCATCCAAGACACCATCGGGAAAGGACACAATCCGGAAGCCTACCGATTGGACGACGGGCGAATCATTATCTATGTGATAGACGGTTATTATATTGCAGACCATGTAAACGGACCGTGGAAATATGGCAAATTTACTTTCGACCCACGTGACCGGCGAATCATCGAAGGACTAAGCAACCTGACCTTCGCCCGTCGGCAGGACGGTTCCTACCTGATGGTTTGCCGGGGTGGAGGCGTCTGGATCAGCCGGGACGGGATGGCTCTTTACCGGCAAATTACGGAGAAACGCATCTACCCGGAGGTGGAGGGTGAATTCGAAGACCCTGTGGTTTGGCGAGATTCGTTGCAATACCATCTGATTGTCAACGACTGGCTGGGGCGTATTGCCTATTACCAACGCTCAAAAGACGGCATACATTGGCTTACGGAACCGGGCGAAGCCTACGTTCCCGGTATCTCGTTCCATGCCGACGGACGGGTGGAGCATTGGTTCAAATATGAAAGGGCAAAAGTGTTCCAAGATGCCGAAGGACGGGTAGAACAGATGAACTTCGCCGTTATCGATACCATCAAATGGAACGATTTGGGTAATGACAACCACAGTTCGAAGAATATCTGCATCCCGATGAACAAGGGATTGCTTCTCGACGTGCTGAATAAGAAGGCAATCACTCCCAAGACAAAAAAAATCCAAGTGCGTATCCGTGCAGAAAAGGATTTCAACCCGCAGGCGGACATCGACCTGAACTCGCTTCGCTTCGGCTCTTATACCGTCGTGAATTTCGGCGGGGGCGGAAAAGCATTGGAAAGCCAAGCGGACGGCAAAGATTTAATCGTCACGTTCGACGGTACGGCTTCCGGCATTACGGAAGAGGAGTTCGCCCCGAAGTTATTGGGCAGAGATAAGAAGGGGAAACTGCTGTTTGGTTACGCTTCTCTCCCTTATGTAGACTACAAACCGGCGATTCTTTCCGGTCTGTGTCCGGTCTATCATCCGGAAAAGAATGAATTGACAATCGAAATAGAAAACTTCGGCCTGTCTGCTTCCCAAAAGACAGAGATATGGGTCAAGCAAAACGGGGTGCTTTTGGCAAATGGAAAAGTCCCGTCGTTGCAACCTTACGAGAAAACGACGCTTATGTTACCACTCAAAAGCGGGACATGGCAGGAGAAAGAGAAATGTGAAATCTCTTTTGTACATAAAGGGAAAGTGAAAGGAATCAATATGTTTGAAAAAGTAAACGAATAATAGAAACACAATGAAACGAATATACATCTGTTTATTAGCCGTATTGTGCGTGTTGTTCCAATTGCGGGCGAAGGTCGTTGTTCCCCGCCTGTCACCCTTACCCCGACAAATAGAGAAGGAATGGGTTCCACTGGCAGGTACATGGACATTTAACGGCAAACATGACATCGAAGTGCCGGGCGAATGGGCCATGCAAGGGTTTGAAGTGGAGAAAGGGCAGGAGGCCCTGTATGAACGTACCTTCAACATTCCCGCACGCTGGGAAGGGCAACGGGTGAAACTGCGTTGCAACGGCATTTACAGCGAAAGCCGTATCTGTATCAACGGAAAAGAGGCAGGTTCGCATTTGGGTGGTTTTACCGCTTTCGAACTGGATGTGACAAACTTTGTCCAAACCGGCAAAGTGAACAGGATTGCCGTCTATGTGCGTTCGGAAAGCGTGGCAGATTCTGCCTCCAGCGCGTCCCAGTATGCGGTTCATCCGCTGGGTGGCATCACAAGGGATATTTACTTGTTCGCCCTTCCGGAAGTGAATCTATCAATGTTTCATGTGGCAACTGCTTTCGACAGCACTTACGTGAATGCCGAGTTAAAAGCAGAGGTGGAAGTCACGAACGAGTCTGCGGTCGCAAAGTCAGGGCTTTCTTTTCATTTCTCCTTGAAAGACGCAAAAGGGAAAGAGGTCGCGTTAAAACAGCCGCTCCATCCGCTCCAATCGCTTGCGGCCGGCAAGTCTGAAAAAGTAACGTTTTCTTTTGATGTAGCCCAACCGGAGAAATGGGATTCAGAACATCCTTATTTATATACATTGACTTGCCAGCTGAAAGAGGGAGAAAAAACCTTACATGAAACCGTACGGCGGGTAGGATTCCGGCAGATAGAGATTCGCGGCAATCAAATGTTCATAAACAATATGCCTGTCAAACTACGTGGTGTTTGCCGGCATGAGGTGATGCCTTTGCGCGGACGATCGGTTAACGGCGATATGTGGCGGAAAGATGTCGAGCTGTTCCGACGGGGCAATGTGAATTATATCCGTACATCGCACTATCCGCCGGATGAGGCATTGTTGGAGGCTTGCGATGAATTAGGCATGTTGGTAGAAGTGGAAGCACCGTTCTGTTGGGCGCATAACACCAATGTACCGGAGGAACGGTATGACGCCGTACTGGTCAACCAGCATGTCGAGATGGTCAATCTGAACCGGAGTCACCCTTCTGTCATCATGTGGTCGCTGGGGAATGAATCTTTAAAGTATGCAGAGTATTTCAAGAAAGCAGGAGAAGTCGTCAAACAGTTAGACCCGACACGCCCACGCATCTTCAGCCAGTGGGGGCCGGATGCTGACAATGGCGAACTGGAAGTGACAAACCATCACTATCCCGGTCCGACCGGTCCGGATACATATCGCAACAGCAAACGACCGGTTACGTTCGACGAATACTGCCACCTGAATGCTTACAACCGCTTTGAACTGGCTGCTGATCCGGGCCTTCGAACCATGTGGGGACGTTTATTGGACCGGATGTGGAGCGCAATGTATCACAGTCAAGGGGTATTGGGCGGTGCTATCTGGGTCGGAATCGACGATACGTTCTTCTTGCCGGGCGGACGTGCCGTCGGCTATGGGACGTGGGGAACGATTGACGGATGGCGCCGTGAGAAACCGGAATATTGGAGCATGAAAAAGGCATATAGCCCGGTAAAAATAACGCAGAAAGGGAATATGGAAGAAGACGGAACCGTACGTTTCCTTGTCGAAAACCGGCATAATTTCAGTAATTTGTCTGAATGTAAAATCAAATGGACGGCGGGTAAAAAAAGCGGGAATGCGACTACCGATATTCCTCCCCGCTCAGAAGGTGAATTAAAAATAACCCTTCCGGAATCTGTTCGCGAAGCGGAAACACTGGAACTGACCGTAACCGGCGTGCGGGGATTTGTCATCGATGAATATCGTTTCCGCCTGCTACCGGAGCAAATCAAGTATGTTGCAACGCCGTCCGTTTCAGCTTTATTGTGCCAAGAAATGGATGATTGTTTCGAGATACAATCGGGTGGAAAACGTTTTGTCATCAGCAAACGTAACGGATTACTCTCGGCAGAGCAAAATGGGCAAGCATGGATTAAACGGACTCCTGAACTGATGGTATTGCCTTTGAACGGCGAAGGAGGCGGAACCCAAATGGTTGGCAAAGACCAGAATTTCATACCGTACAATCCACTGTGTGAAAACTGGGTGGCGCAATCCGTTACCTATCTCCC
>CAYXIX010000013.1:0-25457 GCA_964465405.1 uncultured Parabacteroides sp. | reverse complement strand
AGATGTATGTTGCAAAAATAACCATTTCCTTTTGTTGTTTTCCATCCCCTCCTCAAAAAGAATTAATACAGATACACACGACTCAAGTCTTTGTAATCAACCAATCGATCGCAATGCCCGCGTACATACGCTGCGGTTTTTGTATCCGGATATTTTGTTGCTGCGGTTTTGAACATCTTCCAGTCGTAATAGGCTTTGGCAGCCCGTTCTTCATCGGTGAACCAAAAGAAAGCATTTTCTTTTATTTGATTCGCTTTCAGATAAAGTTCTTTTTGGGTTCGTTTATTTTTATCATAAGACGGATTATGAAATCGATGTGGAATCCCGTAAGCATAAGAGGTGAGCGTCCAACACTGCAATGCGGAATTCCGTACCCCCAGCGCATAAGTGAGCATATATTCTGCTTTGTCGTTAGGATTATCCGCCTGTCGAATTCGCTGTTCGAGTGTGTACATTTCTTCGGCAAAGTTCAGTTTGTAACGTTTCCCCTGTACATTTCGTTCCAACGTCTTGCCAAAAGGATTTCGTTCGAGGGGAGAATATACATTCCGGCTTTCAACAAAATCATCCGAAACAGAGCGGAGATAATAAACGGCTTCACCATACCGCATGGAAGCGATAAGTTTAGTCCCGATAATCTCACAGAAATATTGGCGGTCTGTATAGCTGCGCTCATTCAAAAAATGATCAAGGCTGCATAGGGGATTTTCCATACGATGGAGCAAACGCTCGGCATATTTGACGTCTAACGTATCCAAATTGATAAAGAAATCATTGCAGTAATCATAAGAATTATGTTTATTCTTCCGATTACGATAAGTTTGCCAACTGATGATTCCATCATCCCATGTTTTCACTTTATCCACCAGTTTGAAAATCCGATTGTCCGCATAATTCAACCATTGCAAGGCACGGGTCTGGTATCCAGAAGTAAAACAGAGGGGGACAACATACGAAATGACAATCTTCCGCATCATGTCGTTCCAATAATATTGACTCATGCCACAACGGTGATTCCCAATTCCCGATTCTATAATCGTATTGCGGGTTACAGAATCCAGACAGGAAACAATTTTCTTATCCAACCATGCCAACTCACGATACAGGCTATTTTCAAATTCAATGTCATATTTTTGTGCTTTTTCGACTGTCAGATAAATCCGAAATACACGGATGGCATCTTTCAAATCTTGTGTAGCCTTGAATCGTTCCGCTTGTCGGATGTACTCCAATGCATTCTCTGTTTCTCCCTGTTCATCACAAATAAAAGAAATCGTATAATACCACGCTGCCTGATTTTTAACTTTCTTATTTTGAATTGCTTTTAATGCGAAATCTTTCACCCGTTCAAACGATCCATATACTTCCATCCTATGGATGATATACTGCAACAAAGGCAAAATCTTCTCGCTGTTCGGATCTTTTTCATAAATCCTTGCCAATAAATCCAAGTTGTCCAGTTTTTCCCCTTCTTGATTCAGGCAATACAGATAGGAGCTGATATCGCCAATCTCGGTAAACATCTCTTTAGCCGTCTCGAATTCTCCAATACGGCAATATGCTCCGGCTGCATATCCCTTTGCCATCTCTTGTATAACACCTTTCCGGAACGTATTCTTCCGTTCCAACCACAGATTCAGACATTCCGTGTATTGCCGGTTGGCGATGTAAGCTCTCAACATCTGAAGTGTGTAGCGGTCAAACAAGCGTTTCCCGCGATATGCGCCGGCCTGCCTGATGATTTCCTCCAACTCCCATTCGACCGCATCGCCTTCCACCGGATAATACCAAGCTGTATTTTGCGATTGACGCACCGTCTCACATCGTTTGGCAAGCATCAGGAATGCAGTTGCTTCCGTATCTTTATGTCGGATAAGCCACCGGGCAAACGCATTTTGCTCTGTCCTCTTTTTCTCCGAAGCTACATCTTGGTCTAATTGCTTCAACTGCTCATAACTCCAATGATAAACCACCTCTCTGATATCAGCCAGCGGAATGGAAAGTGACGTGATTTCCGCCCAACTTTGGCAATTGTCCATTTGCTGTTTTTCCAAATCTAACGATGCATACACGGGATTTTCACCTTCCATGTGCTTTCCCCACACACGAAACGTATAATATTCGTCAGGGCTATAATCCCTATAGACGGGAGTATGGGCAAGTGCATACCGGCAAACGACCGGCAATAACATCAAAACAAATAAGAGTCGTTCCATAGATTAATCATTTTTATAAATAGCACTAATCTCTTGCGTTGTAAATTGGGACAGTTGCAACGAGTCCAAATGGTAGATAATATTTTGATAATTTGTCTGCTTGATTTTAGATCGGACAAGTCGTTTTACTTTTCTGATTTCTTCCATTGGGGATGTTTCCAAACGGATGACATCTCCTTCTTGCAGATGGTGATTTTCCAGAAAATGTTCTTTGATAACCTTATATCGGTTTTCCTCCAGCTTTTCATACAGAGATGTGTCGTCGTAGTCAGTTGTGCGGAGGATATATTGCGTCCTGTTCCGTCGAATCAAAATTCCCCATGAATAAACAGGAAAGGCAAAATCCAGCGGAATTCCATAGTGTATATCGGTGCGCAAATAGGGTTCTACATCATTATAACTCAGAATAGAGTTTTTCGTATTGGGATTGTGGATGGAACCGGTATTGTATAGCATCAATACTCCTTTGTCGACAGGTGGAACATCCTGTTTTAATTGATGTAACCGGATAGTGCTACTGAGCTTTATCGAGTCGGCAGGCAAATAACTATCCAACATGCTGCAAAAGTCGAAGAATGCATCTTGGGTATTTTTTGTCCAATCGCAATCCAACTGTATCTCACGAATATCCCGAATCTTGTTCCGTTTGGCCATAGCCTTAATCCGATTGAGAAGCAAATGGGTGAATTTCGGATCAGAGGCTATGGCTTTCGTCGTAATATAAACGGTCGGTACTACTTCTATACCTGCCGGGACGGTATCCAAAAATCGGGTTGTGGCGATTGGTATCGACTTTAAAGATCCATCTTGGTCTCGCCCGAAATCCACATCAAAGAAGCGCAGATAGATTTTCTTAATGTTGTGAGTTTGCAAAAACCGCCTGTCGGTATCGCTTAGCTGAAACGTTGTTTTCCAATAGTAAATAGCATTCCCTTCCGGTGTATGGGTAACAGAACTCATGGGATTATCCACATCCTTTTTCTCTTTTCGCATTTTCTCACAACCGTAAATAAACACACCGCACAACAAAATACCTGCAATCCATCTGTAAACAGCCATCCTTCTCATCTTTTTTACTTATCAATTTGAAACAAAACTAAGTTGAAGCAAACGATGCAGAAAACAAAAAACGGTCATTTGTATGAAATGTTACTGACATTGTATGAAATGCTTTATATTAGTGGGATCTTAAATACACACAACTCTTTCATTTGCCCTTTGGGAAAATCTGTTTTCCCGAAAATTAGAGAGACTTTCCCGGCGGATAGATAGAGGAAGCTGTTCACAGTACTTTGCTAATCCGTAAAAACTCTGTAGCATTAATGATTACAGTTAAAATGAAACATCCTACGATGAAAATATCCAATGCGCAACGAATACGCATAGATAATATAGAATTTTCCGATTTTGCTCCGGGTAAGAGAAAACACAAACCGTTTGATGTCTTGTAACTCAGCTTGAAGCATTCGGACGAATGAGGACGGAAAGATTACCATTATTTTCTTTATGAATGTTTAAAAGGTTTATAACAAGAATATTATTTTCCATCGCTTTATATGATTATTCCGACGATTTTCTCTACATTTGTAGGCAGACTCAACATAAAACGAGAGACAATGAGGACAAAAGGATTAGTAGTACTGGCTTTCTTATTGGGGATTTTTTTCTCAATGCAAGCAGCAGATCATGTAAGAGGAAATGGAAAACTGACCTCCAAACGGATTACTATTGATGATTTTAATGCGATTAAAATCAATGGCGTAATCGATTTTAATTATGAACAATCGGAATCGACACCCCATATCGAAGTGACGGTGGACGAAAATCTGCACCCGTATGTGAATATAGAAATTAAAGACCGCGTTTTAACCGTTAATTTTCAAGGAGCCAAAGTAGACCATTATACGAAATTCATAGTCAAAACAAATTCCAAATGGCTGAAGGAGGTAAGAGTAGACGGCAACGGGAACTTCATGCTTAACAGCAAACTGACCGGTGATGAGCTGAAAATCAATTCGAGTGCGAACAGCCTGATTCAACTGAAAGAGAAAGTGGAAGTCGGCAAATTGGATTTGAATGTTTCCGGTAGTGCGAATATGGTTGTCAACGAGATACAGGCAGACAAGCTGGAATGTAATATTAGCGGCTCTGGAACAATCAATGTCAAGCAGGGGGCAACAGAAGAGGCCGAATATAGCATTACGTCCGACGGCGAAATCATGGCATTCGGCGTAGCAGCCTCAAAAGTCGATTGCAAAATTACCGGAAAGGGCTCAGCCCAAGTACAGGCGACCGAGAATCTGAAAGCGTCGGTTGTAGGAAAAGGAAGCATCCGTTATAAAGGAGAGGCGACTGTCAATCAAAAGATTCTGGGTAAAGGAACGATTGAAAAGGTTAATTAGTGGTTGGATTATAGCATAAAGAAAAGGGATGGCTAAAGCCATCCCTTTTCTTTATACCAAGCAATGCTTTCTTCCAGTCCACGACGCAACGTATAGGCAGGAGTGAAACCCAAGTCTTTCTGCAAAGGGGTTATGTCGCAAATCCAGTTGCGTTGTTTCAGGATTTGATATTTGTCTGTATTCAGCGTCATGCTCTTTCTCTGTAATCGCCCTATCCATTCGGAACAAAAACAGGCAGCATGTACAATTTTCATGGGGATACGGGCATGCCAGACATACTTTTTTTGCAAGATATCTTGTACCATCCGGGCAAATGATTCGTCTGTGTAAACATCGCCATCTGCCACAAAATAGTGTCTGTTTTGAATGTTCGCGTTTTCCAATGCAAGAAAAGCGACTGTTGCCAGATCTTTGACATAAATAAATGTAATGCGCTGCGGAGTCAGACCGGCTACAAAACTGAATCCCGACCTAATACTTTTGATGTCTAAGAAATAATCTTTTTCACCGGGACCATACACTCCGGTAGGACGGAGTATCACATAGGGGAAATAAGATTGTTGGCGTACATAATTTTCTGCTTCCAACTTACTTTGCCCATAAATCGTGTTGGGTAATTGCGGGTCGTCTAATGAGATGGGGCGAAATGTCCTTCCGTCACTTCCTCCATAGGTACTGAGGCTACTCATGAGTAGAAATTTCTCAGGTTTACAATCGGATGTAGCAAGCGCTTCGAGCAAATGTTCGGTATAAATGGCATTCACCCGAAAAAAGTTCCGTTTGTCAAATGTTTTAGTCAGCCCGGCATTATGAATGATATATTGCCAGCCCCCATATTGAGTAGCGAAATCTTTCAGTTGCTTGGTCAGCAGTTCCTGATTCCCGTAATTCAAGTCGATAAAACGGATGCGTTTGTCTTGCAAATTTTCCCGACTACTGGTAGACCGGACACCTGCCCAAACTTCATATCCACGTCGAAGCGCTTCCCGTACGAGGAATCCCCCAATGAAGCCACTGGCTCCTGTAATCAAAATATTCTTCATCTTCCGGGCTATTTATTTCTTATATAATACATATAGTAATACCACAATAGGCCAATCCAATTCAATAAAAGAATCGTTAGTATCCAGAGTAGTTTTTGTCCTTTACTGAGAAAAGGATTTTGTCTGACTGCTGTAATCCCAATAATTATTACAGTGATGCCGACAATATACCCGACTTCGGGAAGCCCTATCAAACAAAATTTATTCATCTTCGTGCGTCCTTAATATTCGATGTGGAAAATCGCCATGCCCAATCATTTCGATAGGACATACATAGTTCTTCCCGAACCACTCAGCAGAGACATCCGTACCGGGATGATAATGCAGTGTCTCATTTACACAGGCTATATTCTTTACCATTTTCAAGACAGTCCCGATGTCATGCGAAACCAAAACGATGGCACTTTCTTGGTTGATTTCTTCCAACAATTTATATAAGTGCGACTCAAATCGTTTGTCGACATACGAGTTAGGCTCGTCTAAAATCAGAACCTGTGGATGTGAAACAATCGAACGTCCCAATAAGACTCGCTGTAATTGTCCTCCGGACAACTCGCCGATGGGTCGCTCCGCTAACTGCTCAAGTTCCATTTTTTCAATGGTTCTTTCGATTTGTTGCCGTTGAGTGACATTGAATGACTGAAAGAACGGTTTCTCCGATGCCAGACCGGATGCGATTACCTCGCGCACAGAAATGGGAAATTTTCTGTCTATCTGGTTGAGTTGCGGCAAATAGCCGATGCGTATTTTAGGAACGGCTTTGCCTTCCTTATAAAAACATATAGAGCCGGATGTGGGCGTAAGCAGTCCGAGCATCACTTTTAACAATGTCGTTTTTCCTCCACCATTGGGGCCGATAATTCCCAAGAAATCTTTGCTCCAAACCGTAAGAGAAATATCATGCAAGACCACCTTATTGTCATAAGCGGCCGTAACGTGTGTCATCTCAATCAGTTTTTCCATTACTCAATGCTTCTGCTATGTGTATGAGTTCTTTGTCCCAATGATAGTTCAACGGGTTGACTGTTATCAACTTGCAATCTGTTTCTTGAGCGATCAACTGAGCATTCTTTTGGTCGAATTCTTGTTGGATAAATACAATTCGCGCCTGATGAGCTTTCGCTTCCTCCACTAACCACGCTAATTGCGCGGGAGAGGGTTCTTTCCCGTCCATTTCAATACAGAGCTGATGAAGACCAAATTCAGCAGCAAAATAGGTCAGTGCAGGATGATAAATAATAAAGGCACTGCCCTTCAACGGCGTGAGCTGCTGTTTAAGTATGGTTTCTACGCTGTCGATTTTCGTCAGGAGGAGGTTATAATTTGCCCAATAATATTCGGTATGCTCTTTATCAAGTTCCATAAGCGCCTGCAAGGTATTCCATGCAATCACACGCGCGCCTTCGATTGAACTCCATATATGCGGGTCGCCACCTCCCCGATGATGATGGGCGTGCGATTCCGCCTCGCGGGCAGATTCTTGAATGAAGGTCATGTTGTCCGACAGGTTATAGATCTTCAATTGGGGATTGTTTTCCGCTATCTTTTGCATCCATGCCTGTTCAAAACCAATGGTTCCGATTCGGAAATAGGCAACACTTTCCCCGATATCCACCATTTGTCGGGAAGTGGGGTCGTATGTTTCCGGACTTTGCCCGGATGGGACAACCGTCCGCACCGCAAAACGGTCGCCGGCAATCTGTTCGACAAAGAAGCGTTGCGGCTCGATCGTCACCGTTACCACCTTTTCTTCCATCCGCTTCCCGCTGCAAGCCATGAGCAACCACAAGGAAACGAACAAAACAACAATCCCAGAATATTTCATTTTTGTCTTTTATTTTGTCTCAACGCAAAGATAATGACATTCCGGGAAAAAATACTTATACGGAGGGAAGAGGCTCATGCTTTCTTCCTTCATTTCGAGATATACATTCTCTCATTTATTACTGTTTATCCGGATTCCCGGTAGATTTTGCAAAGGGGAAATAGACCTGTACGTTACGGGCCAATTGTGCGATGAACGTCGAAAGAGGCAATTGGAGCGCGTCGGCAAGGCGGGTGTAGACGGTGCGAATGTCAGCGCCGCGCGCGTCGGTTTCGGCCAAAAGATGGTCAGGATAGGCGGCGCGGACGGCATCGGGATGGAAATGTTCACCGAAAGAGAGAAGAAAACCTTGCCGGAGCAGTTGACGGGCCTGCTCGACGCCGCCTCGAAAGCCGTGAATAATCCATGTTTGGCGAGGCTGAAGCGTACGACGGAGAGCAATGAGTTCGTCCCAAGCCTTGACACAGTGGATGATAAGCGGGAGGGCAAGTTCTTCCGACAAATGGACGGAAGCGCGGAAAACCTCCATTTGCTGGGGGAGTGGCGTCGCTGCGCATTTGTCCAATCCCGTTTCGCCGATGGCAACGACATGAGGTTGCATAGCCTGACGGCGCAGTTCCTCGAGCTGTTTCTCTACATTATTATATATACAACAGGGATGAATGCCGACGGAACAGAAAGGATAAGCCCCTCCTGAAGTCACATCCGGTGTGAGGTCGGCGCCAATCAGTGTGTTCACGATGGCAACGACATCCGGCGCGGCAGGCACATGGTGCGTATGTATATCGTAGTAAATCATCATCTTAGGGAACCGGGTCATAACCGCTTCCGCCCCACGGATGGCAACGAAGAAGGCGGCGAATGGTTAGATAAAGCCCTTTGATGGGACCCTGTTTTTTTAATGCTTGGATGGCATATTCCGAACAGGTGGGCGTAAACCGGCATGAAGGGGGAGTCATAGGAGAAATACAATACTTGTAAAAGTAGACCGGCAACAATAATAGGAATGTAAACAAACGTCTCATTTATTTATGATTACGGAGCAGGCTCAATGCCTTTACCATTGCCTTTTCTATTTCAGAAAAAGAGAGAAGTTCTTTATCCAAATAAAGAAATGCGATTAACATGTGTTGTTGATTAATTGTCAATGAATCAATGAGCTCATGTTTATGTATCCGATAAGCTTCTCGCATCCTTCTCTTGATGAGATTCCGTTTGACGGCACGTTTAAATTTCTTTTTCGATACACTAATCAAAACAGACGCCAGAGCAGGCAACTCTTGCTCTACAGGCAAATAAATAACCCGCAATGGAAACGCCACAAATGATCGTCCATTTGCAAATAGTAGATCGATATGGCGTTTCCACGACAGGCGTTCTTTTTTGGGAAAAGTAAATCGTTTATTTACCATCCTTTGTCTCGTCAGCCATCTGTTTTTTTAGATACAATTCGAGAGCGGCAGTCATAGATGGAGCTTCTGGTGTTGGAGCTTCTACATCAAGACGCAGACCTGCCTCTTTCACGGCTCTTGCTGTCGTCGGCCCAAAACAACCGATTTTAATGTCGTTTTGTTTGAAATTCGGGAAATTCTTCAACAAAGAGGAAATCCCAGAAGGGCTAAAAAAGACGAGCATATCATAATCAAACTTCTCGTCTTTTGTGAAGTCGTTACTGACAGTGCGGTACATAACCGCTTTGGTAAAATTGATTTTCTTCGCTTCCAACATTGTCAGTAAATCATCTTTGTGCACATCTGAAACAGGCACAAGATATTTTTCTTTTGGATGCTTACAGATAACAGTCATCAGATCTTCCAGCTTTCCTGTTTGCCCAAAAAAAATCTTCCGCTTTCTATACACGATATATTTTTGCAAATATACCGCAATAGCTTCTGTCATACAGAAGTACTTCATTGTTTCGGGAATTGTTACGCGCAAGTCTTCACACAGATGGAAGAAATGATCAATAGCCGTACGAGCTGTAAAGACTACAGCTGTATGATCCAAAATAGAAATTCTTTGCTGTCTGAACTCTTTCGAAGTAAGAGGTTCAACCTTAATAAACGGACGGAAGTCAATCTCAACTCCATATTTCTCTGCAATGTCGAAATAAGGGGACTTCTCAGTTGCGGGTTTTGGCTGAGAAACCAACAACCTTTTGATGTTCAATGCCATAGAGTACTTGTCTCGATAAAGTTATACAAATAAACCGTACCTTCGTACAATAATACCAGAGGTAAAATTTCTTGGGTGCAAAGGTACAAACTTATGTATAAAAAACTAGCATTTCCCTTGTGTAATATGCGTATTGTCTTATAAATTATTACAAAACGACACAAAATATAGAGGATAAGTAACATTATTACAGGGATTAACTGATATTTCCCAATAAAAATGAGCCACAATACGGGTATATAAAGTGACACTCCCCAAATGTTCATAAGCGCATTATAGCTGGTCTTCCATAATCTGTACTCATCCGGTTCAGCAAACACTTTTCCAAGTACCCAATAGCTGGTTTGTTTAAATTGATAGTATAAGAATAATATCCCGAAAGTAAAAGCAGTTATGGTCAAAACAGACTGCCAATTTGTATCATGTATAAAGTCATATGTCTGTGCAATGCGTACAAAAGCGATGGCCGAAAGAAACAAGAATTGGAATGTCATGAAATGCCTGAAAAACAACTCTTGCCTTTTATCGATTACGTCATCAAACAAATTTTGCCTTCCTTTCAAAAAGAAAGCATCGTGCCCCATTTTTAAGAACAATTTGTAATTGAACCGAAACACGAATGAGAAAGCGATGAACAGACAAATCAACAATGCAAAAATCACATCGTTAACCAACTGCCCGTCCCACATGCGAATACCCACATATCCCTCAAACGTTTCCATATTCCTTAGTGCTATTTGAGGGCAAAGATAATGGACAATTGACAATTAACAATTATTTCCCGGCACAAAGCCTAATTGTCAATTGTCAATTGTTAATTGTCTATTATTTAAATATTATAGTATTGTTCCCAACCTTTACGCGGCATTTCACCAACCAGCATCTGGTTAAGCACCGGATCGTTGGTGATTTGCTTCAAGTCGCGGTCGAACACGATTTTCCGGTTCATGCGTTGCGCCATTACACCCAAACAGAATACTTGGCTCAACGGGCCGGCGATATGGAACGGCGAACGAGGCTTTTCCTTGCCCTGACATGCCAGCAAGAAGTTGGCATAGTGGTTGGACGGGCTCTCCGGGTATTCCGGCAGTTCCGGGTTCATCTCTTTCGCAATCTGGTCCGGAATGACAGACAGTGTGCTGCCGTGTGAACCGCCTTTGAAAGTCAAAGTTTTTGTATAAATTTCCTTACCCGGATTCAGTTTCATGAGTTGCAGCTTACCTCCGTTTACGGCCGGAATATTCGGGTCTACTTCGGATGTTCCATATTCCGCAGGAACAGGAGGTATATTATCCAAACCATCATACCAAGTTACATCTACAGCCGGCATACCGTCACGTTCGGGGAACTTGAAAAGCAGCGTCGTAGACATTGGGAAGAAGAACGGGTTATGGTCTTTCAAATAGAGCGGAGTCACTTCATACGGGAGACCGAGATTCAAGAACTCGTGTGCTGTATCAAGAATGTGTGCCCCCCAGTCGCCAAGAGCGCCCATACCGAAGTCATACCAGCAACGCCATTGTCCCAAATGGTAGTCGTGGTTGTATTCGTGGAACGGACGAACGCCCAGCCACGTGTCCCAATCCAAAGTTTCAGGCACCGGTTCGCCCGAAGGCATGTGCATGATGTTGGGATTCCAATTGTGCCAGCGGCGCGGCGAATTCATGTGGGCGGTAATTGCGGTCACGTCTTTAATCAACCCGGCCTCTTTCCATGCCTTGAACTGGAAGTAGTTGGCTTCCGAGTGTCCTTGATTACCCATTTGGGTGACTACGCCGAATTTCTTTTCCGCTTTGATCATCAGTTCGACCTCTTGAAAAGTACGTGCCATCGGTTTTTCCACGTACACATGCTTGCCGTGTGCCATCGCTTCGATTGTAATTGGGAAATGCGAATGGTCTGGCGTGCCGACCGTTACCGCGTCGATTTTGTCTGCCATCTTGTCGAACATCTGGCGGCAATCCTGGAAGCGGGGCACTTTCGGGAACATGTTGATAATCTTCTGCGTGTGTGCCGCCCCCATGTCTACATCACACAAGGCGACAACTTCGCACAAGCCTGTTTTGTATAACTCCTGCGCAATGTCAGCTCCCCGATTACCGATACCGATAAACGCGATTCTTACTTTGTCGTTGGCACTAACAAACGGTGCCCTTGTCATCCCGTTTGCTCTGGACGGAATCCAGAATGAAGGGATAGCTGCAGCGGCTGAGGCTGCCAACGCCCGTTTCAGGAACGAGCGACGTGAAATGTCTTCAGATTTCATGGTGAAATATGCTTAAATGATTAATGTTTGCGTACACATAAAACAACAACTGCACAAAAATAGATATTTTTTCTTTTATCTGAAAGTATTCTGCCGCTTTTTTTGATTTATCTGCAAAGATTTAGGTTTAAATTTCCGGGCAATGAAAATTTGTCCGGCAGGAAATAAAAATGGCTCGGCAGCCATTTAAAGTAGCTGCCGAGCCATTTTTTATGGGAAGGCATCTGTTTTTATTTCATGCCGGTGTATTTTCAGTTTCCTGCCGGGAAACTTTTTCTGCCACGACAGCCTGCTGGTTTGAACGCTTTTTCACCTTGAAATGATCAAACCCTTCACCGTAAACACCAATAACGGCACTTTGAGAAACAAACGCGTTGGGGTCTGTATCGTTGATGATTTGGAATATCGCGTTAGACTGGCTTCGTTTGGCCAAGACGAACATCATTTTGACCGGTTGCCCCGTATACAATCCGGTGGCGTCGATGACGGTCACACCGCGATGCAGCGCATTGATGGCCCTGCCTATTTCGTCGAATTTCTTGGAAATGATGAAGAACTGGACTGACTGCCGGGAGCTGTTGACAACTTGGTCTATCATGTATCCGGTGACAAACAGCGTAACGTAACCGTAGACGACTTTTTCCCAGTCGTTCAACACGAAGTAGCTGGATGCGATGATAATCATGTCGCAAAACATGATGACACGGCCCAGACTGACGTCACGGTATTTGTTGACAATCGCAGCGATGATATCTGTTCCGCCCGTACTGCCGTTAGCGGTGAAGGCAAATCCGATTCCGCTTCCGCAGAAAACGGCGCCAATGATGCAAGCCATAAAGGGTTGGTCTGACAAAAGATGGATATCGGATGTCAGTCTTTGGATGACAGAAAGGAAAAAAGTCAGGACAAAGACGGCATAGACCGTCTTCACACTGAATTTCCAACCTAATATCTTCAAAGAGAGGATTAACAGAAAAGCATTGATAGCGAAATAGGTATATTGTACGGGCAGACCTGTGCCCCAATACACGATGGAAGCAATTCCCGGAACGGCTCCGGACGGCAAATTGTTTGGTAAAAGAAAGACAGTCCAGCCGATTCCGTAGAGAATCATGCCTAAAGCAATCATCAGATAATCTTTCACTTCTCTGACCCACATTTGGTTTGCATTCACAGATACAATTGGTTTCATTTCTATTTACTTCTTTTTTGCGGCTGCAAAATTACAAAGCAATTGACAATGGACAATTAGTACACACAGGAAAAAAATAATTGTCCATTGTCAATTGTCCATTTCTCATCAGTATCTCCATTCATCCCGCCACTCGATGACCGGCTGTTCGCCGTCAAAACGGAGCGGGAGCCAAATGTAGCGTCCGTCGATCGCATTTTCCGGCGTCCAACGGTCTCCCATATAGATGAATTCGCCCGGTTTACCGGGAACAGGCAACACGTATGTGCTTTGCGAATGGAATGAAGTCGTTGAGTCTGCACCCATAAACGGATTGGCTAATTCCTTCCAAGGTCCCCAGATCGATTCGGCAACAGCCGAACGGCCGGGATTGGGCGCCCAGCCCGTACAGCCGGACATAATCAGGTAATATTTCCCGTCTTTCTTAAACATGGCAGGCGCCTCCATAAAACGGCCGACAAAGAAGCGCGCATAGTTGCCCGAGCAAGCTGTGTAGTCGTCCGTCAATTCGGAGATATGCAACGTGCTGTTTTCCTCCGAAGCGTAAATGTGATAGGCTTTGTCGTCGTCATCGACAAACAGACTCATGTCACGTGCCATCTGTCCGCCTTCAAAATCACGCCCCAAAAGATTCAGCGTATCAGGATGCGTAGGCAGTTCCCCGCCTCCAAAACCTTGCTTAGAAGCTTCGGATACTCCTTTCTTATGGATATCCAACACATTTTTTGGCCAAAAGCCGGCGTTGGGCCGTGCGGCATAAAGCAGTGTGTAGGGACCTGTCACTTGATCGCTCACCGCGACACCGCTTTGAGCTCCTGTGTAGCCTGCACCTTTGGGTTCAAGATGAAACCACATGACATATTTCCCCGTTTTTTTGTTGAATATTACTTTCGGCCGTTCCAATATGCAACCTTTTACAATCGGGCTGGATTCGTCGTCGGAGACAGAAAGCGCAATTCCTTCATCCTGCCAGTTGTATAGGTCTTTCGAAGAATAACAGTGAACGCCCACTTGCGCGACGTTTCCCGCTCTACCGGCTATCTTGTGCTCGCCAAACCAGTAATACGTATCGCCTTGTTTCAGTATGCCGCCACCGTGTGCATTGATATGCACACCGTTGTTGTCGGGCCAAAGAGCGCCCGGATAAAAGGCCTTATTGGTCGATGCAGAATCTGTTTTCTCTTTACATCCGAAAAAGGCTAAAAGGATGAATAAGGGGTAAATCCAAGTTATTTTCATTTGTTATCTCTTTTATTGTTCTATTGTTTGGATTTATACGTCGCAAATACGGATGCATTTTCTTAATGAGGCAATCTTATCTTCCTGCGCCGGGACAAACTCCTGCCCGACAAAACCTTTGTAGCCTGTTTCGACAATCGCCTTCATAATGGCAGGATAATACAGTTCCTGCGTCTCGTCGATTTCCGCCCGTCCGGGAACGCCTCCGGTATGAATATGGGAAAAGTATGGATGATACTTCCGGATGTGTTCAATCACATTCCCTTCCATAATTTGCATGTGATAGATATCATAAAGCAGCTTAAAGTTGGGCGAACCGATACGACGACAAAGCTCTGCTCCCCAGACCGTATGGTCACACAGATAGTCTTTGTGGCCAACGCTGTTCAATAGCTCCATTGTTAGGACGACGTTGTATTTTTCTGCGATAGGGATCAAACGCATTAGACCCTTTTCACAATTTTCCCACCCTTGCAGGTCTGTCACGCCGTTGCGTCGTCCGGAGAAGCAAATCAGGTTGGTCAGTCCCGCTTCCGCTACTTGAGGGATGATCTGTTCATAGCTGGCAACCAGCTCGTCATGCAGACTCGGGTCGTTGAAGCCACGATCGATGCCCAATCCGGCTCCTTGACACATGGCAACGGTTAAACCGTGTTTTTGTACAATCGGCCAGTCTTTCGGATCGAGAAGCTCGACCGATTCGATGCCAATCTCTTTACAAATCTCACAAAATTCGTCTAACGGATAGCTGCCGAAACACCATTTACTGACAGAGTGATGAATATTGCCTTTCAATGGCTCTTCTTTTTTCGCGCTTTTTTTATTTGAAGCAGAAGCTTCTACTCCGCCAGATACTGCCATAGCTGCCCCGCCTGCCAACACAGTTTTAATAGCTGTTCTTCTTGATATTCTTTTCATGTTCATACGTTTTATTCTTGATTCAACTTTTTATTGCGATTGCTTATCGGCTTAATTTATAATCTGTATATATTCAAGCCATTTGGTAATCAAATCCTTTACTTCCTGATAATAGGTAAAGTTGTAATTGAATCCCCATCCGTGTCCACCGTTCGGAAACATATATAGAGTTGCCGGGATGTGATGCTCGTTAAGCGCCGTATAATAGAGAATGGAGTTTATGGGCGGGACCACATCGTCGTCGTCGCTTACGAGAAGGAGCGTTTTGGGTGTTTTGTCGTCGACCTGTTTTTGAAGAGAGTAACGGTCAAGCAGTTCCTGATTGTCGATATCCTTCCCCAAAAGGTTTTGTTTTGAACCGCCGTGTGTAACCATGTTATCGGCACTGATGACCGGATAATAAAGAATTGCGAAGTTCGGTCGATTTTCATCTGCCGCCAACGTGCTTAAAGAGGCCGCCAGATGTCCGCCAGCGGAAGAGCCGATCACACCGACGCGATTTACGTCTAAGTTCCATGCAGAAGCATTGCTGCGGATAATCGACATAGCCTGTTCTGCATCGCTTAACGGAATGAAATGTACCCCCTTAGGCATTCGGTATTTCAAAACAACGGCAACAAAACCGTTGGATGCATACCATTTTGCCATGTCATGCCCCTCGTGGTTCATGGCAAGATTCACATATCCACCGCCCGGGCAAATCAGGACGGCCGGCGACGGCTTTTCGCGTTTCGTCGGGTGATAGACAAAGATTTCTGCTTCGCTTGCTTCCGGCTTATCCGGCCAGACTTTTAACTGTTCAACCTGCTGTGCGAGCAAGGCAGGCGCCAACAGCATGAAAATTGCAAAAAAAAGGTGCTTCATGATTCGTTTGTTTATAAGTTATTAATCGAGTTTTCCAAATGTGTCGCTAAAATAAGCGTAATCATTGGTTTGGACAAATATGCCCCCTCTTTTCCCACTATCTCCGTCGCAACTCCTTATTAAGTACTTACTAATATCTGAAAATTCCTCCACCTAAAAATTCTCGAAGCAGTGACGTTCCGGGTAGCCCTTCGTCAGGCAAATAGTAGAAATAACGGAGGAAACGGAGCAAGCGATAGGCCTCAGCATTCTCAGGGTCGCACTCATGAACTTCCAAAAGGATTGGTTCGGCAAATTTACGCAGAGCCGCCAATTCGTAGAGCATGGCGCTGTTGAACATCGCGTCGGCATTTTCCTGAAAAGGGAATATCCATTTATCTTCGCCTCGACGGACGGAGGGCCAACGGGCAATCGTATCGCGGGCCGAATATCCCCGAAACCGGTAATCGCGAATGATACGACGAAGCAAACGGTTGTCCGTTGTCGGTATCCAGTTATGATTGTCCAATGAGATGGAGGTAAGCACAGAGACATAAATCTTGTATTTCAAATGATCGGCTATCATGGAGGTCAATCCGGGATTCAACGCGTGAATACCTTCCATCACCAAAACAGAATGAGGAGACAATTTAAGTTTTTTCCCTTTGAACACACGGCGCCCCGTACCGAAGTCGAAACTTGGGACTTCGATCTCTTCTCCCGAAAGCAACCGGCGAAGGTCATTGTTGAAATAAGGCAAATCGAGGGCATAGAGCGATTCGAAATCGTACTCGCCCGATTCGTCCTTCGGGGTATCTTCGCGATTGAGGAAATAATCATCCAGCGAAATCCCGACCGGGTGAATCAGGTTTGTGATGAGCTGAATTTCCAACCGTTTGCAGAAAGTCGTCTTTCCCGAAGAAGAAGGCCCCGAAATCAAAACAATACGGACGCCATCCTGATACCGTTTGGCGATTGTCTCGGCAATCCGCGCGATTTGTTTCTCCTGCATCGCTTCGGAAACCATGACAACTTCTGCAGCCATCCCATCCGATATGGCCTGATTCAAGTCGCTCACGTTTTCCAAACCAATGGTGTTGAGCAAAGTCAAATGCTCCTTATATACTTGGAACATTTTGTCTTGCCGGATGACCGGTTCCAATGCCACAGGATTACTCCGTTGGGGCACTTGCAACAGGATTCCCTCAAAATAAGGGACTAAATCAAACAACTGGATATATCCGGTCGAAGGGGTCAGGCAACCATAAAAATAATCAATATAGCCTTCTAATTCGTAATAGGAAGTATAGGGCAATCCCACGCTTTCGATGAGCTTGGCTTTATCGTTCAGACCGTTTTTCCGAAACAGATCGATGGCATCAACCGTACGAACTGTTTTCAGATGAAAAGGAAGGTCAGCATCCACAAGTTCATGCATGCGTTGTTTGATTTGGCTGATGGTCTTTACATCGATGTGATTCGCTCCGTTGTGGATGATGCAATAGTAACCTTTCGAAATGGAGTGCTCCAAGTTCAATGTCGCTTCAGGAAGTACGTCATTTACAGCTTTTGAAAAGAGGTAACAGAGAGAACGCACGTATGTACGCATCCCGGAAAGTTGAGTATAATCGACATATTCGATGTCTTTAGGCTGCCAACAGCGATAGGTTAATCCCTCTGTTTTATTATTCACAAGCGCATTCATCGGTTTATAACGGAGCGGATTCCCAACGAGGGCATAAATATCCAATAAGGAAGCTCCAATCGGAACATCGTGATGACTGTTCGTATTCTTGCAATAAATCGTGATGGTATCTGACATGATTGTATCTGATGTTATAATTAAAGTACCATAAAAATAAGTATATAAATTGAATGTATAATGTGGGATAAACATCTTTTAAATATTTATCCGGCAAGGATGGTCGTCCAACAAAATATAAGCCCGGTATTTTGTATCTGCCGTTACGGGACAAAGGCTCAGATAGCCCTTTTTTATCCGATGGTTTTCGACAACAAGCGGACAGGCTGTCTGCATTAGCAGATGTTGCTTGTAAGCTTCGCCCGGCTGGGCGTCGAAAGAGATATACATGATTCCGTGTGAACCGGGAGATATGTATTGTTGAGTAAGGCGAAGAGCTACAACTCCCATTGTGTAGCGCATGTTTATTTCAACACACGGATGTATCCGTAAGCAATCGCCTTGAAGATAGATCAACATATCAACTCCCAAATAACCGATGTAATGATATCCGTATAGTTGAGCCAGCACTTCCTGCAATGTATCTTTTATTTGCCGGAAGGTATTTCCAAATAGTCCTTGCAAATAATTTTCCCATTGGCCGGCGACACCCAAAAGATTACCAGCATAAACGCCCCGTTTTTCTGTATGAAAAATAGAAAGACCTTCGTAAGTAACTTTGCCTTTTCCGTCAGAACGGAATTCCATAGCAAAATCCAACCGTTTGTCCAATGCAGGTTCGATGCTGACGAGCCCCTGTTTCTTGAGGGCCCCTTTTATCCATTCTTTTTCCTTGTCAGTGAACTTCTCATTCAGCCACAACAAGCCCCTGCCGGAAGAAGAATAAGGAGTTTTGACAACAAATGGAGCAGGATGTGCATGAATAAACTGCTCGATGCCTTGTATATCTCTGCAAAACGATGGAGTTGCGGGGAATGGTATAGCCGGTAATTTCTCCTTGAGCATTTTCAGACATTCACAGGCTGTTTGCCTGCTTGTCAGCTGCTGATAGACTCCTTGCCAATCCGGAATGGAAATTTTTAACGGGAAATCCTCCTGTAACTTTTCAAACAGATGAATGCTGTGAGGCGAAAGGCCCCACGGAGTTGCTTCAAGTACACACTCGGGGAAGTGTTTTTGCCTGAGTGTTTGACGGGAAAGTATTGTTGCAAACGGTTGAAGTGCTTTTACGGGAGACGATGTGAAAAAGGAGGAATCTGTCACCTCTTCGACAAAGACAAAATCTTCCCTATCGGCATACCAGATTGGTAAAAACGCCAATTCACGTATCATGCGTCTGACATTAGAGGGAGGAGTATAATGCTTTATCCCTCGCCATACAGCAGTTTCATGACCCGGATTGAAGTAATGTAATTTGGACATTCTAAAATAAAAAGGCCGTCTTCGTTGAGACGACCTTTTATACAATTATTCGAGGGTTTCGTCTATTGTTTCTACTTTTTTGACGACGAGTTCCATATCGTCTTTTAACTTTTTGATTTTTCGCTCCATCTCTTTAATCAGACCGTCACCGCTTTTAGTGGAGATATTTAAAAATCCCATATTATTTTCATAAGTTTGGAGTTCGTTTTTCATGCGCTCATATTGACGCATCAATCGTTCCCGTTCACTGTAAATCCTATTTCCTCCTCGTTCTTTACCACCTATATCTGTAAGGTTATTCCTGAACATTTGCATTTTTCGGTCATTCTGATCGACTTGCAGGCGGTCAAATTGTTTATCGACAGCCTCGTGATATTCTTTGTAAATCTTGTCTTTCTCTTTAAACGGGACATGACCGATTACGTTCCACTCGCTCATGAATTCTTTCAGAAGAGCCATTGCTTCCGTATAGTCTGTTTCATCCATCGCATTGATTTTCTTTATCAACGCTTTTTTAGCTTCCAGATTTGCCTGCTCAATGCTTTTCTGTGAAGTTACATTTTTGTTTTTCTGTTCAAAGAAATAATCGCAAGCGGAAATGAAACGACGCCAAATCGCATCTGAATGTTTTCGTGCAACCGGACCAATGGTTTTCCATTCTTTTTGTAACGCGATCAATTTATCTGTCGTATTTTTCCAGTCAGTGCTGTCTTTCAGAGCCTCTACTTTTTCGCATAAAGCCTTTTTAAGTTCGAGATTCTTTTCCATCTCACTCTTAATGCGCTTATAAAATTCTCCTTTTTGCTTGAAGTAAGCATCACATGCTGCTCGGAAACGTCCGAAAATCTTTACATTAAACTTTTTTGGTGCGAAACCAATGGTTTTCCATTTTTCTTGCAAAGCAATGACTTCCTTGTTTTTGTCTTCCCAATCTTTGAACGATTTGAGTGACGCAAAGTCAATGCTTTCCAACTGCTCGCAAATGGCTGTTTTGGCTTCGAGATTTTCCTTTTCTTTCGCTTTTAATGCTTCAAAATAAGCCTGATGACGTTTGTTGATGACTGTAGATGCCGCTTTGAAGCGTGCCCACAAATCTTCGCGCAACTCTTTTGCAACCGGACCTATCTCCCGCCATTGCTGGTGCAATTTTTGTAATTGATGGAAAGCAGATACGACATCCGGCTCTGTTTCCAATTTTTCGACAGTCTCACACAGAGCCGTCTTCAACTCCAAATTCTTTTTGAAATCATAGTCCCGAAACTGATTATTTATCTTAATGATATCGTAGAACTTCTCGCTATACATCTGATAGTTTTTCCACAATTCATTGGCATACTCCTGAGGGATCAATTTGATTTCTTTCCAACGTTGTTGGATTTCTTTGAATTTGTTATGGAGTTTGTTGAAATCATCTTGGCTTTCTGTCAGCTCTTTTAATTGGTCGATAAGTTGCAACTTTTGTGCATAGTTCGCGGCCTTTTCCCGCTCTTCTTCTGCTAAAATCGCAGCACGTTTCTCCTTGTATGCAGTCAATAACTCTTTAAACCGACTCTCTGTTTCGTCTACAGGAGGCACAAAGTCCTTTTCTTCCCCGCCGTTCTCTAAGAATGCCTTTTTCAACTCGTCCACTTCATTCCGGTGGAGTTTATAATATGCCTGCTTCAGTGCATCCACTTCGTTGCGAGTCACATCAGTTGCTGCATTTACTAATTCGGCCAGTTTTTCTATAATTCCTTCTTTAGATAACTTGCCTTTGACCACAGAATCTTCTCCGTCTGTAGTGTTTAGGGGTATGTCTACTTTTACTACAGATGTTTCTTCTGTCGTCTCTTCGGCTTTTGGAATTTCGTTTGTCACGCTCTCTTCGGCCGTCTTTTCCGGTGTAGCAACCGGTGCTTTAGCTTCTTCCAATTTGCCGATTTCTTCTGCAGGCAAATTAGTTTCATGAGTGTCCTTCATATTCAAATGCTTTAAAGAAAGGATAATGATATCCCGTAATTCGTCACAAATTAAAGTAAATATTTTTGAATAACAGCGTCTGAAAAGAATTTATTTACGTCAAAGGGTTAAAAAAGTTGTCCATCTGGGCAATTATGGCGTCGAATCTTTAGGGGGAACAAGATTATTCCTTTCGATATTCCGATGTAATAGGAATGACACAGAATTGTAACACTTCATTCAAGCCTCTGTAATCCGATTTTAACACCCATTTTGTTCTTTTGCAAGCAAATAAAAACACAAAGAAAGTGAGAAATTTTTTCGAAAAATTGGTCGAAGGAGGATTACTCATCAGCGGGAGTGTCAGTAGTTTTACAATTCTGCTAATTGTTGTCTTTCTTTTCAAAGAGGCAAGTAACCTGTTCAATACGCCCACCACAGAAGAAGGTTATGTACTGGTCGTTAACAGTGCCAATGAAGTGAACAAATTATCACCGGAACAGATGATGGACATCTTTGACGGGAACATTACCAATTGGAAAGAAATTGGAGGAAAAGATATGGACATCTTACCTTTCCGTTTATCCGATTTGACCAATTACTATCCGGAAGAAGAATTGGGAGATGAATTCCAGTATATCCCACAAAAAATCAGCGAACTAATTAATAAAGAACCAGGCATCATTGCCTTTTTCCCCGAGCAATATCTGCTGCAAGACCATTTTCAGGGGAAAGTCCTTCCTGCCCAAAATATCACTCCGGGTGAATTCTTCGGCGGAACCAAATGGTATCCGACTGCCACTCCTGCTCCCATATTTGGTTTGATACCTCTGTTATTAGGGACACTGCTTGTCAGCATCGGCGCCATTGTCTTTTCGCTTCCTTTCGGACTGGCGGTTGCTATTTACATGGCTGAAATTGCCAACAAACGAATGCGGGATTTCCTGAAGCCTATTATCGAATTGCTGGCGGGTATTCCTTCCGTTGTTTATGGTTTCTTTGGGTTGGTGGTTATCGTCCCGCTTATCCAGAAAACGTTCGATTTACCCGTCGGGGAGACGGCTTTTGCCGGTAGTGTTGTATTAGCGATTATGGCTTTACCGACCATTATTACAGTGGCTGAAGATGCGATGCGGACCACACCACGCGCAATGAAAGAAGCGAGCCTCGCCTTAGGGGCAACACAATGGCAGACGATTCATAAAGTAATTGTTCCCTATTCCATTTCCGGTATAACCTCAGCAGTCGTATTGGGAATCGGACGTGCCATCGGTGAAACGATGGCTGTATTAATGGTAACAGGAAATGCGGCTGTTATCCCGACCTCGTTTTTCGAACCTGTACGGACCATTCCGGCAACCATTGCGGCGGAATTAGGAGAAGCGCCTGCCGGAGGAGCCCATTACGAAGCATTATTCTTGTTAGGAGCTGTCTTGTTCCTGATCACCTTGTTATTAAGTGTCTCTGTCGAATATATTTCGGCTAAAAGAAAAATCTAATTTAAAAAAACGACATGGAAACTGTTCAAAAAACAGATGCGACAGCTCGTAAAAAACGTTCGTCACAGCAATTGGCCTTCGGATTTTTCACCTTCTTGAGTTACTTGGTCGTTGCCATCTTATTTATAATTTTGGGGTTCATCCTTATAAAAGGAGGAAGTGTTATCAGTTGGGATTTCCTCTCCAAAGCGCCGGAAGAGGGAATGACTAAGGGCGGCATCTGTCCTGCTATTGTCGGAACCTTTTACCTCATCGTCGGGAGCAGTGTCATCAGCTTCCCAATCGGCATTATGAGCGGTATTTACATGAATGAATATGCGGCAAACGGGATGTTGGTGCGTTTCATCCGAATCATGACCAACAATCTGAGCGGTGTACCTTCGGTCGTTTTCGGCCTTTTCGGGATGTCTCTGTTTGTGAATGCATTGGGATGGGGCGACTCTATCATTGCCGGCTCCTTCACGCTGGCTTTAATGTCTTTGCCACTCATTATCCGGACTACTGAAGAGGCATTGAAAAGCATCGACGACTCTTTCCGGCACGGCAGCCTGGCATTAGGGGCGAGCAAACTTCAGACCATCCGCAGGGTCGTGCTCCCGATGGCATTCCCCAACATCATCACCGGTCTGATTCTCTCCATCGGGCGCGTATCCGGAGAAACAGCCCCCATCCTATTCACGGTAGCCGCCTATTTCCTTCCCCAGCTGCCGGGAAGCATATTCGACCAGTGCATGGCATTGCCATACCATCTATATGTAATCTCCACCAGCGGCACTGACATCGAAGCATCACGCAGCATGGCCTACGGGACGGCATTGGTGCTGATTGCCATCGTATTGGTTGTCAACCTGCTGGCAAACGCCCTCAGGAATTATTTCGCAAAGAAGGTGAAGATGAATTAAGGGAGGGGGAGCACGTACGAGCGACGTACCTTACCGCGTACGAGCAACGTACCTCATAACGTACAAGAGTCATACATTTCAGAATACAGATTTAGAATATGATAAAGATTGATGCTCAAAACGTAGATTTCTATTACGGGAGTTTCCATGCATTGAAAAATATTTCCATGCAGATAGAAGCCAACACTTCGGTGGCATTCATCGGACCGTCAGGCTGTGGGAAATCCACATTCCTCCGCCTGTTTAACCGCATGAACGACCTGATTCCCGACACACGTTTGGAAGGGAATATTTTCATCGACGGCCATAACATCTATGACAAAGAGGTAAAAGTCGATACGCTGCGCAAAGACGTCGGGATGGTTTTCCAGAAACCCAACCCATTCCCTAAAACCATCTTTGAAAATGTTGCCTATGGCTTACGGGTGAACGGCGTAAAAGATAAAGATTTCATAGAAGAAACCGTTATCAAAAGTTTGAAGCAAGTTGTTCTTTGGGACGAAGTCAAAGATAAACTAAAAGATTCAGCGTTTGCCCTCTCAGGCGGCCAGCAACAACGCCTCTGCATTGCGCGCGCGTTAGCCGTCTCTCCCTCGATACTGCTAATGGACGAACCGACCTCTGCGTTGGACCCCATTTCGACCGGCAAGATAGAAGATTTGGTGCACGAACTGAAAAAAGACTACACCATTGTCATTGTCACTCATAACATGCAACAGGCAGCGAGGGTCAGCGACAAAACCGGATATTTCTATTTGGGCGAACTGATTGAATACGGGGAAACCCGGAAAATCTTTACGAATCCCGAAAAAGAATCTACCCAGAACTATATTACGGGACGTTTCGGATGATAGAAATCCCCAAATCTCATTTTAAATCAAACGCTATTTTTCATATACAAATCCATAGACAGATGAAAGTTATCGAACAAGAAATTGCCGCTTTAAAGAACACAATCAATGAAATGTGGGTACTTGTCCACCAACAGATATACAACGCCGGAGAGGCGATGTTGACAGGCGACAAGGAACTCGCTTATAAAGTAATCAGCCGCGAACGCCGCGTAAATGCATATGAGCTGAAAATCGACAGCGATTGCGAAGATATCATTGCGCTGTATGCGCCGGTCGCAATCGACCTGCGCTTCGTGCTCGCCATGTACAAAATCAACACAAACTTAGAACGGTTGGGCGACTTTGCCGAAAGCATCGCCCGCTTTTCCCTCAATCTGCCGGAGGGAGAACCGATTGACCCGGAGCTAATCAAAATTACCCGGGTAGAAGAAATGCTTCATGAGCTTCTCGGTATGCTCTCCTTAGTACAGGAAGCCTTCGAAAAAGAAAGTTCAGAAATTGCATCCCGCATCTTCTTAAAAGACAATCTGATTGACGAAATCAATCACGATTCCGCGCGGATTATCGCACACTATATCGAGACTCATCCGGGCAGTGCGCTTGCCGGCCTTTACATGTCAGGCGTTATCCGCAAAATGGAACGTTTCGGCGACCACTGCACCAACATCGCCGAAGAGCTGATTTTCTATCTGGAAGCCAAAGTGATGAAGCATCTCGGAAAGACGGAAGAGAAGTAAAATATAGGGGTGCCAACCCCGTGAGGAGAGAAACACGGATGAAACAAGATGAGCACTGATTTATTTGTAAAGAGGATAATAATCAGTGGCCATTATTACATTTCATAACATCTCTTCACGTGCACCTGCCCGACACCGGTGTTTCGTGCCTACGGGGTACCGGTATCGAGTTTCGAATATCGACCCGACGGTGGCGATGTCGACATTCACATAGATATTTTCCAAAGCTTTAAACCCAAATCGGTCGTTAGAATACCCTATTTTCGTGGTCTTGCTTGTAAAAT
>CAYXIX010000012.1:0-25640 GCA_964465405.1 uncultured Parabacteroides sp. | reverse complement strand
TAGGTCAAATCACCTTCCGCCAAATCGATAGTGGTAAAAAGAGTTAATGGGATGAGACCTCTTGAATGGGGGGGTACATGTTTCTTTTTGGTCTCTAACTTGCTTGTTTCAAAACTAAGATAAAGGTAAACGTTTTTAGGCTCCGGCAAAAAGAATCTGCAAAAAAGGAAAAGTAGAGGCACAAAAAAACTAAAGTGTGCAAATTTCACCCGAAAGCGATTTGAAAAGAGCGCAGACTCACTGATTGAATGAAAATCAATAAGCCTGCGCTCTCCGAGTTTTATTCCGTGTCATTCTTTATGACACACGCATATTCCCTTTCTGAAAGGGGGATATATTTACATCACACCGCGTTCGCGAAGCCGTTGCTGCCATTTCCAAGCGGAAACCAGTGTATCGGCCAACGACTCCTCAGCTTTCCAGCCGAGCACCTTGTTGGCACGTTCGGGATTCGCCCAAACCTGCTCGATATCGCCTTCGCGACGGCCTACAATCTTATGCGGCACTTTCACGCCCGTAGCTGCTTCGAACGTATTGATCAGCTCCAAGACCGAAACGCCCTTGCCGGTTCCCAAGTTGAAGATTTCCATCGTTTCTTCCGACTTGCCACCCAGCATACGATCCATAGCAATCACATGTGCCTTCGCCAAGTCTACCACATTGATGTAGTCACGTATGCAAGATCCATCCGGCGTGCTGTAATCATCGCCGAATACGCTCAGCTCCTTGCGGATACCGATAGCCGTCTGCGTCAGATAAGGAATCAGGTTCTGCGGAACGCCATTGGGCAGTTCGCCGATTTCAGCCGTCGGGTGTGCGCCAATCGGATTGAAGTAACGCAGAATGATGCTCTTGAACGGAGCACCTGCGTGAATCGTGTCGCGAATGATTTCTTCATTGATTTGCTTCGTATTACCGTATGGCGAAGTAGCAGGCTTGATCGGCGCGTTTTCTGTAACCGGCAGATTCTCCGGATCCGGTTGTCCGTAAACGGTACACGAGGAAGAGAAGACAATCCCTTCGATGCCAAATTCAGGCATCAATTCGAGCAGATTAATCAACGTCACAACGTTGTTCCGATAATATTTCAACGGCTGCTGAACGGATTCGCCTACCGCTTTGCTGGCAGCAAAAAGAATAATCCCCTTGATGCCCGGATGCGCTTTCAGGGCTTCTCGCGTACCTTCTTTATCTTTCAAGTCGAGCTTGACAAATGCCGGACGAACACCGGTGATGCGCTCAATACCGTCAAGCACTTCAATATTAGAATTTGACAAGTCATCAATAATGACCACCTCATAGCCGGCATTCTGCAACTCTACAGTCGTGTGCGAACCGATGTAACCGGTACCTCCGGCAACTAAAATCTTCTGTTTCATAAACTCATGCAGTTTTAAAAGTCTTTTTATACAATACCAGAGAATCCCATAAATGCCATCGCCAGCAACCCGGCTGTAATCAGTGTAATCGGTGTACCTTTCAACCCTTCCGGAATGCGGGTCATAGCCAGTTGTTCCCGGATACCCGCAAAGATAATCAATGCCAATGCAAACCCAATGCCGGTAGCCACTGCATATACGACAGATTCCAATAAATTATAATCTTTTTGTATTACAAGAATTGCCACACCAAGTACACAGCAGTTTGTCGTAATCAACGGCAAGAAAACGCCTAATGCTTGATAAAGTGCAGGCGAGACTTTTTTCAGGATAATCTCGATCATCTGCACCAATGCCGCAATAATCAAAATGAAAGAGATGGTCTGCATGAAGCCCAAGCCAAAAACATCAAGCACATACTTCTGCACAAGGAAAGTGACAATCGTTGCAATCGCCAAGACAAACGTAACGGCTGCCCCCATGCCCATTGCCGTATCGACTTTCTTCGATACGCCCAAGAAGGGACAGATACCCAAAAACTGCGACAGCACAACGTTATTGACGAATACGGCTGCGATAAATATCAATACATATTCCATATATCAATCCTCCTTATCTTTAAGCTTTATGCAACTTGTTCACGATAGCAATCAAATATCCCAACGCGACGAATGCGCCCGGCGCAAGCACGAATATCAACGAACCATACTCTTCAGGATAAATCGTCAGATTAAACAATTTACCCGTTCCCAGCAACTCACGCACGCCGCCTAACAAGGTCAGGGCAAGTGTGAAACCTATGCCAATACCCAACCCGTCAAAAGCCGAAGCAATAACTCCATTTTTGGCAGCGAACGATTCGGCACGTCCCAGCACGATACAGTTTACCACGATCAGGGGGACGTACAATCCCAAACTGGCATTCAACGCCGGCAGATAAGCCTCCATCAACAGTTGTACCACCGTCACGAATGTCGCAATCAACACGATATAAGCGGGAATACGAACCATGTCGGGGATGATATTCTTGCAGGCCGAAATCGCCATGTTCGAGCAGATAAGCACGAAGGCGGTGGCCAATCCCATACTCAATCCGTTGATAGCAGAAGAGGTAGTGGCAAGCGTCGGACACATTCCCAACAGCAAGACGAATATCGGGTTCTCTGTTACGATTCCGTTCAATAAGACTTTCCAATTATTCATTTTCGTTTCCTCCTTTCTTTCGTTGTGTTATCCTTTCCTGTCGCACTGGTTGTCCCATCGGTTCCCGCATAAGCGCTATAAGCCCGGTTGACAGCGTCCAAAAAAGCCCGGCTCGTAATAGTCGCTGCCGTAATTGCATCGACATCCCCGCCATCTTTTGCGACAGCCAACGGCCCGTCCGCCAAATTACAGCCGATTACACTCTGCCGATTCTTATCCGTACTGAACCATTCCTGCATCTTGGCGCCTAAACCCGGAGTCTCGGCATGTTGCATGACTGAATAGTTTAATAATTTGCCTGCTTTATCGAAGCCGACAATGATTTTGATTTCCCCACTAAATCCTTTGGAAGTATTGCTTTCCACTGCGGCACCGACAAAATCCTCACCTTTTTTAGCGGGATAAATTTTCAATGAATCTCCATCACTTGTAACAGCCATATAAGCTTCTTCCGACGGATTATTATCGAATTCTGGTGTTACAGCTTTAATCGCCGCATTAACGGCATCAATTCTGGCTTTCTCTATCGGTTCCAATGTTGCATTATATACAACGGCCAAAATAGCCCCCGCAATTACGCTGATTCCTGTCAGCGAAAGAAGCATATTAGGTAATGTAGACTTTAACTTTTCCATACTTATTTTCCTCCTCCGAAATGTTTAGGTTTAATATAACTATTAATCAACGGAGTCAGTGCATTCATAATAAATATGGCAAAAGACATCCCTTCCGGATAAGAACCGAATAAACGGATAATCACAGTCAGCAAACCAATGCCGATACCGTATACAATCATACCGTTTTTACTCATCGGCGAAGTCACATAATCCGTTGCCATAAAAATCGCCCCCAACATCAAACCGCCAGAAAGCAGATGAACAAACGGACTTGCATATTGAACCGGATTCACTAAATGCATAATCCCCGTGAAAACAAAAACGGTCACAAAAATAGAAACCGGAATATGCCACGTAATAATCTTTTTCCACAACATATAGCACATTCCCAATAATAGAGCAATCGCACTGATTTCTCCTAAACTACCTCCCATATTGCCAATCAACATGTCGGTCGCTGTCGGTAACTCGTCGAGAGCTCTTTCATTCATCAAAGACAGGACCGTCGCCCCCGTTGTCGCATCCGTATAAGTTATCGGGAATGGCTGCAAGGCATCAACCAATGGCCATGTTGTCATCTGCGCAGGGAAAGATATCAACAATATGATACGCCCCGTCAAGGCCGGGTTAAAGATATTGTTACCCAAACCGCCAAACGACATTTTACCAATGCCGATGGCAGCAAATGCTCCAATCGCAATAATCCAAATCGGCAAATTTGAAGGCAGGTTGAAAGCTAACAAAACACCTGTCAAAATAGCAGAACCATCGTAAATCGTCGGTTCTTTCTTCATGAGGAATTTCTGAATCACATATTCAAACAGCACACAGAAAAAAACAGAAGCAACTGTTACAATCAGTGCGCCCAACCCAAAAAAGTAAAGTGATACCAAAAAAGCCGGAACAAGGGCAATCAGCACACCGTACATATTTTTACTTATGCTATCACTCCCGTGAATATGGGGTGAAGGAGATACATATAATTTGTTTTCCATATTGTTCTTGCTTTTATGATTTTCTTGAGCGAATAATACTCATCACTTCCCCTTTTCCAAATCGAATATAGTCTAACAACGGGCGGTCAGCCGGACACGTATAACTACAAGAACCACACTCTATGCAATCCTGTATATAATTAGCCTCCGCCAATTCCCAATTTTTATAAATCGTATATTTCATCAAGAAAGCCGGATTCAATCCCATCGGACAAGCATTCACACATTTCGCACAACGAATGCAATCCTGCATCGGTTTACGAACCGATTCTTCTCTCGTCAAAAGTAATACGCCGGAACTTCCCTTTGTAACAGGGATTTCGGCACTTACCAATGCTTTTCCCATCATCGGCCCACCACCAATAATCTTTCCCGTATTTTCAGGCATTCCGCCCGCTGCTTCGATCAATGTTTGAATAGGTGTACCGACACGAACCAAGAAATTAGAGGGATTGGCAACAGCTTTACCGGTTACAGTAACGACACGCTCAAATAAAGGTTTATTTTTCTGAACAGCTTCATAAACGGCATAGGCTGTTCCAACGTTTTGCACGACAGCGCCAACCGAAATAGGCAATGCGCCACTTTTCACCTGCCGATGAATTACAGCATCAATCAGTTGTTTCTCACCACCCTGCGGATATTTTACCTGAAGAGGCATCACTTCTATTCCGGGATAACCAGCAGCCAGTTGAGTCAGATGAGCGATTGCATCCTTTTTGTTATTCTCAATGCCAATCACAGCCCGGTTTACATTTACAGCCTTCATCAACAACGTAACGCCGACTAAAATTTCTTCACCTTTTTCCAACATCAGCGAGTGGTCGGAAGTTAAGTAAGGCTCACATTCAACAGCATTGATGATAACTATTTCAGCCTTAGCACCAGGAGGTGGCATTAACTTCACTTGTGTAGGGAAAGTTGCACCTCCCATACCCACAATCCCTGCTGAAGCAATTTTATCAATGATTTCTTTTGAAAAAAGCAAACAGTCTTTCACCAATGTTTCGCTACGATCAATCGTCTCTTCCCATTCGTCACCTTCCACGTCGATGTAAATAGCCGGACGTTTATAACCACTTGTGTCAAGCGCATTGTCTATTTTATTCACTTTACCGGAAACCGACGAATGGATGTTAGCCGAAACAAAACCTCCTGCTTTCGCAATAAGCGTCCCGACTTTCACCTGATCTCCTTTTTTTACTACAGCCTGAGCTGGAGCTCCGATATGCTGACTGAGCGGTATAATTACCTGCTTAGGAGCAGCCAACGCGGTAATTTTTTTACCGGCAGACAACTTGTTTTCGGGCGGATGTATACCTCCGATTCGAAATGTCCTTAGCATATGATTTTATTTTGATTTTTATTTTTGATTTGTTTCTTTTTTTGACTCAACTGCCTGAGCTGCTTCCGGCTTCTCGGAAACTGCTCCGGTCGCAACAGCGGCCTCTTTCGGTCGCTTCACAGGGACAGATTCTTTACGAGGAGGGAAATTTAATTCATGAATTGCGCCTGTCGGACATACCGCTACACATTTACGACACAAACGACATTTCGTATAATTGATATAGGCCACGTTGTTCTCTACCGTAATCGCCTCGAATGGACATTCTTTCGCACATTTGCCACATCCAATGCACGCATTTACACAAGCTTTTCTCGCAACGCCTCCCTTATCTTTGTTCACGCAACTCACAAAAACACGACGTGATTTCGGCCCCTTTTTCCTCAATTCAATAATATTTTTCGGACAAGCCTTCGCACAGGCTCCACACGAAGTACACTTGTCTTCATCCACCACTGGCAATCCAGTTTCCGAATCTATTCGGAGTGCTCTAAAGTTACAAGCGGTCACACAATCGCCATACCCCAAACAACCAAACGTACATCTAGTTTCACCTCCATACAGTGTAGAAGCAATCGCGCAGCTCTTTACACCATCATACTGATTTGTACGCGGACGTGCCATACATGAACCATTACAACGAACAACAGCCACTTTCGGTTCTGTATCCGCAACAACTTTCCCCAAAATTGTAGCGATCTTTTCCATAACAGGCGCTCCGCCGACAGGACATAACATACCGTCAAGCGTATCAACTTTCACACACGCCGATGCGAAACCACTACATCCCGGATAGCCGCAACCTCCACAATTTGCTCCAGGCAAAACTTCCTGAACCTGTGCAATACGAGGATCTTCAGAGACCTCAAATTTTTTAGCGCAAGCGTATAAGAATATAGCACCTATCGCTCCAATCGCTCCTAATGAAATAACAGCAATTAAAATCATGATTTATTTGTCAATTTAGTTTCCTCAACGTAAATACAAATCGTTTTTTCAAACGATCCCGTAAGCCATATAAGACACCATAATAAGGAATCAACAACAACAACCCAAATATTCCACTTGTCGTTTCTTCCCAATGCAGACAAGATCCCAACATGATTGCCGCAAGTATCATCAAAAGTGGCCCGACGAAAGCCAAAAGCACCGCTTGCATTCCCAATGAAGCCCCGCCACAAACCAACACATCTTCATTCACATGAAATGCACCAGAACGATCTGGAACTTCAATGATTTTTTCTTTGCTCTCGGATGCTGTACAAACAGCACGTGCATGACATCCGGCACATGCTGACTGCTGAACAATCCGGACATAAACCACTCCATTCTCAATCTTCTCTACGATTCCACTATGACTAATACTTTCGCTCATATTTGTAATCTCGACATTGCAAAATCGAGGCAAAAGTAAATAATATTTAGTTATTCTGTCAACAATCAGCCCTTATTTTTACGCTATAAACCTAAAAAACTTACCACTTGTAACTGAAGCCAAAAGTAAGCGATTCATTCAATTGAAGGAACGTGTCTTTCAAGTCTTCATTCCTGTATCCAGCATCGTCATACCGAAAGTTAATGTTGATTTGAGTCGAAAAAAAACGACTAATGGCCATCTCCAATCGATTTTCCAACACCCAAAAAACGCGGTGATAACTTGTATCATATTCAAAACGAGAAGTCCAAATCGTATTCCTGTTAAACTGCCATTTTAAATTAGCCTTGATATTCGCTCCAACGTAAGTCTGATAATTTTTTATACGACCTTGATCATCTAGTTGGCTTGCATCAAAACCATGCCGCTCGAAATCGAATCGGTCCTTAAACCGGGAGTAACGATAAGTGAGTGAAAGCGGTGCAAGGTTAATATCAAAATGGATGTTCCGATATCCGTTTCCCGGCATTTTTTTATCAAGGTTATATTGCATACCCAAACTGGTTGTAACTGTCAATGGAGCAAAAAAACCGGAAAGCCGTGTTACAGTATCATTCGTGCTGTATGTATTGAAAATTTTACTGTTCACACTTACGTCAAAAGTATAATACCATTTACCAAACGCCTGATAACCGAAATTACTGTGTATTCGCAGGTCATTATCCGTGATACTGATACTTCTTACAGTATCCTTTGGCGCATTATTTGCCGATATCTTCAATTCAAGTTCATTCGTCAATTTGACTTTATCCTTATTATAATCATATTTAAAATAGTTTCGTGTAACCAAATTGATATTCGTTTGCTGATTCCCATCATACCAGTTTTTAGAGAAATAGGCTTGAGCAAATTGGATGGAACTTTCAAAATTAGAAGTCCAATAACGGCGTTCAGGCAAAAAACGTACCGGTGCATCGACATCACTAAAAGCTTTATTCGGATCTTCTTCAATTTTTATCAATTCTGGGACATTTATCGTCCGTTTAATCACATGTGCATGCATAGTATCCGTCGGTAAATCACGTTCAGAATAGCGAAAATACTCCGGATGATTCAACCGAATATAATCATACGCAGCCCGCTTCATTTTCATTTGAAGCCGTTCACGGGCAAAAAGAGTCGTATCCGGTTCCCAAATCGGATAACGCGAGAACTGTTTATCCAGAAAATGTTTATCATACAGTTGCAAATCCGAAGGGAAAAGACCTCCTTTAAATATAATAGGAGTAAAAAGAGGGTCAACAATCACCGTATCCTGTAAAGTCATCCACGACTTTACCTCCGTAGCTGAATCGCGAACCCAATTTACCCAATATTGTGCTTCTGGCGATAAAGCTATTTTATCCTTTTCTAAAAAACGCAGCAATTGGGCATTAGGAGCAACAGGTTGCATATAACTACTGTTCATCCGTTCAAACTGAGAGTGCAAATCCGGAATTTTGTCCCATTCAATTTCCTCCAAATCCAACAATGGAAATGTATCCAACTCCACCGGTGGCACAACACTATACAAGCTTTTCTCCAGCAAATTCACATCTTGTGCATACATGCCCAGCCATTTCAAACAAAACAATCCTACAAATAATCCTATAACAGCCCACTTCATCATTGCTTATCGTTTTTTGTTTTCCGTAAAATATATGTGCAAAATTAGTAAAAAAACAATTCTGCACGCTATTCCATCACCCGATGATGCTTATTTCTCACTCTTTTCGGTTACTTGTATCAGGGTGAAGCCGTTTCGGATTCTTAGGAAACCACCCTTTTAAAACCCGCTTTTCCTGTTCGAAAATCTCCTTGATTGACCAAAAAGAAGAAAAAGCGAATACACCACACAGAGCCGAAACCAGAACATCTGCTATAAATAATGCAGCCACAATACCCGCAATCCCTAATAACAAAAATACCCACCAGCATTTCGTCCCCCAATAATATTCAGATTTAACCACTATCGGATGAAACAATCCAATTATCAAAAAGGTGGCGATGCCTATCAATAACCCGTGAAAATGAATCCCTTCCATATATTACAATATTAACTGTAAAACAAATAAACTGTCCGACATAGCAAAAAAGGCAGCCTTTTCTAAGGTTGCCTTTCTTTTATATTTATTGCATATCTGTCAACTGTAACATTAATTACCCGTTGTATCTGTAAAAGTATTCTCAGGTTGTTGGGCTGTACCGAAATTAGGAGCAACGGTATTCGGATCAATCGAAACAGCGTTATTTACCTGCTCTTGGATTTCAGACTGTACTGCTTGATGAACTTTTGGAATAAAAGCCGTTATCACCACGCTCAATACGACAACAGTCCCGGCAAGTGTCCATGTTGCCTTTTCAAGAAAGTCTGTTGTCTTACGAACACCCATAATTTGATTAGAAGAAGAGAATCCGGAAGCCAATCCTCCCCCTTTTGAGTTTTGAATCAATACGATTAGAATCAACAGTATCGATGCTATCAAAATCAAGATAGAAATAAATACGTACATTTTTGTTCTATTTTTTAGTGTTAATAATCAACTTTTCCATAAATCTTATTTGGTCTGCAAAGTAAGCATTTTTTTCTGGATTTTTCAAGTTTAAATTTTTAATTATCAGCAACGCCTTTTCATAACGTTTTTGCTTGATATAAATATGAGCCAAAGTCTCTGTAAAATAGGAATCATTCAACGGCTTATGTGATTCTACATCGACCTCCGGCAGAATGGGTTCAACAGGCTCTTCTGCCAAACTCCCCTCTTCCGGCATATTCATTGGTTTGCGTTGACACTCTTTTTCAATAAAAGAATCTATCAAATCTTGATGTTGCAAAGGAATGTTTGGAGCTTCATCCGTATTTGTGCGTACTTCCGATAAAGACCAATGGAAATAATCAGCCGGTACAGAAGGCTCAAAAAGAAGCGGTTCTTCTTTTTCCGATGACTGTTCATGGTTCGACAAAAAAGCATCAATCAGGGAAAAGGTGTCCGATTTACCGGTTTCCTCTTTTTCGCCCACCGATGTTGAATGTAAATCATAATGTTCACCTTCTATCAATAGAAACAATTTTCGGCGATCCGGCACAAAAATTGCCATTTTTTTCAGTTCCGAACCGAAACAGATATCGTTTAACTTCGCTAAATTCTCCAAATACAGCAAACGGGCTATTGAAAAATAAGGGAACTCTTCCACTATCAGCTTCAATTGCGGAAGTGTGTCCTCCGTTAACTGTTCCGGATGCTCTATTAAACGATATACGTCTGCCGCTTTCATTCTTTACCAATTAGCAACCGTCGCGTTATAAATCAGGTCGACAAGCTCATCAACAATTTCTTCACACAATTCATCCTGTACATCCTGCAACATCTGAGTGGCATCAAACTCCCGATAAGCCGAAAAACTCTGCTCAAAATCTTCCTCCGGGCTCACACGGTTCGAATAACGAACACGGATTGTAATTGTCAATTTCGTTTGCGACGCATACGCATCCTCCTTTACAGCCATAGGAGTCAAATCGTAACCCGTTATTTCCCCTTCCAAATCCAAATCACCGTTCTCATTCTGTAGTTGCAAACGGGTTTGGCGCGTATAAATATCTTTCAACGCCTCAGTAAAATTTTGTGCAAGTGGCGGATAAATTAATGGCGCTTGATTAGGAAAATCTTTAATCGAAATCGATTTGATTTTGGTATAATCAATAGAAGCCCCGTTAAACTTATAAGAAATTGTACAAGCTGTAACGAATAAACAAATCAAACAAAAAAAAACGATTTTCGTCTTATTCCACATGTTATTCCAAATTATACTCTTTAATTTTTCTATACAATGTACGTTCTGATATTTTCAAATCAGCTGCTGCATTTTTCCGGCGCCCATTATGTTTCTCCAGCGCTTTGCGAATCATCTCTTTTTCCACATCCTCCAATGACATCGTCTCTTCTTCCACATCTACAGCCTCTTGAATAGGAGAAGCATTATGTACAGGCGCTATCGAATGCGGATAATTTTCAGTAGATTCTGTCACATTAATCGGCATTTTCCCTCCCATAATGTCATGTACCAATTTTTTCAAATCAGTGACATCTTTCTTCAAATCAAAGAGAACTTGATACAGAATTTCTCGCTCACTATTAAATATTTTCTGTTCAGATTCCGATTTGACCAACACCGGATATTTCTCCATATTGACATCCGGCAAATAAAATTGGAGCGTAGAGGCAGTTATATCCCGGCTCTCTTCTATAACGGAAATACGTTCTGTCACGTTTTTCAATTCACGCACATTTCCCGGCCAGCGATAAGAGAGCAACATCAGACGTGCATCTTCTTCTAAATGAACAGCCGGCATCCGGTATTTTTCCGCACAATCACTTGCGAACTTACGAAACAACAAAAGGATGTCATCCCCCCGATTCCGCAAAGGTGGAACCTGAATAGGAACCGTACTTAACCGATAAAACAGGTCTTCCCTGAATTTCCCTTCCGAAACAGCCTGCGTTAAATTCACGTTTGTAGCAGCCACTATGCGTACATTCGTTTTCTGTACTTTGGAAGAACCGACCCGAATAAACTCGCCCGTTTCCAGAACACGCAACAAACGAGCTTGCGTCGGAATAGGAAGTTCGCCCACTTCATCTAAAAAAATGGTTCCCCCATCAGCCACTTCAAAATATCCTTTCCGGTCTGATAAAGCCCCTGTAAAAGAGCCTTTCTCATGCCCAAACAATTCTGAGTCAATTGTACCTTCCGGAATGGCGCCGCAGTTTACTGCGATATATTGTCCATGCTTACGCGGACTATTTTGGTGGATAATTTGAGGAAATGTCTCTTTCCCGACACCACTTTCTCCCACTATCAAGACAGACAAATCTGTCGGAGCGACTTGTAAAGCAACATCTATCGCCCGATTCAATCCGGCATTATTTCCTATAATGCCAAAACGCTGCTTTGCCTGTTGCACATCCACTTTTGCCATATTTTCTACCTGTAATTATTTCAGTATTGACTGCCAAATTTACAAATCTTCCCTCAAATTTCTGCATTCAGAAGCAGAATCTATGTTCCTTTGTTATTTTTTAGCACCATACGTTTGCTGATACAAGAAGGTAGCCAAATCTTTATCATCCGGAATGCTTTGAATTGTTTCAGGAGAAATCGGTTCGCCTATATAGATGTCCACCATACGTCCCCGCTTATTGAAAAGTTCCGCCGGAATGCGGAATGTGCGAATACGCCAATTGATACGTGCCAACCAATAAAAGAAATTCGTATTCAGGAAATCAAAATAGACAGGATAAATCGGTACCCGTGCCTTGCGTATCAAACGGATTACACTATGCGTCCACGGCAAATCCTGAATTTTCTTTGTCTTCTTGTTATACATAGAAATGGCACCGGCCGGGAAAAAACCCATTGGATGCCCCTCACGCAACTGTTGTAAAGACAGCCGAACGCCATTGATATTTTTCATGTTAGCCCCTTGATTCGTAGAATCCGGCATGACAGATATAAAATTGTCTTCCATCGCTCCGATATGCGTCAACACACCGTTAACCATCACTTTAAAATCAGGACGGCGCGAAGCAAAAATATCAATCAGCATGATGCCGTCAAGAGAACCTATCGGATGATTGGAGACCGTCACAAAAGCCCCTTCCGGCAAATGTTCCAAAACCTCTGCATGATGCAACTTGTACTTGACATCAATCAAGGGGTCTTTCAATAAAGCGGAGGTAAATGCAGCTCCCCGCAAATGACAATTATGGGCATGAGCCTTATTTACTTTATCGATACTGAGCCACTTTATCAAATACTTCCCTATAAAAGTACCCAAACGGCTTTTAAAAAAGGGAACAAGTTTCTGCAAGTCATATATATCAATAACGCTCTTCTTCATTTCTCTCTTTCTTTATTCACAAAAAGAAGCACACATTTTTTCATGTTTCCACAAAACAATTAACAAAATTGCATTCAGCACTAAAATTTCATATAAAAAATAAAGCCAGACTTCTCCCAGTAAAACAACAATAAACATCACAATCGTACGTCCGTTGAACGTCAAGAAATCGACTAAGTGCATTAACTCTTTGCTCTGCTTCCGGAAACGAATCCGGATATCCTGTGGTATATCATCTCCATACCGAGTATGCACACATGCCAACATCTTCTGTAAAGAAGGTGTCGCTTTTACTTGTAAAAGAGTATATCCCCTATACAAAAAGTAAAAAAACTTATTGATGCCATACTTCATCTCCTTATGCCGGGCACGTACCTGTTCCAAAGACTGGAACTCCGCACCCTTCTCTTTACTGATAAAATACAGATGAAGTGTTTTATAATAATCTGTGATATTTGCCTGCATCAAATGCGACAAACCGGAAAGAACCGCTAATGCAAAAAAACAAGACGTTCCATATTCGTGTGACGAACGGAGAGCAAACGCGATATAGATGCACGCAAACCAAATATTTCCGGCAAATCCGTCCAGTATGCGGCCAATCGCAGACTTGATACCTGTCAGACGGGCCAACTGGCCATCCACACAATCCAAGATATTCGCACAAACCAACAGCAAAATACCATAAATATTATACACCAAATTATCCGGATAAAAAAAGAACCCGACGGAAGCCCCCACAAAGATAGACAACACTGTCACCATATTGGGCGTAATACCGGTTCCCCTCAACATACGGGCAATACAAAAACCTATCGGACGATAAAAGATCCGGTCTAACCAATTCTCCGTCTCCATCGACTTCAACGATATTTCGTACTCCTTATCCAATTCGCTCATTTGCTTTTCTTATTTATATGAATAACCACCGTCCACGACGATGACCTCCCCATTCAAATAACTGTTTTCAATCAATACCTTATAAACCTCAGCCAATTCACTTGGCTCGCAAAAACGTCCCAATGAAACTTTCCGTTCAATATTTTGTCGGATTTTGGCCGGTTTCGTCTTTTGCCATTCGGTATCCACAAAACCGGGTGCAACGGCATTTACACGCACTTCATAAGAGACCAAGAATTTCACCAGATTCTTCACCAACGCATGCACCGCGCTTTTCGTTACGCCATAGGCCAACGAGACGGAATGCGGTTGTATTCCCATCAACGAACCGGTAAAAACGACGCTTCCGCCCCGTTCAATCCGGCCAATAATCCGTTGCAACAAAAATACAGGGAAATGGACATTTGCAAAAAACACTCGTTCCCACGTTGTCAATTCCAATTGCTCAAATGGGTCACGAGAAGTCACTCCTGCGTTCAGGACGACTGTACGCAGTATAATCCCGTTCGTATCCAAATAATCTCCAATCAAATCAATAGATTCTTTCACAGATATATCGGCTTGCAAAATATCCACCTCCACATCATACAGTTTCTGCAACTCGTGCACTGTCCGTTCTGCGCCCGCCATGTCCGACGCATACGTCAGAACCATGTTATATCCCGTACCGGCAAGACATTCAGCAACAGCTTTGCCTATCCCTTTTGTTCCACCGGTAATCAATGCCCACTTTTTCATTACTTGCCGTTATTTTTCACCAAAACTTTTAACCGAATCCGGTTTAGACTGCCGCTGCGATTTCAAGTTGGCTTCATACGAATCATGAATCGTTTTTTTCAAGTTGGAAGATGAGACCCCTGTCCCGTATGGGAAATAAAACACTTGGATACCCAAATCTTTCAGGTAATCATACTTCCCATACCAATCGTCTCCCACCACAAAAGCGTCGATATTCAGTTTCTTGACAATCTCCGTATGATCCAACGTATGCTGTGGAATCACGATATCCGGCGTCTTCAGCGCCTCGATAATCTGCAAACGTTCCGTGAAAGGAATAATCGGCTTCGCTTTGTAAGAAGAAACCAGCTCGTCTGTACTGACCCCGACTATCAGGATATCCGCCAAACTACGGGCATAATTAATCATCCGAAGATGGTTATAATGAAACATATCGAACGTCCCCGACGTATATACAATCGTCTTATCTTTAAACATAATAACGTTTTTCTTGCTTTTTTGAATCGCAAATGTACATAAAATCGCCGGAATACATGCAACAATAGTGATTTTGGTTTCTTGAATCGTTTTCCGTCCTTTTCCCCGCGTCACGTTAGCATGTGGGCAAAGCCTTTACTCTGCCTTGACATTCTCTGCCGGGTTCTCGTTTGCCACGCGCCACTCTGGAACATCACCGTCGCCACCGTAATCAGGGCAACGAGCAGAAACGCCACACCACACTCACAAAGTTCCGCACGATTGTATACATATCCCTTACTTTTTTTCTTTCATCAAAGCAAGAACCGTGCCAAATCGTTTAATAAACAGACAATCAGACAAATAACATTCTCGCCAAGCACAAATAGTGTCAAAAAATTAGACAGTGGTGTCCAATTTTTTGACACTCTACGAATACATCTAAACCTTTTTCTTCATGATGTTAAAGAATATTTCCCAAAAGGTAATTCAAAATAGCCAGGATGTAAATAAAAATACCCAGAAGATAAACTGCAACTCTTCAAACTTTCATTTTGAAGCAATTATAGATAAAACAGTTACAAATCGACACATTTTATCCCTATTTTCATTCATTTATAAACTTCATCTTACAAGGCAATCAAAAACATTCGCTTTAAACAGTCAAATAGATATATCATTTTGAAACAATATCATATATTTGCAAAACATTTTGACAGAATATACAACATTACACAAGCATAAAGTCAACAAATAATGAAAGAAAAAAGCCATTTGAATTACAGACAAGGATTGTATGACCCAGCTAACGAGCATGATGCTTGCGGAGTGGGGTTAGTCGTAAACATTCATGGCAGCAAGTCACATGACATCATCGAATCTGCCCTCAAGGTATTGGAAAACATGCGGCACCGTGGCGCGGAAGGAGCAGACAACAAAACAGGTGATGGTGCCGGTATCTTGTTGCAAATCCCGCATGAATTTATCCTTCTACAAGGTATCCCCGTTCCTGAAAAGGGTAAATATGGTACAGGGCTGGTCTTCTTTCCAAAAGACGAGGCACAACGTTCTGACATCCTCAGCATTATGCTCGAGGAAATCGAGAAAGAAGGACTTACGTTGATGCATCTGCGCAAAGTGCCTGTCAATACTGAAATTTTAGGGAAAACAGCACAAGAAACAGAACCGGACATCAAACAAATGTTTATCACCGGATGCGACAACCAACAGGCATTGGAATTGAAATTGTATACCATTCGCAAACGAATCGAAAAGCGGATGGCAGCCTCCAACATTCCCGACAAAAAAGACTTTTATATCGTCTCGCTCTCGACACGAAGCATTGTGTATAAAGGGATGTTGGAGTCCATGCAACTCCGCCACTATTTCCCGGATTTGACCAACCATTATCTGACGAGCGGACTGGCATTGGTTCACTCGCGTTTCAGCACGAATACATTCCCTACGTGGAGCTTGGCGCAACCGTTCCGGCTTTTGGCGCATAACGGCGAAATCAACACGATACGCGGCAACAGGGGATGGATGGAGGCACGCGAGAGCGTCCTGTCTTCTCCCCGTATCCCGAACATCGAAGAGATACGGCCGATTATCCAACCGGGTATGAGCGACAGTGCTTCATTGGACAACGTGCTGGAGTTTTTCGTCGCTTCGGGTATGAGCCTGCCTCATGCGATGGCGATGCTGGTACCGGAAAGTTTTAATGAGAAAAACCCGATATCGGAAGATTTGAAAGCATTCTATGAATATCACTCCATTCTGATGGAGCCTTGGGACGGCCCTGCCGCCCTGCTTTTCAGCGACGGACGCTATGCGGGAGGGATGCTTGACCGCAACGGCCTGCGTCCGGCACGTTACCTGATTACGAAGAAGGGGATGATGGTCGTCGCGTCGGAAGTGGGCGTGATGGATTTCGAACCGGGAGAGATAGAAGAGAAAGGGCGCCTGCAGCCGGGCAAAATCTTGTTGGTCGACACGGAAGAGGGCAAGGTGTACTACGATGGGGAACTGAAGAAACAGCTTGCTGACGCACAGTCCTACCGCACATGGCTGGCCAACAACCGTGTGGAACTGGATGAGCTGAAGTCCGGTCGCCGCGTTGCACATACGGTAAATGAATATGATAAACGGTTGCGGACATTCGGTTACAGCCGTGAAGACATCGAGCGTATCATCATACCGATGTGTACCAACAGTGCCGAGCCTGTCGCATCGATGGGGAACGATACGCCGCTGGCTGTCTTGTCAGACCGTCCGCAACTGCTCTTCAACTATTTCCGCCAGCAGTTCGCCCAAGTGACCAACCCACCCATCGACCCGCTCCGCGAAGAGCTGGTGATGAGTCTGACCGAATATATCGGGGCCGTAGGTAACCACATCCTCATGCCCGACGAGGGACATTGCAAGATGGTGCGTCTGCCTCACCCCATCCTGACCAACACGCAGTTGGACATCCTTTGCAACATCCGCTACAAAGGGTTCAAATCAGTCAAGCTGCCGATGCTGTTCGAAGTCTCGCGCGACAGCGAAGGGATGAAGACCGCCATCGAGCGGCTTTGCAAACAGGCGGAACAGTCGGTTACAGACGGCGTGAACTATATCATCCTGAGCGACCGCGAGGTAGACGAGACACACGCACCGATTCCTTCGCTTCTGGCTGTCAGCGCTGTGCATCATCACCTGATTTCGGTGCAGAAACGAGTACAGACCGCTCTCGTGGTCGAGACGGGCGAGATGCGTGAAGTGATGCATGCCGCCCTGCTGCTGGGATACGGGGCAAGCGCCATCAACCCCTATATGTCGTTTGCCATCCTGCAAGATTTGGTAGACAAGAAAGAGATACAGCTCAACTACGAGACAGCCCGCAAGAATTATATCAAAGCTCTCTGCAAAGGACTCCTGAAGGTCTTGAGCAAGATGGGTATCAGCACCATCCGCAGTTATCGCGGTGCCAAGCTCTTCGAAGCGATTGGCCTTTCTCAAGAACTTGCTGACACCTATTTTGGCGGAACGGCAAGCAACATAGGAGGCATCCGCCTGCAAGAAATCACAGCCGACGTTCTTGCTATGCACCGCGATGCATTCGACAAACCGGTAGACACGTTGATGCTCGAACACAAAGGCATCTACAGTTATCGCAAAGACGGCGAGAAACATGCGTGGACTCCGGAGACTATCGCCACACTCCAGTTGGCTACACGCATGGGGAGCTATCGAAAGTTCAAAGAATATACACGCCTTGTAGACGAGAAAGAGGCCCCCATTTTCCTGCGCGATTTCCTGACCTATAAGAAAGGACAAGCCATCCCGCTCGAACAGGTCGAACCAGCCGGCGAAATCATGAAGCGGTTCGTCACCGGAGCCATGAGCTTCGGCTCCATCAGCCGGGAAGCACACGAGACACTTGCCCTCGCCATGAACCGCATACACGGACGGAGCAACACGGGCGAAGGGGGCGAAGATGCCGCCCGTTTCACCCCGCGCGAAGACGGTTCGTCGCTCCGCTCGGCCATCAAGCAGGTAGCTTCGGGTCGCTTCGGTGTCACTACGGAATATCTGGTCAATGCAGACGAAATACAAATCAAGATTGCGCAGGGAGCAAAACCCGGCGAAGGCGGGCAACTGCCCGGCTTTAAGGTGAACGAGGTCATCGCCAAGACCCGCCACTCCATACCGGGTATCTCCCTGATATCCCCGCCGCCCCATCATGATATCTATTCGATTGAAGACCTCGCACAGCTCATATTCGACCTCAAGAACGTCAACCCGCACGCCGAAGTGAGTGTGAAGTTGGTGGCCGAAAACGGTGTCGGAACCATCGCGGCGGGCGTGGCGAAGGCAAAGGCTGACCGCATCGTCATCTCTGGCGCGGAGGGCGGAACGGGCGCCTCGCCGATGAGCTCCATCCGCTACGCCGGCATCTCGCCCGAGCTGGGGCTCTCAGAGACACAACAGACGCTCGTGATGAACAACCTGCGCGGGCAGGTGCGCCTTCAGACGGACGGGCAGCTGAAGACGGGCCGCGACATCGTCCTCATGGCCCTGCTTGGGGCGGAGGAGTATGGTTTCGCCACGTCTGCACTCATCGTGCTCGGGTGCGTGATGATGCGCAAGTGTCACATGAACACCTGCCCGGTAGGCGTCGCCACTCAGAACGAGGAACTGCGCAAACGTTTTCACGGACGGGCTGAATACCTCGTCAACTTCTTCACCTTCCTCGCTGAAGAGGTGCGCGAACAGCTTGCCGAGATGGGCTTCGCGAAGCTGGACGACATCATCGGGCGGACAGACCTCATCGAGATGAAGGGGAGATTGACAACACTGCAGACGCAGACGGACGCTGCGGATGTATATAATATAATGTATAGGAACAAGAAATCCTCCCTCCTTGACTTCAGCCGCTTGATTCACCTGCCGGAACAGGCGGCAACAAACGCCTTACTACACACCTGTGCCGAGCCGCATCCGATAGGCGACGTGCTGGATCGCCGCATCGTCGGACAGGCGGAGGAAGCTATCAAAAACGGACGCGAACTATTCCTTGACTATGCCATCGCCAACACCGACCGCTCGGTCGGCGCGATGCTCTCGGGCGAGATTGCCCGCCGGTACGGGGCGGAGGGGCTGCCCGAACACACGCTGAACATCCGCTTCAAAGGTTCCGCCGGACAGAGCTTCGGCGCCTTCCTGGTCGGCGGCGTCAACTTCCGCTTGGAGGGCGAGGCGAACGACTACGTGGGCAAAGGGTTGAGCGGCGGGCGCATCAGCATGATGCCTCCCGTGCGGTCGACCTTCGCGGCGGAGAACAACACCATCGCCGGCAACACCCTGCTCTACGGTGCGACGAGCGGCGAGGTCTACATCAACGGGCGCGCGGGCGAACGCTTCGCCGTACGGAACTCGGGGGCGATAGCCGTCGTCGAGGGCGTGGGCGACCATTGCTGTGAATACATGACGGGCGGGCGCGTCGTCGTGCTCGGCCGCACCGGACGCAACTTCGCCGCCGGCATGAGCGGAGGCGTCGCCTACGTCTGGAACCGCGAGGGAGACTTCGACTATTACTGCAACATGGAGATGGTCGAGCTGTCGCTCTTGGAAGAGAGTGCAGCGCGCAAGGAGCTGCTCGAACTTATCCGCAAGCACTACCACTACACCGGCAGCCAGCTCGCCGGGCGGATGCTCGACAACTGGGAACGCTATGCCGACGAGTTCATCCAAGTCACCCCGATTGAGTACAAGAAGGTCTTGCAGGAGGAACAGATGCGGAAGCTCCAGCAGAAGATAGAAGAGATGCAACGTGACTATTAAGGTGTTAAAAAATACAACAAACTGATTTAGAATAAGATAAAGATATGGGAAATCCGAAAGCATTCCTTACCATACACCGGCAGGAAGCCGGTTACCGGCCCGTACACGAACGGGTCAACGATTTCAGCGAGGTCGAACAGACCTTGAACAGCAGCGGCCGCCGGCAGCAGGCGTCGCGCTGCATGGACTGCGGCGTACCTTTCTGTCACTGGGCCTGCCCGCTGGGCAACAAGCAGCCCGAGTGGCAAGACCTCCTCTACAAAGGCCGCTGGCGCGAAGCCTATCACGTGCTCCAGCAGACGTGCGACTTCCCCGAGTTCACCGGGCGCATCTGCCCCGCCTTGTGCGAACAAAGCTGCGTCCTGAAGCTCAGCAGCAATGAGCCGGTGACGATACGCGAGAACGAGGCGGCCATCGTCGAAGCCGCCTTCCGCGAGGGATACATCCAAACGGAGACAGACATCCGGCGCAACGGGCTGAAGGTAGCCATCGTCGGCAGCGGACCGGCAGGACTCGTCGTCGCCAACCGGCTGAACCACGCCGGCTACACCGTGACGGTCTTCGACAAGGAAGAACGGCCGGGCGGACTGCTTCGCTACGGCATACCGAACTTCAAGCTCGGGAAGAACATCATCGACCGGCGCGTCCGGCTGATGAAGCAAGAGGGCATCGCCTTCCGGATGAACACACTGGTGGGCAGCGACACGTCCGCCCGCGAACTGCTCACGGCCTACGACGCCGTCTGCATCGCCATCGGCTCCGAAGTGCCGCGCGACCTCCCCGTCGAGGGACGCAACCTTAAAGGCATTCACTTCGCCCTCGAACTGCTCTCCCAGCAAAACCGCTTGCTCGAAGGCGCCAACATCCCCGCCAAAAGCCGCATCGACTGTCGGGGTAAGCGCGTCCTCGTCATCGGCGGGGGCGACACCGGGAGCGACTGTGTCGGCACGGCCAACCGGCAGGGGGCGCAGAGCGTCACCCAAATCGAAATCATGCCGAAGCCGCCCGTAGGCTATAACCCCGAGACACCTTGGCCCCAATATCCGCACGTCTTGAAGACCAGCAGCAGCCATGAAGAGGGCTGCACGCGCCGCTGGAACCTCACGACGAACCGCTTCGTAGGCGAACGCGGCCGGCTCGTCGGTGTCGAAGTCGAAACCGTCGAGTGGCTGCCCAAGAGCGAAGGCTGCCGCCCCGAGATGTCTCTCACTGGTAAGGTTGAAACCCTCGACGTCGACCTCGTCTTCCTCGCGATGGGATTCGTCCATCCCGAGCCCGACGGCCTGGTCAAGGAGCTACAGCTCCCCTTAGACGCGCGCGGCAACATCCAGGCAGACCCACAGACACACCGCATCGAAGGGACGAACATCTTCGCCTGTGGCGACGCCGTGAGCGGGGCGAGCCTCGTCGTCCGGGCGATGGCTTCCGGCCGGCAGACAGCAGAAGCCATCGACGCCTACTTACAAAAGAAATCCAAACCCTAATCCATCATCACCAAAAACAAACAACCATGTGTGGCATTACAGCAATCTTCGATATCCATAGCGACGCTGCCCGCTACAGACAGCAGGCATTGAACATGAGCAAACGCATCCGTCATCGCGGCCCCGACTGGAGCGGCATTTATCAGGGCCGGAGCGCCATCCTCGCCCACGAACGGCTCTCCATTGTCGACCCCGCCTCAGGCGGACAACCGCTGAAAAGTCCTGACGGCCGCCTGATACTGGCGGTCAACGGCGAAATCTACAACCACCGCGAACTGCGCGAAGAGCTGAAGCACGACTATGCGTTCCAGACCGGCAGCGACTGCGAAGTCATCTTGGCTCTTTACAGTAAGTATGGCAAGGACTTCATCGAGAAGCTGAACGGCATCTTCGCCTTTGCTCTCTATGACGAGACGGAAGACACCTACCTCATCGCCCGAGATCCCATCGGCGTCATTCCTTTATATATCGGGCACGACGACGACGGCCATCTCTTGGTCTCCTCCGAACTGAAAGGGTTGGAAGGATTTGCCTCCGACTATCGGCAATTTCCTCCGGGACATTATTTTTTTAGCCGGGACAAAGATTACACACGCTGGTATGTGCGCGATTGGATGGAGTATGACAACGTGAAAGACAACTCCGCCTCCGTCCAAGCACTGCACGATGCCCTCGAGGCGGCAGTCAGGCGGCAGCTGATGAGCGATGTCCCCTATGGTGTCCTGCTCTCCGGCGGACTGGACTCCTCCATCACGTCAGCCATCGCCAAAAAGTATGCAGCCAAACGCGTCGAGAGCGGCGGCAAGACCGATGCGTGGTGGCCACAGCTCCACTCGTTTGCCGTCGGGCTGAAAGGGGCTCCCGATTTGGCGGCGGCACAAAAGGTGGCAGACTTTATCGGAACGGTACATCACGAAATCAACTATACCATACAAGAAGGCTTGGATGCCCTCCGCGATGTCATCTATTACATCGAGACTTACGACGTGACGACGGTACGCGCTTCTACCCCGATGTATCTCTTGGCCCGCGTCATCAAATCGATGGGTATCAAGATGGTATTGAGTGGCGAAGGGGCAGACGAGGTGTTCGGCGGCTACCTTTACTTCCACAAAGCCCCCGATGCAAGCGCCTTTCATGAAGAGACCGTCCGCAAGCTCAGCAAGCTGTATATGTACGACTGCCTGCGGGCCAACAAAAGCCTTGCGGCATGGGGCGTCGAAGGGCGCGTCCCCTTCTTGGACAAGGAGTTTCTGGATGTAGCCATGCGTTTGAACCCAGCCGCAAAGATGTGTCCGGGTAAAACAATTGAAAAGAAAATCCTGCGCGAGGCGTTTGCCGATATGTTGCCGCAGGAAATCGCTTGGCGACAGAAAGAACAGTTCTCTGACGGCGTCGGTTACAGCTGGATTGATACGCTGAAGCGCATCACGTCGGAAGCTGTCAGCGACGAAGAAATGGCCAACGCTGCCGAACGCTTTCCCATCAACCCGCCCCAAAACAAGGAAGAGTATTATTATCGGAGTATCTTCGAAGAGCACTTCCCGAGCGAGAGTGCAGCCCGGAGCGTGCCGAGTGTCCCCAGCGTCGCCTGCTCAACAGCCGAAGCATTGGCGTGGGACAATGCGTTCCAAAATCAAAACGACCCCAGTGGAAGAGCCGTCAAAGACATCCATGAGGCCGCCTATTGAAGAACGACGCAAACAAGGGTTTAACCACTAAAGAAAATCTTCTCTCATGGGAGCGAAGGTGTCGATGAGGATACCCGCTTCCAGACATTTACATCCGTGCAGGATACCGGGTTTCATATAGATGCCGTCTCCTGCACGGACTATTTTTGTTTCATCCCCGACCGTAAACTCGAAAACACCACTTGCCACACACGTTGCCTGCGTATGCGGATGCGTATGCGGCACGCCGACAGCACCGGTCTCAAACTTCACCTTGACCATCATCAATTCGTCGTTATACGCCATCACTTGGCGTAACGTCCCTGCACCTGCAGGTTTCCACTGCATCTCACTTTCAAACTGAAACGGGTTACTTTCTCTTTTCATATGCACTTAATTTTAATCGGGCAAAAATAGGAAATAAATAGGATAATCCGCTGAATTGTCCTACTTTTGAAAGCAGAATATAACGGGTTTAATATGAGAAACATTTTATTTTTTGCCGTATGCGCGTTGTTCCTGCAAGGCATACAAATTCAGGCACAAACGAGTGCCTACTTTCAAGATAGTAGAGAATGGCTTCAGAAGGCAGAAACCTGCCGGCCACAGTTAAGTTACCAATCTGTCACGCCCGTCAGGACCGTCCGTTCGGTTGCAGACAAAGATGCCTTTCAAGGCTGGCGCATGGAAGAGGCCGGAACGCCCGAAGTACTGTACACCGAACCCTTCAAGAAGCATCCCAGTATCACACTCGACTTCGGGAATCACTACACCGGTTTCCTCACCTTCTCCATCAAACCGGCAGCGGAACGCATGTCTGCCGACGCACCTGTCCGCCTCAAGTTCACCTTCGCCGAAGTCCCGGCAGAGCTGAACACACCGCTCGAACCCTACAAAGGGGGCTTGGCACGCTCGTGGGTGCAAGACGAAATCGTAACCATCATGGAGGTTCCCAAAGAGATAACAATCCCCCGCCGGTTGTCCGGGCGTTACCTGAAAATCGAACTGCTGGGTATCTCCAACTCGTTTGACTTCGTGTTTGACAAGCTGACGTTCCGGGCACAAACCACCGTCACGAACGAAGCTCCTGCCCTCGCTTCGACTACCGACCCGCTCATACAGGACATCTACAACGTAGGCTTGAATACCCTGAAGGAGTGTATGCAGACCGTCTACGAAGATGGTCCCAAGCGAGACCAACGCCTTTGGATTGGTGATTTATATTTGGAAGCACTTGCCAACGCCTATACGTTCAAGAACCACGAGCTGACCAAGCATTGCCTTTACCTGCTGGCCGCTTTCGCCAACGACGAAGGATTGCTGCACGCAACTCTCTTGGAACGCCCCGAACCCCATCCGCAATATGGCACACACACGTTGGATTACTGCCTCATCTACAACGTCGCCCTACTCGAGTATCTAAAAGAGACAGGAGACAAAGAGACAGCCAACGACCTTTGGCCTGTCGTCGTCCGCCAAATCGAAATGGCGCTCCGCCAATACTCGCCCGAATGGATTTACGATATGGACAAAAAACCGCAATACTGGCTCGTCTTCGACTGGAAGGACGGTTACGACCGACAAGCATCCATGCAGGGGCTGACCATTTTCGCCCTCCAGCGCAGCTACGAACTGGCACAAATGTTAGACAAAACGGATGATGCAGCCGTCAAAGAGTGGCCTGCCCTCGCCAAGAAGTTACAGAAAGCAGCCCGCCGCTACTTTTACGACAAGAAACAGGGCGTGATGCTGAGCGGCAAAAACAGACAGGTCTCCTACCTCTCGCAAGTCTGGATGATTCTCTCCAACACACTCAGCAAGAAAGAGGGAGCAAAAGCGATGGCGACCGTTATGTCCATGCCCGACGCCTGTTATCCGGGATGTCCCTATGCCTACCATTATGTCATTGAAGCGCTCCTGCAATGTGGCATGACGCAAGAAGCCCGCGACCTGCTCGTCAGCTATTGGGGCGACATGGTCAAACGAGGTGCCGACACATTCTGGGAGGTCTACGACCCGAACAACGACTACCTCTCGCCCTACGGCTTCCATGTCATCAACAGCTACTGCCACGCATGGAGCTGCACACCGGTTTATTTCATCAATAAGTATCCGGAGATATTTCAAAGATAAAGTTGCTGCCAAGACGTGAAAAAGGAAAAATACCGGAGTACACGGATAAAAACGGATGACCGCAGATTGATTAATTGGAAAG
>CAYXIX010000011.1:20064-26588 GCA_964465405.1 uncultured Parabacteroides sp. | reverse complement strand
CCGCGGCTCCCATGAAATCCCCCGCAGCCGAAGCAAAAAATGCCATGGTCATCAGCGGAGGCACGAGCCACAGGGAAAAGACAGCGAGAGCGACAAGCGGAAACGCAATTCGATAAGGGATTCCGACGGGGAGGAAATATAGTATGGCCAAAGCGGCGAAGACCGATGACGAAACCGCCACCAGTGCCTTCAGGCTCCTTTCCGAAATATTTTTACCGAACATAAGATAAACGTGTCAAAACTCCAATATTTAACGTGAGTCGATATAACCGAATAAATATTTTGCTGAGAATTAGGAACATAACATAAGTTTAAATCACTTCAAAATCTTTTTTCCGAAGCACGAAATCTTTGCCGAGATATTTCTCACGCACGATTTCGTTTGCAGCCAATTGCTCGGCTGTTCCTTGAAACAAGACCTTCCCTTCGAACAGCAGATAGGCACGGTCACAAATACTCAACGTCTCGTAAACATTATGGTCCGTTATCAAAATTCCTATATGCTTGTGCTTTAACCGTGCCACGATGCTTTGGATATCCTGCACGGCAATCGGGTCTACACCGGCGAAAGGCTCGTCGAGCATGATAAACTTCGGGTCAATCGCCAGACAGCGCGCGATTTCCGCCCGCCGGCGTTCCCCTCCCGAAAGCTGGTCGCCCAAGTTTTTCCGCACCTTATCCAATCCGAATTCGGCAATCAGGCTTTCCAACTTTTCCTTCTGATATTCGGGCGTCGTGTCTGTCATCTCCAATACGGCACGCAGATTATCTTCGACCGTCATCTTCCGGAAAATAGATGCCTCCTGTGCCAAATAGCCGATACCATTGCGTGCCCGCCGGTAAACAGGGAATTTCGTGATATCCATGTCGTTCAAGAAAATTTTCCCCTCATTGGGCGTCACCAGTCCGACAGTCATGTAAAACGTAGTCGTCTTGCCCGCACCATTAGGCCCAAGCAATCCCACAATCTCACCTTGCTTCACGTCAATGGAAACATGGTTCACAACAGTACGCGTCTTGTATTTTTTCACAAGGCCCTCCGTCCGGAGCACCATCGGTTGTTCGTCTTCCATATCGAAATCTTTTCCACAAAGAAACAGAATAAAATCGGGACAGACAAATTCCGCAGCAAAGGGAAAACGAACAATTAACACTTGATAATGAACAAAAACACACATATAAAACAGAGGTTTCTCATATTTCTGTAATTCAAAAAGAAGTCTTATATTTGTCCACACGAAAATCAGACAAAAACAGTATTGATGGGAACACGACAACTTTTAACATGGATGTGCCTGCTTGTATGGGCAGCCACTCAGGCGCACGCGTACGAAACACGTAACTTGCTGCAAAAAGAAGCGGATTTGGAACAAGTGAAATCCGCGTTGATTATGGACCAAAAGTGGGTTCCTTATCCGGCTTATGCAGACCGGGCAGGATGGGATCGTTTTTTGGGAGACTATAAGGTGCAATATATCCGATTAGGCGAGTCTTTTTTGGACTATGAATGGAAAGTGATTCAAGCGACCGATTATTTGGAATATGGCAGGAGCGGCGACCGGCAGATCATGGAAAAACCATTTAATCAAAATAACAGAGCGTTGGAATGTCTCTTTTTTGCCGAACTGGCAGAAGGGGAAGGCCGCTTTATCGACCAAATCATCAACGGAGTTTTCCATAGCTGCGAAATGACGAGCTGGGCGCTGTCTGCCCATTTAGTTTTACAGAAAATCGGAGGATGCTTCCCTTCCGATAAAGAACATGTGATTGATTTGGGTTCGGGCAATTTAGCTTCACAATTAGCTTGGATTTATTACTATCTGAAACCCTCTTTAGACCGAGTGAATCCGTTGATTGCAGAACGTTTGCGCCATGAATTACAAGTGCGCATATTGGATACGTACATGCAAGAAGATCATTTCTGGTGGATGGCATTTCATCTACAACCGGGAGGAACTGTCAACAACTGGAACCCTTGGTGCAATTTCAATGTGTTGCAATGTTTTTTCCTTTTAGAAAACGACCGGGACAAATTAGCTCAGGCGGTCTATCGGACGATGACTTCAGTCGACCACTTCCTTAATTACACGCATACCGACGGGGGATGCGAAGAAGGGCCTTCTTATTGGGGACATGCAGCCGGCAAACTATATGATTATTTGCAGATGCTTGCGGACGGGACCGGCGGGAAAATCTCTATTTTCGATGAACCGATGGTGAAACAGATGGGAGAATACATTGCCCGTTCTTACGTCGGAAACGGCTGGGTCGTCAATTTTGCCGATGCTTCAGCCAAAGGAGGGGGTGACGCGCCGCTCATCTACCGCTACGGGAAAGCGGTCGGGAGTGATTTGATGACACACTATGCTGCTTACCTTTTGCAACATTCCGGTGATCCAAAACAAGTAAAGGCTCCGCTCGAAACAGATATTTTCCGTTTGTTCCAGACAATTCTGACAAAAGAAGAACTGTCCGCAGCAGATGCGAATTTCCAATTTCCATCCTATTCTTGGTATCCGGAAACCGAATTCTGTTACATGACCAGCCCCAACGGCTTCTTTGTTGCGGCAAAAGGCGGGTATAACAACGAAAGTCACAACCATAACGACGTGGGGACATTCTCGCTTTATGTGGATACAGTTCCTATATTAATCGATGCCGGAGTCGGGACTTACACACGGCAAACGTTCGGTGCTGAACGATATTCCATCTGGACAATGCAAAGCAACTATCATAATCTGCCGATGATTAACGGCGTACCCCAATCATACGGTTCTCAGTATAAGGCGACGGACGTACGTTTCAACCCGAAACAACTGCTCTTTTCCGTAGACATCGCGTCTGCCTATCCGGCAGACGCACAAGTCAAAAAGTGGGTACGTTCTTACAAACTTGGCAAGAAATCGTTTGAGATAAAAGATGTTTTCACCCTGCAATCCATACAAGCAGGAAAAACGTCGATTAACTTCCTGACATGGGGAAAAGTCGACATCTCACAACCGGGAAAGGTGCTGCTCGAAGTAAAAGACGAAAAGATTTGCCTGACGTATGACAAACAAATATTCACAGCGACAGTCGAACCCATCCCATTGACCGACTCACGCTTATCCAATGTATGGGGTAACGAGATTTATCGCCTTTCCCTGCACGTCGACAAGCCCTCTCTATCGGGTAGCTATATCTATAAGGTAAACAAAATCAAATAACAATATGGCAATAACAAAAAACATAATCGCAGGGTTTTGTTCCGCTTTTCTATTCGCTTGCGGAACCACACCCACCGTCGGAGAGAAAAAAGATTTCCTCGAAGAGAATATCGAGTTTGCCCGTGCGCAAATCGGAAAAGAAATAGATGTAATTGAAGCAAGCGGGAAATGCCTCAACCCCGTCACTCTGAAACCGGACAGCAGTGTCTATTATTGTGGCTATGCAGACTGGCGAAGCGGTTTTTTCCCCGGCTCAGTGTGGTATTTATATGAACTGACGGGCGACACGACCTTGTTGCCTTTGGCAACCAAGTACACGGAAGCCATAGAAGAAGCTAAAAAACTGACATGGCATCATGACATCGGATTCATCGTCAATTGCAGCTTCGGGAACGGGCTACGCCTTGTCGGGACACCGGCCTACAAAGAGGTAATCATACAGGCTGCCCGTTCGCTCTCCACTCGTTTCCGGCCGGTAGCAGGCATTATCCAGTCATGGAATGTCGATCGAGGATGGCAATCCGAACGGGGATGGGAATGCCCGGTGATTATCGACAACATGATGAACCTTGAATTACTGTTCGAAGCGACACGACTCTCCGGTGATTCGACCTATTATAAGATAGCTGTCTCACACGCAGACCGCACGTTGGCAGAACATTTCCGTCCCGACGGGAGTTGTTACCACGTAATCGACTATAGCCTTAAAGACGGCTCCGTCCGTCACCGGCAAACGGCACAAGGGTATGCGGATGAATCGATTTGGAGTCGCGGACAGGCATGGGGCATTTATGGATACGCCATTTGTTACCGGGAAACACATGATCGCAAATATTTGGATCAGGCATTGAAAACGTTCCAGATGATGCGTTCGCTCAAGCAAATGCCGAAAGACCTGATTCCCTACTGGGACATGGATGCTCCTAACATTCCCAATGAGCCACGCGACGCATCTTCCGCTGCATGTATCGCCTCTGCGCTTTATGAAATCAGCACATTCGACGTTCCCGACGCCGCTTCTTATAAAGCTTATGCAGATAGCATATTAGTTTCGCTCTCTTCACCTGCCTATCGTGCGGCATTAGGTTCAAACGGACATTTTCTTTTAATGCATTCCGTAGGCAGTATTCCCCATAATTCAGAGATTGACGTACCACTGAACTATGCCGATTATTACTATTTGGAGGCTTTGAAACGGAAACGTGACATAGAAAGAGAATAATGCGGGCAGATGCATTATCTTTGCGGCATGAAAAAGCATATATGTGTTTTTTATCCGTTTCTTTTTTTTCTGCTGCTGGTTTTGTTTATCGGTTGTTTGCTATATGGAGCGGTCTCGATTCCGTTCGATAGCGTGGTGCGTATCTTACAGGGGGTAGAAACCGAACCGGTCGCGTGGCAATATATTGTACTCCAAAACCGGTTGCCACAAGCCGTAACAGCCCTATTGGCAGGAGCTTCGTTAGCTGTCAGTGGATTGTTGTTACAGACACTGTTCCGCAATCCACTGGCCGGGCCTTCCATCTTGGGCATCAGTGACGGCGCCAATTTAGGGGTAGCTGCGGTCATGCTCTATTTTGGCGGGACACTGAATCTGGAAGCCGACTTGCCGCTCAGCGGTTCATTAGTGGTCATTCTTGCTGCATTTGGTGGGGCAGCCTGCATCTTAGGACTGATTCTTTATTTTTCTGCCAAACTGCGGAATAACGTCATGTTGCTTATTGTCGGAATCATGATCGGATATCTGGCCTCATCCTTGATTTCGGTGCTCAACTATTATGCGTCAACAGATAAAGTCCACGCATTCGTGATGTGGGGATTGGGCAATTTTTCAGGTGTTTCCTTGAAACAATTGCCCTGTTTCGCGTCCTTTTCTTTAGCCGGACTATTACTGGCCCTTTTGCTAATCAAACCTTTGAACGCTTTGCTTTTAGGTGAGATGTATGCGACAAATTTAGGCATCAAAGTCAAGCATGTACGCATGTGGATTTTGTTTTGTACCGGGTTACTCACAGCCACAACAACTGCGTTTTGCGGGCCTATCTCTTTCATCGGCCTTGCCGTCCCGCATGTCGCACGCCTGATGCTCGGTTCCTCCAATCATCAAATGTTGCTCCCCGTTACGCTGCTTACAGGGGCTTGTGTCGCTCTGTTGTGCAACCTGCTTTTGGTATTACCGGGTACACAAATGATTTTGCCTTTAAACGCAATTACCCCCATGCTGGGTGCACCTGTGATTTTATATGTAATCGTGAATCGAAAGAATATCCAATATTTTAACTGACAAAAAGAGATGAAAGTGGCAGCAATCGAAACCAAAAATCTTTGCATCGGCTATCGCATGAAAAGCGGTCGGAAACAGATTGTGCACGACCACTTGGATTTACATCTCGTTTCCGGCGAAGTCACTTGTCTTTTAGGCCTGAATGGTGCTGGCAAATCGACGTTACTCCGGACACTCTGCGGCTTTCAGCCTTCGCTCGAAGGGGAAATCCGACTGATGGGGCGACCGCTCGCTCATTATTCACAGGCAGAATTCGCACGGACAGTGGGCGTTGTTTTAACGGAAAAGACCCATACGGGCGGATTAACCGTTTTTGAATTAGCCTCGCTCGGCCGATACCCTTACACAGGTTTTTTCGGACGCCTGACGAAAAACGACCGAAAAATCGTCAAAGAGTCGCTCGAAGCAACCGGTATCGCACATAAATCGGCAAACTATGTGGCGGAACTAAGTGATGGCGAACGACAAAAAGTAATGATCGCCAAAGTATTATCCCAACAATGCCCGTTGATACTTTTGGATGAGCCGACTGCCTTCTTAGACGTGACAAGCCGACTGGAAACCATGCTCCTGCTACACCGACTGACTACCGAGCAACACAAAACGGTTTTACTTTCGACCCACGACCTCGACTTGGCCATCCAATTGGCTGACAACCTTTGGATGCAGTCCAAAGAGCGACCGTTGCTATGCGGTGCTCCGGAAGATTTGATTTTAAGCGGAGCCTTTGGCTCTTTTTTTGAAAAAACAGGTATCACATTCAATCAGGCGACAGGCAAACTAAGCGCCGAAACGCAAGCAGTCCCTGTCCGGGTAACAGGAGATGCGACTGTCGCCTATTGGGTTTCGAACGCATTAGCCCGCAACGGGTTCTGCGCATCGCCGACGGCTGAAGGCCGTTTTTCCATCGACTGCCGGACTGCCAATGAGCTGCATTTGCTCTTCCCGGAAGAAGACGAAGCCGTCTACCCCAACATTGCAGAACTAACAGAAAAGCTCCGCAATGTTTTCCCCAACAGGAAACAAAAGTTTCC
>CAYXIX010000011.1:0-19964 GCA_964465405.1 uncultured Parabacteroides sp. | reverse complement strand
CAGGAAACAAAAGTTTCCTCTGCAGGGATTTTTTTTGCTCCGGCAACAAAATTAAAAGCTAAAACAACAGAAAATAGAATAGAATGGCAAACGAAATTACATGGAAGCTGGAACACGAAAAAATCAGCCGTTTATTGCTGCATTATGCAATACCTGCTGTAATCGGAACAATGGTAAACGCGCTCTACAATATTGTAGACCGCATTTTTATCGGTCAAGGCGTGGGGGCGCTCGCGATGGCCGGCCTGACGCTAACCTTCCCGATTCTACTTTTCCTGCAAGCCTTCGGGATGCTGGTCGGGGCTGGAGCAGCCACCCGCATTTCCATCTATTTAGGGCGAAAAGACAACCGGATGGCAGAAAAGGTCTTGGGCAACGCTTTCACTCTGACTTTCATCATCACAGTTTTGACGGTCGCCCCATGTATGATTTGGATGGACGACCTGTTGTGCGCTTTCGGCGGGAGCGAACAGACCATCCCGTATGCCAAAGACTACCTGAACATTGTCGTTCCCGGCACATTGTTCACTTCGCTTAGCTTCGGGTTCAATGCGATCATGCGTGCTTCCGGATACCCCAAGAAAGCCATGTACACCATGCTGATCGGCGCCATCGCTAATGTCGTCCTCGACCCGATTTTCATTTTCTGGTTCGACATGGGGATTCGAGGAGCCGCCATCGCCACAGTCATCTCCATGCTGCTTGGCACACTTTTTGTAATGTATCATTTTATACAGAAGAAAAGTATCGTCCGTTTCCAGCGGGGAACATTTGGACTGGAACGACATGTTGTAGGGAATATCTTAGCAATTGGCATCTCACCCTTTGCCATGCAGCTGACGGGCAGCTTGGTTGTTGTCATTCAAAACGCCGCGCTGAAACAATATGGAGGCGATTTAGCGTTAGGAGCAAATGGGATTATCACAAGTGTCACGATGCTCATCATCATGCTAATTATCGGGATTGCACAAGGGATGCAACCCATCGTAGGATTCAACTACGGAGCCGGACAATTCAAGCGGGTACAAGAAACACTGCGGTTAGTCATCATCACCTCGACGGTTATCATGGGAATAGGCTGCGTGACAAACGTCGCTTTCCCGGAGTGGATTGCAAGTGCGTTTACGCACGATGCAGATTTGCTTGCAGTAACGGCAAACGGCCTGCGGATCACATTACTTGTTTTTATCGTCGTCGGTTCGCAGATTTCGATCAGCCAATTCTTCCAAAGCATCGGCATTGCATGGAAAGCGATTTTCCTTAGTTTAAGCCGCCAATTGCTATTTTTAGTGCCCGCCATGCTACTGTTTTCCCGCATCTGGGGGCTTGACGGCGTCTGGTATGCCTCACCTTTCTCCGACTTCGTGGCAGCGGTAACGGCATGGATATTCCTTTGGCGACATGTCAAAAACATGAAAAAGAAAGAATTGGCTTAAACATTCAATCCCGATAAGAGGTTTTATTGGTATAAAGGTCAAAAAGATTGATTTAGGAGACAATTAAAAAAGAAAAAGTATGAAAAAAGTATGGTTAATGTGCCTATTAATGCTTTTCTGCGCAGGTGCAGGCATGGCACAAGATAAAGCCGCTGAAAAAGCAGCGAAAAAGGCAGAAAAAGAGGCAAAGAAAGCAGCCGAAGAGGCCGAGCAGATGGCACTGTTCGAGCAAGCCGTGCAGGCATTGAACAATAAAGACTTTGTGTTGGAAGCAGACCGAGTCGAGTTTAAACGGGGACAATTTGTTTATGTCACCCCAAGTACGAATTTCGTATCCATGCAGGAAGACCAGGCAACAATCCAATTATCATTCAATGTCCCTGTTTCAGGGCCAAATGGCATCGGAGGAATAACGGTTGACGGAAGTACCTCTAACGTTGAAATAAAGACCGACAAGAAAGGCAACGTAACAATGAGCATGATGGTACAGGGAGTAGCGGTTTCGGCAAGCATCACGATTCGCATGGTAAAAGGTTCAAACAAATGTACGGCGACAGTGAGTCCCAATTTTCATAGCAACCGAGTATCATTTACTGGGTATCTCTATCCGTCAGAACAATCCAACGTCTTCAAGGGACGAGCCTTGTAATCAAGAAAAGAGCAAATAGCAAACGGACAGGCAATCAGACTAAAAAAGACAAACGCCTGTCCGTTTGTTATTTTTTACACCCATCTTTCTTTTCAAAAGAAATAAACATTCTTTCTTTGTACAAAACACCATATTTCGTATCTTTGGGCAATTTCTCAATTCAAATTCATTAAAATGATTCAATCATGAAGAACAGGAAATTAAGAATGGGTATGGTCGGTGGAGGTAGCGATGCCTTTATTGGAGCGATTCACCGCCGGGCAGCATTTATGGACAATCAAATCGAGTTGGTATGCGGATGTTTCAGCGTAGACCCTGAAATATCCAAAAGTTCCGGTTTATCCTATTTCTTACCGGAAAACCGCATTTATGGCAGTTATAAAGAGATGTTCGAACACGAAATGACATTGCCTGAAGATGAACGAATGGACTTCGTAACGATCGTGACACCGAATCGTTGGCACTTTGAGCCTGCCATGATGGCGCTTGAAAGGGGTCTTCATGTCGTAGTAGACAAGCCGATGACATTCTCGCTCGAAGAAGCTAAACTCCTGCAAAAGAAGGTAGAAGAAACAGGACTCGTATTAGCGCTGACGCATGTTTATTCGGCTTATCCGGCAGTAAAAGAAGCCAAAGCCCGCATCGCACGTGGAGAATTGGGCAAGCTACGACGTGTCTACGTGGAATATACGCAAGGCTGGCTGGCAGAACGCATCGAACTGCAAGGAGGGAACAACGCCGGATGGCGAACAGACCCTAAACGTTCGGGGAAAGCGGGATGCGTAGGCGACATCGGTACGCATGCTTGGCACTTAAGCGAATACATTACCGGATTAAAAGTGCAAGAACTTTGCGCCGATTTGAAAGCATTTGTTCCCGGACGTCCAATCGACGATGATGGAGCAGCGCTCTTACGTTATGAGAATGATGTCACGGGCGTATTGATGGCAACGCAAATCGCTACCGGAGAGGCCAACAACATCCGCATCCGCATCTATGGAGAAAAGGGGGGGGTGGAATGGCGGCAAATGGAGCCGAATACACTCACGCTGAAATGGGGAGACCGGCCAACAGAGGTATTGCAAATCGGTAATAATAGCTTTTTAAGCGAACAGGCGATGTGGAATGTGCGGACACCGGCCGGACACCCGGAAGGTTTCATCGAAGCATTTGCCAATATCTACCGTAATTTTGCCCTCACTGTCAGAGCCATCAAAAACGGAGAAACACCAAGTGGAGACTGCTTAGACTTCCCAACCGTTTATGACGGCGTAAGAGGCATGCAATTCATCGAAACAATGGTCGCCTCCGGATATAACAACGATCTCAAATGGCAAAAATGGATTGAATAATCATCTAAACAAATCTAACCAAATAACATCTTATGAAGCTAAACGTAATTGTTTGTGCTCTGTCTCTGTTGGGGACAGTAGCCTTCGCCCAAAAAAATGAGTGGCAAGACCCGAATATAAATGAAGTAAACCGGGCCCCGATGCACACGCATTATTTTGCCTACGAAGACGAAGCAAGCGCATTGAAAGGATGCAAAGAATCTTCATCCAACTACATGACACTAAACGGTACTTGGAAATTCTTCTGGGTCAAAAACGCGGATATGCGACCGACTGATTTTTATCAAGTAGGTTACAATGACAAGGGTTGGGACGAGATACAAGTACCCGGCCTGTGGGAAATGAGTGGTTATGGAGATCCGATGTATGTAAATGTCGGTTATCCTTGGCGGGAACAATTCAACAGCAATCCTCCCGAAGTGCCCATTGAAGGGAACCATGTCGGCTCATACCGCCGGGAAATCACCATTCCGGCAGATTGGAAAGGGAAAGAAATTTTTGCCCATTTCGGCTCTGTCACTTCAAACATATATTTGTGGGTAAACGGGAAATTTGTCGGTTATAGCGAAGACAGCAAATTGGAAGCAGAATTCAACCTGACCAAATATTTGAAACCGGGTAAAAACCTGATAGCTTTCCAAGTTTTCCGCTGGTGCGACGGGACTTATTTGGAGGATCAAGATTTCCTGCGTCTGGCTGGTGTGGCCCGCGATTGTTATCTCTACACACGTAATCCCAAGTACATTCAAGACATCCGCGTAACTCCGGATTTGGACGCACAATACAAGGATGCCACTCTAAACATTGCGCTGAATATGAATGGTAATGGGACGGTCGACCTGAAACTTTTAGATAAAAACGGCAAAGAAATAGCCAATTCCTCAGTCAAAGGTTCGGGTAAATTGTCTACAGAAATGGCCATCAGCAATCCGGAAAAGTGGAGCGCGGAAACACCCGTACTTTACACACTGGTTGCTACGTTAAAAGAAGGCAGCCGCACAATGGAGGTCATTCCTGTCAAAGTCGGGTTCCGGAAAATCGAATTGAAAAACTCGCAAATCTGGGTAAATGGCCAACCGGTCTTGTTTAAAGGAGCCAACCGACATGAAGTAGACCCGGACTATGGCTATGTCGTCCGGCCGGAGCGCATGATTCAAGACATCAAAATGATGAAATCACTCAACATCAATGCTGTCAGAACCTGCCACTACCCAGACAACAACTTATGGTATGACTTATGTGATCAATATGGTATCTATATGGTAGCAGAGGCAAACATTGAATCACATGGTATGGGATATGGAGAAAAAACTTTGGCCAAAAATCCGCTGTATGCCAAAGCTCATTTAGAACGGAACCAACGAAACATCCAACGGAACTTCAACCACCCGGCCATCATCTTTTGGTCTTTGGGTAACGAAGCCGGATTTGGTCCAAACTTCGAAGCTTGTTATAAATGGATCAAAAACGAAGACCCGTCACGAGCTGTACAATACGAGCAGGCTGGCACAAACGACTTTACAGACATCTATTGCCCGATGTATCGAGACTATAAAGGATGTGAGGACTACTGTCAAGGCGACATCGATAAACCGCTCATCCAATGTGAATATGCACATGCAATGGGTAATTCACAAGGAGGCTTTAAAGAATACTGGGATTTAGTCCGCAAATACCCGAAATTTCAAGGAGGTTTTATTTGGGACTTTGTAGACCAATCGCTCCACGCCAAAACAAAAGAAGGTATTTCCTATTATGCTTATGGCGGAGACTGGAACAAATATGATGCATCGGATAACAATTTCATCAACGACGGATTAATCAATCCTGACCGCAGACCGAACCCACATGCGTATGAAGTGAAACACATCTATCAATCCATTTGGGTGACCCCTGCTGACTTAGCAAACGGTACGGTGAAGGTCTACAATGAAAACTTCTTCCGCGATTTAAGCAACTACTATGCAGAATGGCAACTGCTGGCCAATGGCGAAGTGGTACAAACCGGTATTATCGACCAGTTGGATGTAGCGCCACAACAGACCAAAACAATAAAATTGGATTACAGCATAAACGGTATTTGCGAAAACAAAGAGATTCTACTGAATATCAACTTCAAGCTGAAAAAAGGGGAAACACTGTTGCCTGCCGGTCATTCAGTGGCCAAAAATCAGCTAACAGTTCGCTCTTACCAGATGCCGGATCTGAAATTGGCCAACGAATTAAAAAGCAATGTTGAAGTATCAGTTCCTATCATTAAGGAGAGCGACCGGAATTACCTCATCATCGAAGGCGACCGTTTCCGTCTTGATTTCGACAAGAAAGAAGGTTTCCTGTGCCGGTATGATGTCAACGGTATGCCACTATTGAAAGAAAACGGGAAGCTGACACCTAACTTCTGGCGTGCGCCAACAGACAATGATATGGGGGCAAATCTCCAGAATAAATATGTGGCATGGAAAAAGCCGGGATTAAAATTAGTTTCACTCACCAGCAACATCGATAATGATATGGCAGTCGTTAAGGCTGAATACACAATGGAAGCTGTCAAAGCCAAATTGTATCTTACATACACGATTAACAACAACGGGGCCATCATGGTGACACAAAAAATGGAAGCAGATAAATCGGCAAAAGTTTCCGATATGTTCCGTTTCGGTATGCAGATACAAATGCCTAAGTGCATGGATTATATCGATTATTATGGAAGAGGACCGATTGAGAACTACATCGATCGCAATAATGTAACAGATCTTGGTCACTACGTACAAACGGTCGACGAGCAATTCTATCCATACATCCGCCCACAAGAAACCGGGACAAAAACCGACATCCGTTGGTGGAAACAGACCAACAAAAGCGGGAACGGGTTATTGTTCTTTTCTGATGCACCTTTTTCCGCTTCTGCCCTGCACTACTCTATCGATTCTTTGGACGATGGCCCACAGAAAGAGCAACGGCATTCTGAGTTAATCCCACAAATCGACTACACAAATATGTGTATCGACAAAGTACAGATGGGGCTGGGTTGCATCAACACATGGGGCGCACTGCCTATGGAGAAATATCGCATCCCGTATGACGATTATGAGTTTTCTTTCATCATGAAACCGATTCAAGGAAGTTTCTAATCATTCATTAAAGGGCTTGTTCAGATAATGTATATCTTATCTGGACAGGCTCTTTTCCTTTAAATGGTAAAAATTGTAATTACAGTATATTTTACATTAAATAAGTACCGAAAAGCTTCATTCTATGAAGAGAAATAAGTACTTTTATTGCCGATTTATCTAACTCACGACTAATGTAAAATCTTACCATTAAAATAAATGGCGTACAGAAACAATTCTGATCGATATCTTGCAGAAAGAAAAAAAAGTTCTTCCAAAGGAAAACGGTTTATTTTTCTGCTTGGATTAGTTCTCGGGGCAGGCATCATGATTGCCGTTTATAAGGCATCGGTCTATTTTTCGTCTGATGAATCATGTATGATGTGCCATGTGCATCCGCATGTGGAAAGTAGTTGGAAACTATCCAAACACGTAAACAACGGAAGTGGTGTGAAGACACACTGCGTTGCGTGCCATCTGCCACCTCAGTACGACACATGGAACCATTACATGGCTAAAACCAAATTGGGGTTGAAAGACGTTTGGTCTTACCTGACCAAAGACAGTGCCGATTTCAACTGGGAACTCAAATCGGAGCTGGAACATGCCATCAAATATATCCCGAACGAATCTTGTAAAGAATGCCATCAGAATCTGTTTCCGGAAGGAATCAATCAGGATGGTATCACGGCACATCTATATTATGAAGAAAATGAGAAAAAACTGGATTTACAATGTATCAGTTGCCACTTAGACGCCGGACATTACAATCCAGATTATAAACATGGCAAACTAACTGGGATTCCAGGAGTATCGACAACCGCAAACATCGATACCAGCTTATATTTCAAAACAGCGACACCAGTCACAAGCTTTGCTGATTACACGGAACAGATACCGGGTACGGCTGTTTCTTTCAAGATGGTCGCCATTCCGGGTGGAACATTCCAGATGGGAAGTACAGACAAAGAACCGTTCCATAAAGAAGACGAATCCCCCGTCCGTAACGTCACAGTCAGCCCGTTCTTTATGGCTGAAGTAGAAGTTACATGGAACCAATATTGGGCATTTTATGGACAAACAATGAGTGAGGGACGAACACCGCCGGAAACGGTTTATGCCAATAACAGCAGCGACCCTGACGTCGATGCCATCTCCGGCCCGACCCCACCTTTCGGTTTTCCGGATCAAGGTTGGGGCAGCGGCGACCGGCCGGCCATCACGATGACTCACTATGCAGCAGAGACTTTCTGCCAATGGCTGTCTAAAAAGACAGGAAAGAAGTATCGCTTGCCAACAGAAGCCGAATGGGAATATGCAGCACGTGGAGGCACCCAGACCCCCTATTTTTTCAGCGGTAACCCAAAGGACTTCTCTGATCAAGGTTTTTGGCGGAAATTTTTCGATGCCAAAACAGACAGTATCAGCTCGTTCGTGATTTATGCAAAAAACAGCAATAATCGGACGCAAGAGCCGAGCGAAGTCAAAGCCAATCCGTTTGGACTGAAGAATATGTTGGGTAACGTAATGGAATATTGTGCGGATAAATATAATCCGCAAGCCTACAGCCAAGGTGGAGAAAGCGTAACAGATCCATTGGTAACAGAAGGTGAAGAATGGGTAGTTCGTGGAGGTAATTATACATCCGACGCTGCCGATGTTCGTGCTGCTGCACGCGACTATACCAAACATGAAGCTTGGTTAAAAACAGACCCGCAGCAGCCGAAGAGTATCTGGTGGTATTCGGATATCAAAGGTATCGGTTTCCGCGTAGTATGCGAACCCGATCCGGCAATTGGAGCGAAATAAGAACATAATAATTTATAAACATTTAAAAGTTATTATATCATGAAGAAGGTAAACGGTATTAGTAGAAGATCCTTTTTGAAAAGTTCGGCGGTGGCCGGTGCATTAGGAGCCATCGGTACAGGTAGTGCAAGTGTATTAACCTCATGCACAGGCGGTGGTGGAACTGGCGCAGCAGCCAATAAGCCCCTGAAAGAGCCCGGTACCTATTACGTCCCGGAATTGCCAGATCTTGCAACAGACGGCAAGGAGCTGAAAGCAGGTGTGATTGGTTGTGGCGGACGTGGTTCCGGAGCGGCTTTTAATTTCTTGAATGCAGCCAATGGCGTAACCATTACCGCATTGGGAGACACATTCCAAGAACGTGTTGACAACTTAGCCGGGAAATTGAAGCAAGAAAAGAACATCGACATTCCGGCTGACAAACGTTTCGTCGGGTTGGATGCCTACAAACAGGTAATCGATAGCGATGTAGATGTAGTCATCATCGCCACGCCGCCTGTATTCCGCCCGGTTCACTTCCAATACGCAACGGAAAAGGGGAAACATTCATTCCTTGAAAAACCGATTTGCGTTGACCCGGTCGGTTATCGAACCATCATGGCAACGGCTAAGCAGGCACAGGCAAAGAACCTGTGTGTGATTACCGGAACGCAACGTCACCACCAACGCAGCTATGTCGAATCGTACAAAAAGGTGATGGAAGGCATGATTGGTGAAATCACAGGCGGTATCGTATATTGGAACCAAAACATGCTTTGGTATCGCGAACGCCAGAGCGGATGGAACGATTGCGAATACATGATTAAAGACTGGGTAAACTGGAAATGGCTCTCGGGAGACCACATCGTGGAGCAGCACGTGCACAATATCGACGTCTTCACATGGTTCAGCGGTTTGAAACCGGTCAAGGCCGTAGGGTTCGGTTCGCGCCAACGCCGTATCACCGGAGACCAATATGACAACTTCAGCGTGGACTTCACAATGGAAAACGGAATCCACCTGCACAGTATGTGCCGTCAGATAGACGGTTGCGCCAACAACGTCAGCGAGTTCATTCAAGGAACCAAAGGTTCATGGAACAGTGCCACGATGGAGATCAAAGATTTGGCAGGCAACGTCATCTGGAACTATGACGGCGAGGCAGAAAAAGCCAACTTCAAGCAAAACGACCCCTACACGCTGGAACATGTCAACTGGATTAACCTGATTCGTGCCGGCAAGTCGATTGACCAAGCCTCCGAAACAGCAGTGTCTAACATGGCCGCCATCATGGGACGGGAATCGGCTTACACGGGAGCAGAAACGACTTGGGAAGCCATGACTGCTTCTCCTATCGACTATACACCGAAAGATTTGAACTTAGGCAAGATGGACATGAGCGGCTTTACAGTTCCTGTTCCGGGTTCTGCCAAATAACATATCAGGCTATGGCACTAAACAGAAGAAACTTTTTACGGGCGACGCTGGCAAGCGCAGCCGTTGCTGCCGGAAGTTCTGCTCTCACAGCATGCAATAACCGTCCGGCAGCCGGTGTATGCTCAGCAAAGAGCAAAGCCGAACTGAAGATTTCTTTCCAAGAAGGCATTGTGCCGGGCGATAACCTCAACGCGAAGTTCGACCAGATGGAGAAGTTAGGCGTTGTCGGCTTTGAGCCGGGCGGTGGCGGGTTGAAAGACCGCGTCAAGGAGATTCAGGATGCATTGAAAGGCCGCAACATCCAAGTGAGCGCCATATGCGCCGGTTTCAAAGGATTCATCCTCTCGACCGACCCGGAGGTGCGCAAGCAGTGCATGGACACGATGAAGGAGATCATCGCCCCGGCAGGCGAGCTGGGTTCGGTAGGCGTCATCATTGTCCCGGCGTTCAACGCGCAACAGCCCGTGATGCCGCATACGCAGGAGACGCGCGACTTCCTCTGCGAACAGTTCAACGAGATGGGCAATTACGCCAAAGAGCATGGGACAACCGTTATCTTCGAACCGCTCAACCGGAAAGAGGCGTTCTATCTGCGCCAAGTGGCCGACGCCGCTTCTATCTGCCGGGACATCAACAATCCGGGTGTCCGCTGCATGGGCGACTTCTGGCACATGACGTGGGAAGAGACTTCCGACATGGGGGCATTCCTCTCCGCCGGCGAGTACCTGCAACATGTACACATCGCCAGCCGCAAACGCCGCAGCATGCCGGGCGAAGACGGTGAAGCCGACAACTATGTAGAAGGTTTCAGAGCCTTGAAGATGTTAGGCTATGACAAATATGTCAGCTTCGAATGCGGTTGTCAGGGAGACCGGAACACATTGGTTCCCGCCGCTGTCGAACTGCTGCGCAAACAGTGGGAAGAAGCATAACGTATGCCGTTGGTTTATTCAAATATGCAGATGAGCGAAGTGGTGGAAGAACACCCTTCGCTCATTCCTGTTATCAACCGGTTCGGCATCCGGCTGGGACTGGGAGACAAGTCCGTCAAAGCCCTCTGCGAGGAGCACGAGTTAGACACGGACTTCCTGCTGGTCGTCCTTAACACGTTCCTCAACGAAGAATACTTCCCGGAGAAGAAACTCCGGACTTTCCACACGTCCCAAATCATCGGCTACCTGACGAAGACGAACCAATATTACCGGCGCTACCAACTCCCCAACATCGAGAGGCACCTCGCCTCTTTCATCTCCCAAAGCACGCCGGGGAACAGCACGCTGAGCCTAATCGGCCGGTTTTTCCGCTCGTTCAAGGAGGAACTGACAGCACGCATCGACAACGACGGACAGGCATGGTTCCCCTACTGCCTTTCATTAAGCGGGAAGCTGGAGAGAACAACCCCTTCGGGGCCGGCAGAGACCCTCCACCTGCACACCGTGCAACAGGAGGAAGACCCCATCGAGGCGTTGCTGGCAGACCTGAAGAGCATCCTTGTCAAGCACCTTTCGGGAGACTACGACGAAAACCTCTGTTACGCCGTCATCTTCGCGCTCTGCACGCTGGAAAAGGACATCAAACAACACAACCGCATCCGCTACCGCATCCTGAAACCGATGGTTGCTGCGATGGAAAAACTCTGCCTCTAACAATATACCGCCGGATGCATCACAACAAACAAATAGCCATCATTTTGCCCGACACTCTGCGCAGCATCGGGCTTCAGACGTTGTTGGCCGACTACTTCTCGCCGGTCGAGATTACCCCTTTCCCGACGTTTGAAACCCTGTCGGCATCCGGCAACGAGAACTATGATTACTATTTCACGGATGCCGACGGCTTCACCCGGAACGCCGACTTCTTCCTCCCCCGGCGCGGCAAAACGATGGTCTTGACCGACAACGGCGAAATCCCCGACGCCTCCTCGCCCATCAACAGCCTGCCCCTGTTGGCATCCCAAGAACTCATCCTCGAGCAGCTTCACCGGTTCTTCAACAGTGAGACCGGCGTTCCCGCCAACGAAAACGGCAAGGGGCTTTCGACGCGCGAGACCGACGTGCTCCAGCTCATCGTCAAAGGCAGCACCAACAAGGAGATTGCCGACCGGCTCTGCATCAGCCTCAACACGGTCTTAAGCCACCGGAAGAACATCACCTCCAAGCTGGGCATCAAGACCGTCTCCGGCCTCACGTTCTACGCCATCATGAACGGGCTGGTCGCAGGCGAAGACATCGAGATTTAAACCCCTCCCGGTCTCTCCTCTTCGCCCGTGCCACCATCAGATGCGTCGTCTTTGACGCGCACGATGCGCAGCTCCACCTTGCCGGCGGCGTCGCGCAGTTTCCGTTTAGGGGTGAATACGACTTTCGGGGTATTCAGGGCGTTGGCAACAGTCACCTCCTCCTCCGTGTCCATCATTTTCGAGGAAACAAGGGGGCGGAGCGTCCCCAGCTCGGCGAGGTCGATGCTCATACCCATCTGGAGTGCGTCGCACACCACGTTGCTCATACTAATCAGCGCGTTGCTCACGTCGCCGGCCGAAAGCGAAGTCTCGCGCACGATGCGCTCGACGAGCATTTTCGTCGTCATGCGCTGTTGTGTCTTGGGCTGCGCGAAGTAGAGGGTCTGCCCCGTGCGGTTGCCCATTGTCGATACTCTCGATTTAATCTCAAACTCAATCATAAATACCTCCTTCTTTTTAAAGATGAATAATAAAATAGTTATCTGTTTGCTGTTTTTATACCCCACTGTGGAGTACTGATATTACCTACTGTGGGGTACGATTGTCACCCACTGTGGGGTACCGTCATAACCCACTGTGGGGTATAAAAGGTATCCTTGACGGATATCCCGAACACCGGCATAAAGATAAACAATCTATTTGAATGGACATGCGGGAAGTATCAAAAAATCACTACATATAGTGATTGACCTTAACCGAACTTTCTTGTTCCTTTGTACCATCAAATAAAATCGATTATAAGCAGTCATTATGAATCAACGTTTTCTCTTTTTCACCCTGCTCTGCGCCTCTACTTGCCTGCAGCAAATGCACGCCGAGCATACCGACGGGCCGGCCAACGATACAATCAAGACGTATAATCTTGGCGAAGTCATCATCACCTCGTCGACCAAAGAGACCAACGACCTGAGCCTGCTACCCGGCGCCATCTCCATCCTCTCGCCCCAAGCCATCGCGACGAGGCAGATCGAGGGCATAAAAGACATCAGCACATTCGTCCCCAACCTGTATATGCCGGACTATGGCTCCAAAATGACGTCGGCCATCTACATACGCGGCGTCGGGGCGCGGAGCAGCGGGCAATCCATCGGGCTATATGTAGACGACGTGCCCTATCTGGACAAAAGCACGTTTGACTTCGAGCTGAACGACATACAGCGCATCGAGGTGCTGCGCGGCCCGCAAGGCACCCTGTACGGGCGCAATGCGATGGGTGGAATCGTCAACATCTATACCCTCTCGCCGCTCGACTATCAAGGGACGAAAATACAGATGTCGATGGGGAACTATGGCGCGTCTAAAGTCAAGCTCTCCCAATACAGCAAGCTTGGCGAAAACGTAGGGTTCTTGTTAAGCGGGTATTACGACCGCAATGACGGATTCTTTACAAACGAATATACGGGCACGAAAGCCGACAAGGAAGAGTCGGCCGGCGGACGCCTTAAACTGGATTGGCGCATCACCGACCGGCTGAAGGCCACCTATAACCTGAACTATGACTACGTCTCGCAAGGCGCATTCCCCTACGGGCAATACGACCCGGAGACGGGCGACGTCATGCCCATCCGCATCAACGACCCCAGCTCCTACTGGCGGCGGATGCTTAACAACAGCCTGTCGCTGGAATGGAAAACGAGCCGGTTCGTGCTCACCTCCACCACCGCCTACCAATACCTGAAGGATGACATGCAGATGGACCAAGACTACACCGAACGCTCCATCTTCACCCTCAACCAACGGCAACGGCAACATGCGTGGAGCGAAGAGCTGGCCATTAAGTCGAACACGCAGAGCAACTACCAGTGGAGCTTCGGGGCATACGGCTTTCATAGCAGCTTGCACACCGACGCGCCGGTCGTTTTCAAACAAGACGGCATATCCGACATCTTGCAAAGCGCCTTCGACCAGATTGTCGCTGGCAACTCCAATGCCCCCCAGCTGACCGTGCAGGGAGACGCGCTGGGGCAAATCTACTTCCCCGGTACCTTCGACACGCCGACCACCGGCTTCGCACTGTTCCACCAATCGACTTATAACAACCTGTTCGTCGAAGGGTTGTCGCTCACGGCCGGCATCCGTTTAGACTATGAGCGAGACAAGATGGACTATTATTCGGCCGTCGACAGCATGAAGATGGGCGTGCAGATGGGCTCGATGCAAATGTCGCTGCCGGTCAATACGGTGATGGAAGGCTCCCTGACGCAAGATATCTGGCAGCTCCTGCCCAAAGTATCGCTCCGTTACCAATGCACGCCGGAGACTTTCACCTACCTTACCGTCGCCAAAGGATACAAGACGGGAGGATACAACATACAAATGTTCGGCGATTTGGTACAAGACCAAGCCAAATACGACCTGATGTCCCAGTTTGCCCCCGACCAAGCCGAACTACCCGGCGAGGTGCAAGATTTAGTCTCCTATAAACCGGAGCATAGTTGGAACTACGAATTGGGTATGCGTAGCGAACTGATCAAAGACCATCTCAGTGCAGAGCTGAACCTCTTCTACATGAATATCCGCGACATCCAGCTGACCAGTTTCGCCGAGAACGGAAGCGGACGGATGATCACCAACGGGGGAAAAGCATCGAGCTACGGTGTGGAGCTGAGGCTTCATGCACGAATCGTCGACGGACTGACAGCCGATCTCAACTACGGCTTCACGCGGGCAACCTTCTGCAACTATACCCTTATTGACGAAGACGAGCAAGGAGAAACCGTCTCTATCGATTGCAAAGGGAACTTTATCCCCTATGCGCCCCGCCACACGGTCAATGTGGGTATACAATACACGAAACTGCTGCACAAGAAGCTGTTCGACCAGTTTACAGCCTCCGCCCAGTTCACCGGAGCCGGGAAAATCTACTGGACAGAGACAAACGACATTAGCCAACCTTTCTACGGCCTGCTAAACGCCAAAGTGGGCGTCCGCAAAGGAATCGTCAGCCTCAACCTCTGGGGACGGAACCTGACGGCAACCGACTATCAGGCCTTCTATTTCGAATCGTTCAACCGTTCATTCATCCAAAAGGGGAAACCGCTTCAGTTTGGTGGCGAAATCACCCTTGCATTTTAAGCAAAATCCATTCAGATGAAAGAAGACAAAATCATAGAAATTGCCCGCTTTTACGAACCGGAAAGGGCATATATGCTGGAATCCCTTCTGAAATCGGAAGGAATCAACTGCTATCTACGGAATGAATACTCCAGCCAAGTGATGTATCCGGCCGACATGGGAGGTATCCGCGTCGAACTGCTCGAAAGCGATGCGCCCCGCGCGCTCGCCATCATGCGAGCAAACGGCTACGGCGATGAAAAGACAAACGAAACGCCGACGCCCGGCGGATGGGGAAGGCACATCCCGTTGCTCAACAGGCTTTCGCCTAAAAAACGTTGGGTGGTACTGATCATTATCCTCCTCGTCTGGCACTGTCTTTTGCTCTTTTGCGCACAACTTATCATTTCATTTTATTAAACCAATTGCAAAAAAATGGCACGTAGAAAAATCACCAATAGCCAAGCAGCATGTATTACCCTGTTATGGGGATTACTCTGTTACATGCTCCTCGCATACAGCGAAAAGATAACATTCGACATTGTTTTTGCCATCGTGGCATCGGCTATCATCGTATTCGTCCCCATATACAAAAGTAGGAGACGTCGAAAAGAAGAGTAACATTTAGTCACTTTTAAGCCCATAAAGTACCGAATTGCTATTTTTATTGCATTTTTTCTTTCAAATATTTGTTCATATAAAATTTTTGCTTACCTTTGCAAAGTCATAATGGGACACATGCACATAAAGCAGACAAAACAATCATTTATAAACATATAATATTCTAATAAATCGACTTATGAAGGCAAGTGAAGTTTTAGACAACCTGAAGAGACGTTTTCCGAATGAACCGGAATACCACCAAGCAGTTTCAGAAGTTTTAGGAACCATAGAAGACGTTTACAACGAGCACCCTGAATTTGAAAAATGCAATCTGATTGAACGCCTTTGCATCCCCGACCGGATTTTCTCTTTCCGCGTAACCTGGATGGACGACAAAGGACAGATTCAGACAAACATGGGATATCGCGTACAACACAACAACGTTATCGGCCCGTATAAAGGAGGTATCCGTTTCCACTCGTCTGTCAACTTGTCTATCCTTAAGTTCTTGGCTTTCGAACAGACTTTTAAAAACTCTTTGACGACACTGCCAATGGGTGGTGGAAAAGGTGGTTCCGATTTCAGCCCACGCGGAAAATCGAACGCAGAGATTATGCGTTTCTGCCAAGCTTTTGTGATGGAATTGTGGCGTCACATCGGTCCGGATACCGACGTTCCGGCAGGCGACATAGGCGTTGGCGGTCGCGAAGTCGGCTATATGTACGGCATGTATAAGAAACTGGCACGCGAAAACACAGGAACATTCACCGGAAAAGGAATTGAATTCGGAGGTTCGCTGATTCGTCCCGAAGCAACCGGATACGGAAACGTATATTTCTTGCTTCAAATGTTAAAGACCAAAGGTATCGACATCAAAGGGAAAGTGGTAACCGTATCCGGCTCCGGAAATGTAGCCCAATATACAACTGAGAAATTAATCGCATTAGGAGCAAAAGTTGTCACCATGTCTGATTCAAACGGTTATATCTATGACCCGGACGGCATCGACCGCGAAAAACTGGATTACATCATGGAATTGAAGAATCTGTATCGGGGTCGTATCCGCGAATATGCCGAAAAATATGGTTGCAAATACGTGGCAGGCGCCCGTCCTTGGGGAGAAAAATGCGACATCGCAATGCCGAGTGCTACGCAAAACGAATTGACCGGCGAAGATGCGAAGACGTTACTTGCCAACGGTTGCATCGCCGTATCGGAAGGAGCCAATATGCCTTCTACGCCAGAGGCAATCGACGCTTTCCTTGAGGCTAAAATTTTATACGCTCCGGGAAAAGCGGCCAACGCAGGAGGTGTATCTGTTTCCGGTTTGGAAATGACACAAAATGCACAGAAATTGAGCTGGAGCAGCGAAGAGGTAGACCAGAAACTGCAAAGCATCATGGAGAATATCCACGAACAATGCGTCAAATATGGTACGGAAGCCGACGGGTATGTAAACTATGTAAAAGGTGCCAACGTTGCCGGATTCATGAAAGTTGCCAAAGCAATGATGGCACAAGGCATTCTTTGACATATACATAAATAGGGGTTAATGATTATTCAAAAAGCGGACGAAATCCTTTAGAGGAAGCGTCCGCTTTTATTTTGTCTTTCCCCGACAAACCGTAAAAGCCAAACTCTGTGAGAATCGCATAAATAAAATCGGGCAAGGACATTTACAAATAACAGACTCTCGAAACGTTAACGAAAAACATATTTCTTCCCTAAACTCGCCGATATTTTACCCGCCATGCAGCAATATATCCTTTTTTGCATCGTTATAATTATAACAACTTGCAGATAAAGGTTGTATCTTTGCAGTTCAAAAAATCGAAAACATATTTATCACGTATGAAATTGAAATATTACTTATTTGCCATTCTGTGTGTATGGATGTCTGCATGCAAAGTGCCACAAGATGTCGTTTATTTTCAAGGAATAGACAACCTGACTCCGGAACAATTGGAGGAAATGAGTCAGAGTTATAATATAACAGTAGAAAGCGACGATCTTTTATCCATTAATGTCACAGCATGGGATCCATCTGCCGTCACACCCTTCAATCCACCGGTATATGCATACGCGGAAACCCCGCAAGGGGAACAACCCATCATGACTTCCGAAAATTTATATACATACTTAGTCGATCAAGACGGGAATATCAATTTTCCTGTATTAGGGACGGTGTATGTTGCCGGATTGACACGGCAAGAAATATCAACAAAACTGGAAAGGATGATTTCCAAGTATGTAGACAATCCGTTGGTAAATGTCCAATTGCTCAACTTCAAAATTACAATGTTGGGAGACATTTCACGTCCGGGCGCTTACACAATCAAAAATGACCGGGTTTCTATCCTCGAAGCCATAGGTTTAGCAGGGGACTTGCAACTGACAGCCAACCGCAAAAACATTTTGGTCATACGAAACAACAACGGGACGAAAGAGACTTGCCGATTAGACATTACAGACCCGGCGATTTTCACTTCACCCTATTTCTATTTAAAACAAAACGACATCGTATATGTTGAACCCATAACAATCAAACAACGCTCACGAACAAGCTCAGACCGTTCATTTACATTATCGCTGTTCACATCTGTACTCAGCGCAGTCTCTATCGTAACAAGTATGATAACAACAATAGTTGCATTAAAGAATTAAATTTATAAGAATGGGAACAAATCAACAACAAGATAACGAAACGATAAGTTTAAAACAAATCATAGTTTATTACCTTCTCCATTGGAAGGCATTTTTAGTAGCTGGGATTATTTCTTTAGTCCTCGCCATATTATACCTTATATTAGTTCCACGCACATACGAAATAATAGCTAAAGTTCAACTATTAGAAGATAAAGGTACCTCCGGATCAGGTCTTAATATTGGAGATGCAGTAGGGTTGATGCAAAGTTTCGGATTAGGGGGAATCAGTGGCTCAGGATTAATCTTAGATAATGAAATGGCAAAATTCATGTCAACAACGACACTGAAAAATGCAGTCTTAAAATTAGACTTAAACACCGCTTACTATAAACCTTACTCCTTCTGTAAAATGTACAAAAACATACCATTGCTATTATCTCCGGATTCATTGACACAAGAAACGTTAGAATTACCTATCACTTTCAATGTGAACATTCATGAAAACGGGAAAGTAAAAGTAAAAGCCAAAACAGAAGAGAATAAATATACTTTTGAATTTAACTCTTTACCCGCTAAAATCAAAATGAATGAGGGAAACTTTGTTCTCTCTTACCGGGATGACATAGTCAAACCTCTTTCTTTAAAAGTTGAATTTTCACCAGCGATTGCCATAGCCGAAGAATTATCTGAAGACATATTATTCGATGACTTCTCAAAAACAGCAGATATAATAGAGATCACTTATTCCGATTACGAGAAAGAGAGAGGGAGAAACTTGCTACAAACATTGATAGAAACCTATAATCAACAAGAAGATTCCGTAAAAAAAATCGAACACAAAAAAAGTATTCATTTTTTAGATGAACAACTTAAAAATATAGTTTCAGCCTTATCGGAAATTGAAATTAAAATTGAAAAATATAAACTTCAGAACAAAATAACCGACATAGAAGTAGACGTTTTATTCTATGTCGAACAAGCCAAAGAGATAGAAGTTAAAATCATAGAATTAGAAGCTCAAGTTCATTTAGTTGATTTATTAACAAACTACATCAAAGACCCTCAAAATAAATATAATCTTATCCCTGCAGCGATGCCGACATTAAGTGATGGAGAAAATTCTTCAAATCCTGTAATGGTTTATAACGAAGCATTGCTTCAAAGAGCAAAGATTATGCAAAGTACAAAAGGGGATAATCCCCTCATCGAGCAAATCAACAAACAAGTCGATCAATTACGAGAAAGCGTTTTCCTCTCTATTGAGAACGTAAAGAAAAGTTTGCACCTAACCATAAACGAATTAAAAGAAAAGGAAAAGTTGATTTTTGACAAAATGGGAGCAGTCCCCACATTAGAACGAAATTATGTAGATTTAAAACGACAGCAAGAAATCAATCAAGCACTCTATTTGATTTTGTTGCAAAAGCGAGAGGATTACATTTTAGCAATAGGTGACAGTAAAGATAAAGCAAGAATTATTGAACAACCATATGTGAAACAAAAAGCTGTTTTCCCAAGAATGCTACATGCCTTAATAGGAATATTTATTTTTACATTAGTTGTACCTGTAATATATTTGTTTTGCAGAAAACAGTTTATCCTCTTATTAGAGGAATATAAAAAGACCAAGCAAGAGATTTAAAGTTTTTA
>CAYXIX010000010.1:2824-26841 GCA_964465405.1 uncultured Parabacteroides sp. | reverse complement strand
CTGTTGTCTCACGAGGATTCGAACCTCGACAGACAGAACCAAAATCTGTAGTGCTACCGTTACACCATGAGACAATCCCGCCGCTTGTCTAAAGCGTCGCAAAGGTATAAATAATTTCTTATTTCGCAATCAATAAGTAGTAATTTTTTTTCCCTCTTTGGACGAGCAGATATTTTCCATTTAACAATAAAGAGTTATCGATGATTTTATCTTGTTCCGTCAGTTTCTCTTTATTGACGCTGATGCCACCGCTCTGAACCAACTTCCGCATCTCTCCTTTCGAAGGGAAAACAGCTGCTTTTTCCGTAAACAAGTCGATAGCTTTAATGCCCGCACCCAGTTCGTCGCGCGAAATCTCGAACTGCGGAACACCGTTGAACACATCCAAAAGCATTTGTTCATCCAAATGTTTCAGCGCATCGGATGTAGAATTACCAAACAAAATAGTAGAAGCCTCGACAGCCGCTTCATAGTCCTCCTGCGAATGAACCATAATCGTCACCTCTTTGGCCAAACGTTTCTGCAACGGACGCAAATGCGGAGCAGCCTCTTGCTCTTGAATCAATGCTTCGATTTCATCTTTAGGAAGCGCCGTAAAAATCTTAATGTATTTGGCAGCGTCCGCATCGCTCACATTCAGCCAGAACTGGTAGAACGCATAAGGCGACGTATAACGGCGGTCTAACCAGACATTGCCCGATTCGGTCTTGCCAAATTTGCCACCATCCGCTTTTGTTATCAACGGGCAGGTCAAGGCATAAGCCTCTCCACCCAGTTTACGACGAATCAACTCCGTCCCGGTCGTGATGTTACCCCATTGGTCGGTTCCGCCCATCTGTAAACGGCATCCCTCGTGTTCATACAAGTACATATAGTCATAACCTTGCAACAGCTGGTAGGAGAACTCCGTGAACGACATTCCGACAGAAGACTCGCGGCTCAGCCGTTTCTTCACCGAATCTTTGGCCATCATGTAGTTCACCGTGATATGCTTACCAATGTCCCGGATGAAATTCAAGAAAGAATAATCCTTCATCCAGTCATAATTGTTGACTAACTTGGCTGCATTGGGGGCATCGGAATCGAAATCCAAGAACTTGGCCAACTGTTTCTTGATGCCATCTTGGTTATGCCGGAGCGTCTCTTCGTCCAACAGCTTGCGTTCGGCAGATTTCATGGAAGGGTCTCCAATCATGCCGGTCGCCCCGCCGACCAACGCAATAGGCCGATGCCCAGCCCGCTGGAGATGCTTCAGCATCATGACCGAAACCAAATGGCCGATGTGCAAGGAATCAGCCGTCGGATCAATACCTACATAAGCAGAAGTCATTTCTTTTTGCAACTGCTCTTCCGTGCCGGGCATCATATCTGCAATCATGCCCCTCCATCTTAATTCTTCAACAAAACTCATCGTTTCAGACTGTACTTTAATTAGATGGTCGCAAAGGTACAAAAAAGGTTTTAACTCACAACCGTTCTAAACGAGAATACCCGGCGGGTAACCGTTTCTTCCTGCCGGGTAACCACGCCCCAACGCACTGCCACTTTGCGTGATGTATTGCTGACGGCTACGATGCAAATGTCTTGCGGAATTGCCAAACAGGCAAAAAGTTTCTTCATAAAATACATTATTATATAGGTACATTATGCCAAAGAAGAGGTACTTTGTCGAGGTTTTCCGGGCAGGCAAGGCGGATTCTCTGAACCTGCATCCCATGCCTGCTCCCATCGTCGGATTTTGTTTTAATAACTTCCAAGCGGAACAGACGAATACATACTAATATTTTCCTTACCTTTACGCCCGAAAAATGATAACGTCATGAAAATATTGCTTACACTCACATCCGCCCTCTGCCTTTCGGCATCTGCATGGGCTGCCGGCAACCCGCTCTGGATGCGCTACCCGGCTATCTCCCCCGATGGGAAGACCGTCGCCTTCACCTACAAAGGCGACATCTACACCGTGCCCGCCGAAGGCGGACGCGCCACCCAGTTGACTACCCACCCGGCGCACGACACGCGCCCGACGTGGTCGCCCGACGGCCGCACGCTCGTCTTCGCCTCCAACCGCAGCGGCAACTTCGACCTCTACGCGGTGAGCCGCGACGGCGGCGCCCCCCGCCAGCTGACCACCCATTCGGCCAACGAATATCCGGAGGCATTCGCAGACGACCGGCACGTCCTCTACTCCGCCTCCATCCAGCCCGACCTCCGCGACAGCCAGTTTCCCTCCGGGCAGTTCCCGCAGATATACAGCGTCAGTCTCGACGGTGGACGCCCCACGCTCTACTCCTCCCTCGCCATGCAGAACCTCGCGCTCAGTCCCAAAGGCGACCGCCTGCTCTATCACGACATGAAGGGATACGAAGACTCATGGCGCAAGCACCACCAATCATCCATCACGCGCGACATCTGGCTCTGCACGCTCTCGGGCGAAGACCGCACCTACCGGAAGCTCACCACCTTCAAGGGTGAAGACCGCAACCCCGTCTGGACGCCCGACGGCAACGGCTTTTACTACCTCAGCGAGCAGGACGGCAGCTTCAACGTCTACCGCCGCTCGCTCGACGGCAACGACGTCCGGCAGCTGACGCACCATAAGGAGCACCCCGTCCGCTTCCTCACCGCCTCCACTGACGGAACCCTCTGCTACGCCTTCGACGGCGAGCTATATATAATGAAAGAGGGAGCGAGGGAGCGCAAGCTCTCCGTCGAGATTGTCAGCGACCAACTCGAAAGCGAGGTAGTCAACCAACTGCGTAGCTACGGTGCGACCGACATCGCCGTCTCGCCCGGTGGCAAAGAGGTAGCCTTCATCATGCGCGGCGACGTCTACGTCACCTCTGTCGAGTATGAAACCACCAAGCAGATTACCAACACGCCGCAGCAAGAACGCAACATCGACTTCAGCCCCGACGGCCGCTCGCTCGTCTACTCAGCCGAGCGCGGCGAGACGTGGGGCATCTACCAAAGCAGCCTCGTCCGCGAGGAAGACAAATACTTCACCTACGCCCAAGAGCTGAAAGAAGAGCCGCTGGTCGTCGGCAACGCCACCTCGTTCCAGCCCAAGTTCTCGCCCGACGGCAAGGAGCTGGCGTTCCTCGAAAACCGCACCACGCTGCGCGTCCTGAACCTGAAGTCGAAGAAGGTACGCACCGTCCTTGATGGCCGGTATAACTACTCCTACTCCGACGGCGACCAGAACTTCCAGTGGTCGCCCGACAGCCGCTGGTTCCTTGCCACCTACATCGACGTCGGAGGTTGGCAGAACCCCGACATCGTGCTCGTCAAAGCCGACGGCAGCGGCGAGATGACGAACCTCACCGAGAGCGGCTACAGAGACGGCAACGCCAAATGGGTCTTGGATGGCAAGGCAATGATTTGGGAGTCCGACCGTGCCGGCTATCGCAGTCACGGCAGCTGGGGCGCGCAGAGCGACGTCTACATCATGTTCTTCGACGCCGAAGCATACGATGAATTCCGTCTTTCCAAAGAAGAACAAGCCCTCTTCGACGAGATGAAAGACAAAGAGAAAGAGGACGAAAAGAAAGACGAAGACAAAGGCAAGAAGAAAGAGAAGAAAAAAGACTCTTCTAACGAAAAGGAGAAGGAGGATGGTGATAAGAAAGAGGAAAAGGAGGTCGAGCCGTTGGAGTTCGACCTTGCGAACCGCAAAGACCGCGTCATGCGCCTGACAGTCAACTCATCCTTCTTGGGAGACGCCGTACTCACCCCAAAAGGTGACAAGCTCTACTATTGTGCCTCTTTCGAAGGAGGCCCTGACCTATGGGAACACAATCTCAAAGAGCATACAACCAAGCTGCTCATCAAGGGTGTAGGCAGCGGCCGGATGCATCCCGACAAGAAGGGGGAGAACATCTTCCTCGTCTCAGGCGGACAACTGAAGAAAATCGACGTCGGCAGCAGCTCGACGAAAGACATCTCCTTCCGTGCCGAATTTGCCTACCGCCCGGCCGAAGAACGCGCCTACATCTTCCGCCACGCCTGGCGACAAGTGCTCGACAAGTTCTACGACCCTGCGATTCACGGTATCGATTGGACTGGCTACCGGAAAGCCTACGAGCGGTTCCTGCCGCACATCAACAACAACTTCGACTTTGCCGAGATGCTTTCCGAAATGTTGGGCGAGCTCAACGGTTCGCATACCGGCGCCCGTTACTACGCGCCGAACACCTCGCCTGCCACTGCCTGTCTGGGCGCATTCTATGACAATGCTTACACGGGCGACGGACTGAAAATCGCAGAAATCATCGCCAAAGGCCCCTTGACGAAAGCTGACTCGAAAATCACGACAGGCTGCATCGTCGAGAAACTCGACGGTAAGGAAATCAAAGCAGGCGAAGACTATTATCCGCTTCTTGCCGGCAAAGCGGGCAAGAAAATACGCCTTACCGTCTACAACCCGGCAACAAAAGAACGCTTCGAGGAGACAGTCAAACCAATCACCTACGGCGAGCAATCGGGTCTGCTCTACAAACGCTGGGTAGAACAGAAACGGGCGTTGGTAGACAAACTCTCAGGTGGCAAAATCGGATACGTGCATATCCGAAGCATGAATAGCGAAAGCTTCCGCGAAACCTACTCCGAGTTGCTGGGCCGTTGCCGCAACAAAGAGGCTGTGATTGTAGACACGCGCCACAACGGCGGCGGCTGGCTGCACGAAGACCTTGCCATCCTATTCAGCGGCAAATTGTTTGCCCGCTTCATGCCGCGCGGGCAGTTTATCGGGAACGACCCGTTCAATCGCTGGACGAAGCCGTCGTGCGTCCTCATGTGTGAAGACAACTATTCGAACGCACACGGATTCCCTTGGACATACAAGACGCTGGGAATCGGCAAACTCATCGGTGCACCGGTTCCGGGTACGATGACTGCCGTTTGGTGGGAGTCGCAAATCGACCCGTCAATCGTCTTTGGCATTCCGCAAGTCGGTATGCAAGATATGCAAGGCCGTTACTTGGAGAACCTGCAACTGGAGCCGGACATCGAGGTCTACAACACGCCCGAATCGCAATTAAAAGGGGAAGACCAGCAGCTGGAGGCGGCCATCAATGAAATGTTGAAAGAAATCAAGTAGCAAGACAAACAATAGAAAACGGGCATCCTGCGGTCTACATTGCAAGATGCCCGTCCTTTTTTGTATCCACTCGTCAAGAACAGAAGAAAGAGACAAAGAGAGGAACAGAAAGATCCACTAAGATTCCGTGAAAAATAGAGATAAAGACAAGATCTTTGCCTGCATAGCGGGTAATGACAGGCAGCGTCGTGTCCATCGTCGTCGCCCCACCGGCGCAAATCGGCGCCAGCCGGCCGAAATATTTGGCGAAAAGCGGGGCTCCCAGCAAAGCCATGATTTCGCGCATGATGTTGGCCATCAGCGCGATGGTACCCAGCTCGGCCGCCAATTGCGCCCCGATGGAAGGCGCCTTCAATTGGGTGATCAGAATAGAGGAAAGCGAATAATAGGCAAAACCACTTCCGACTGCCAAGCAATCGGAGAGGCTCCACTTCACCAACAGCAGGCTGGCTGCGGCCGAGAACAGTAGCGTCCCGGAAATCGTCGCCAGCGGAACCAGCAGTAACTTCGGACGGATGCTGTGCAAAATCTCTTTCAACTTCCGGTCGCCTCCAATACTTAGTCCGACTTGGAACATCAACAGATACAACACATAACGACTCCAATCATCCGCTTCCGGCAACCAACCGCTTCTCCCAACCAAACAGCCAACCGCAAAGAAACCGACTACAACCAAACTTCCTTTCATCTATGCCTCCCTTCCTCGAAGAACCAGACATACGCCGCCCAACCGGCTAAAACGCTACCCACTGTTCCTGCCATAGCCAACAGGAAAGCCTGCCCGCCCAGCGAAATCAAATTATCGACTATTTCACGATTTGCCCCGACTGCTATCCCCAAGAGGAAAAGCAGCAAATAAATCGTATAGGCAATCGGCCGCCCGAGCCGCTGTAACCACCCGTACCGGCGCAAAAGAAACCCCAGCCCGATACCGGCAAACATAATTCCGATGACCGTAAACATAATTCTCTGTAATAAACCTCTCTTTGAATGTTCTTTTTACTATATTTGTGCGGTCGAAAGTAATCATTTATTCGTTTCCGGAAAATAAAACGCTACAAATTATATGAAGAAGACAATCATCCTTCTCTCAGTTGTGTCATTCGGCTTCCTCGCAAGCTGTAACCGGTCACCCGAGCAACTCCAATCGAACAATTACACCCAATATGTCAATCCATTCATCGGGACAGGTTTTCACGGGCACACGTTTCCGGGAGTAACCCGCCCTTTCGCGCTTGTCCAGTTAAGTCCGGACACGCATATCATGGGTTGGGACGCCAGTAGTGGCTACCACTATGACGATAATCAGATTTATGCATTCAGCCATACGCACCTGTCAGGCACAGGCATCGGTGATTTGGGAGACGTTGCCTTGTTGCCTTTCTCTGGCGAAAATTCCATCAAACCGATTGCAACTTTTAAAAAAGAGACGGAACAAGCCACTCCGGGCTACTATACCGTCCGTCTTGACAACTTTGGAATCAACGTGGAGCTGACTAGTACGGAACGCGTCGGTTTTCACAAATACACCTATGACAACCCGGAAGAACGTCGTGTCATGCTCGATTTAGGACATATCCTGCAACCCGACTGGGGACACAAATTGGTCGACAATGATTACTTGTTTGTTAATGACTCGACTGTCGAAGGAACTATCCGCACGCAAGGGTGGGCACACCATCATGCGGTCTCTTACCGCATCATCTTCTCGGAACCGATCGAGACAGTATACCAATATATCGGCGGGAAACAACGTACCGACTCGCTCTTCCTCCGTCTCCACACAACAGACGATTTAAAATTCCATTATAAGTTTCCGGCAAACAATCGCCCACTCTTCGTGAAGGTCGCCATCTCTCCCGTAGACACGGAAGGGGCTGAAAATAACATGGCAGTCGAACTGCCGGGTTGGGATTTTGATGCCATCCGCAATGAATCTGCACATATTTGGAATGAAACTTTGAATAGTATCCAAATAGAGAGTTTTGACCCGCACGTGTTGGTAAACTTTTATACAGCTCTTTATCACACCATGATTGCGCCCTACACGTATCAAGATGTAGATGGCCGTTACTTGGGTATGGACAAGCAGGTACACCACGCCGAGCCGGGTTATACCAACTACTCCGCCTTCTCGCTTTGGGACACTTTCCGCGCCTTACATCCGTTGATGACAATCATTCAACCGGAACGAGCTACCAATTGGGGCAAAGTCTTGATACAGGGTTATAAGGAGGGAAGTATCCTGCCCAAATGGCCACTGGCATCCAATTACACAGGGTGCATGGTCGGCTATCCGGCCGTCTCAGTTTTGGCAGATTTGGTCGCAAAAGAGTTAGCAGAGGGAGACCTGAAAATATGGGCTGAAGCTGGGGCACGCTCATCTGTCTACCGGACAGACCTTGCAGAAAAATTCAAAGGGACACGCGAATTGGATCTCATCACACGACATACGTATTACAAAGAAAAATATGGTTTTGTACCCGCTGACTCTATCTCTGAGTCAGTTTCTTGGGGATTGGAAATGGCGTATGCCGATTGGTGTATCTCCCAAATTGCTTCCAAAGCAGGAGAAACGGCATTGGCGAAAACTTATGCTGAAAAGGGGAATTATTACAAACGTTATCTGGATCCGGAAACGAAAATGATGCGCCCGATTATGGGCGACGGTTCGTTCCGCACGCCATTCAATCCGCGTTATTCGGCTCACCAAAAGAGTGACTACACAGAAGGAAACGCTTTCCAATGGAGTTTCTTCGTGCCCCACGACATGGATAACTTCATCGCAGCCATAGGGGGAAAACAAGAGTTGGAAACTCGTTTGGACACATTATTCACCACCTCCTCACAAGTGGACGGGGATGAAGCTTCGGCCGATATCACAGGTTTAATCGGACAATATGCACATGGAAACGAGCCGAGTCATCATATGGCATACCTCTACAATTGGACTGATGCTTCTTGGAAAGGACAAGAACGCTTAGACCAAATCATGAAAAAGTTCTACACCAACGAACCGGACGGTATCATCGGTAATGAAGACTGCGGGCAGATGTCAGCATGGTACGTCATGAGCGCATTAGGTTTTTATCAGGTTTGTCCGGGTATACCGGTCTACGCCTTAGGCCGCCCGATGATAACACATGCAAAACTGCCAGTCAAAGGCGGTATGTTCGAAATCATTGTGGAGAACAACAGCGCAGAAAATAAATATCTGATTAAAGCTACATTAAATGGGATTCCCCTTACATCACCTTTCATTCAACATACAGACATTGTAAAAGGAGGAACATTGGTATTGACAATGAGCGACAAAAAACCAGAAAATCCAATGACCGCTGAATAATCATTATAAATACATAAAGAAAATGTTATTGACAACAAGCAATTCAATTGAAGGAAAGAGAATCGTCCAATATTACGGCATCCGGGATTGCCGTCCGCATCGAATAGCAATCAACAAATCCAATTTAAAACTATAAATAATTAAAAAACATGAAGAAAATGAAATGGTTGATCGGAATTTGCGCCGCGTTCGCGTTATTCTGTACCTCTTTTACATCGAACGCACAATCTTTATCGCCCTCCACAAAATGGCATTGGGAAAAAGGGACTATTGTAATCGATACCCCTGAACGACCGGCCGGGCAAGAAGATGCCATCGGTTTAACCGCCCCCAAATTAAGCGTCGTACGGGTCGGTTTTGTCGGACTCGGCATGCGTGGGCCGGGAGCCGTCGAACGTTTCACGCACATACCCGGCGTACAAATCGTCGCTCTCTGCGACCATGAGAAAGAACGTGCCGAGAAATGCCAAAACTATTTGCGCAAAGCCAGCCTGCCACCGGCAGACATTTATGACGGGCCGGAAGGTTACAAAGCGCTTTGCGAACGCGAAGACATCGATTTGGTCTACATCGCAGCCGACTGGATACACCACTTCCCCATCGCCAAGTATGCGTTAGAACATGGCAAACATACGGCCATCGAAGTTCCTTCGGTCATGAATTTGGAACAATGTTGGGAACTCATTAACCTGAGCGAGAAAACACGCAAGCACTGTATGATTCTGGAGAACTGCTGTTATGATTGGTTTGAGATGAACACGCTGAACATGGCTCAGAATGGCGTCTTCGGCGAAGTCCTCCGCGCACAGGGTGCTTACATCCACAATTTGGACGACTTCTGGGACTTCTACTGGAAGAGCGGTGCCGATGACAAACTCGGCTGGCGGCTACGTTATAACATGGAAAATCGCGGCGATGTTTACGCCACACACGGTCTCGGCCCGGTGGCTCAAGCGCTCGACATCCATCGCGGAGACCGAATGACAACGCTGGTTGCGATGGACACGAAATCCGTACATGGAAAAGAGCTGGTGGAAAAAGCAACGGGCGAAGCATGCGACAACTTCCGCAACGGGGATCACACAACGACCCTCATCCGCACGGCAAACGGCAAGGTGATTGAAATCCAGCACAACGTGATGAACCCACAACCCTACAACCGCCTCTACCAACTGACCGGAACAAAAGGTTTTGCCAACAAATATCCCATCAAAGGCTATGCCATCGACTCCAAACAAATGGCTGCATCAGGCGTACAGCCGAAAGTAGACAACCTGAATACACATTCTTTCCTCCCGAAAGAAGAAATGGAGGCTTTGGTAGCCAAATACCAGCACCCGATTCTGAAGAAATACGGCGAGATGGCGAAAGAGGTAGGCGGACACGGCGGCATGGATTTCATCATGGACGCCCGCTTGGTTTATTGCCTGCAAAACGGATTGCCTTTGGATATGGACGTGTATGACATGGCCGAATGGTGCAGCCTGGCAGAACTGGGAGCTATTTCGATGGACAACGGTTGCGCTGCCGTCGCTTTCCCCGACTTTACACGTGGTCATTGGAATGACGTGAAAGGCTTTAAGCACGCCTTCGCCAGTCCGGAAGACGAAGCAGAAGCAGAAAAAATCGCCAAAGAGTTTACCGCCCAGCAAAAGGAAATCGGAGCCAAACACTGGGAGAAGGTAGCCAAAAAAGAGGCCAAAGAAGCCAAGAAAGCAGCCAAGAAAAAATAATTTTTCATGCTAAAAAGGAGAAGCCCGCTTCGCGCGGGCTTTTTTATTGAACAAAATATACACTTTTACCCCCGCCAACCGCAGCGGGTCGCCCATCTCGACCAGCAGAGAGGCCACTCCGCCGAAAGCAGTCAACATCCCCAAGAATAACGTATAAAAAAGAGTGAGAATGGGGCAAACTCCGGATAACATCTACTTTTGTTTTCATTCGTATCCTCCTCCCAATGCGTTATACAGATTGACGACAGATTGGAAACGAGCCAACTGGTCGGAAACAAGATTCAACCGTGCATTCAACAAGGACTGGCGCGCCGTAAGCAGCTCCAGATAAGTGGCGTTGCCGGTCCGATAGAGCGACTCGGCGGTTTGTACGGTGCGCCTCAGTTCGTCGCATTGCTTACGGTGGCTTTCGAGGCTCCGCTCGGCAGATTGCGCCGCGTAAAGCGCATCGTTCACCTCCTGGCCGGCGTCGAGCAGGGCCTGCCGGTAGTTCAACCGGGCAATTTCCTCATCAGCCTTCGATACCTTCAGGTTTGAAACAAGCTGGCCGCGATTGAATATGGGTTGGGCAAGCGAAGCAAGGGCAGAAAGAATCCATCCGCCCGGATTCGTCACCGCTTCGCCCAGCGAATTGGTCCATCCCGCACTACCGGAAAGCGTCAGGCTCGGATAGAAGGCGGAACGCGCCTGATTGGTAGCATAGTAAGCGGCGGCAAGCGTCATTTCCGCCTGCACAACATCGGGACGGCGGGAAAGAAGATGCAACGGGATGCCCACGTGAAGCTCATCCGTAAGCCTCTGTTCTGCAAACGTGCTCCGACGAAGTGGTTGCGAGGTCATACCAAGCAGGGTGCAGAGCGTGTTTTCCGCTTCGCGCTGTTGGCGAAACAGGTCGTTGTGCGTCGCCTCCAGTTCATAGAGGCTGGCACGGGCTTGGGTCACGGCGTTTTCCGTCTCCTCGCCCACTTTGAGCCGAGCTTCCATCGTCCGCACCTGTTCTTTCCAAAGGTCAAGTGTTTCGCGGCTGATGACAATCTGCTCGTCGATAGCCAAAAGGGAATAGTAGTTGTTGGCAATCGTCGCAATGAGGTCCGAACGGACTGCCTGCCGGTAGGCTTGCTGTTGCAACAGTGTGGCTTGCGTATTCTTCCGGGCGTTATGCAATTTGCCGAACAGGTCTACCTCCCAGCTGGCTTGGACAGGCAACTCGTAGTTTTTAATTGCCCGTCCGCCATCTGTCTTTGTAATCGTTCCGCCGGGCGTAAAATTAAGGGAGGGGAAAAAGGCGAGTTTCGCCGCTGTCAATTGCGCTTTCGCCTGCTCGGTACGCAACAGCGCGACCTGCATATCCGTATTGTTTGCCAAGCCATAGCGAATCAGACGTTGCAACAATGTATCTTGAAACAGTTCTGGCCAACCCCAGTCGCCCAAAGTGAGCGTATCGGTTGTCAAGGAGTCTGCCGACACACGGAAAAGGCTGTCGACAGGCATTCCTTCCGGCCGCCGGTAGCTTTGATAAATGGAGCAGCCGTTCAGAAGGAATATGGAGATGATGATATATCCGATTATCTTTTTCATAACGTTCTTTCTTGTTTACGTTTTCCCATTACCCGCTCTTCAATGTATTGGAAAGTGATGAAGAATGCAGGCGTAACGAATAAAAGAGCTGTTGTCCCGACTAAAAGTCCGCCAACGGTGCCGACTCCCAGCGAAGTGTTCCCGTTAGCCCCCACACCGGAAGCAAACATCAGTGGCAACATGCCGAAAACCATCGTCATCACGGTCATCAAAATCGGACGAAAGCGGACGGCGGCAGCCGAGAGGGCGGCTTGCGACAACGACATGCCAGCTTTCCTTCTCTCCGTCGCATATTCCGTCATCAGGATGGAAGTTTTCGAAAGCAAGCCGATGAGCATGATTAATCCGGTCTGCAAATAGATATTGTTCTCGATACCCCACATCCGGGCGAACAAGAAACTGCCCATCAAGCCGAAAGGAACGGAAAGAATGACCGCCAAAGGGATGAACAAACTCTCGTAAAGCGCACAGAGGATGAGATAAATGAACAGGATGCAGACGGCATAGATGATTACCGTGTCGTGAGACTCTGCCATTTGCTCCTCTTCACGCGTCATGCCGGAGAATTCATATCCGTAGCCTGTCGGGAGCGTTTGGGAGGCGACCTCTTTCACCGCGTTGATGATGTCGCCCGAACTATACCCGCTGGCAGGCATTCCCTGTACGTTGATGGAGGTAAACATATTGAAGCGGGTCAATGATTCCGCCCCGTACGTCTTTGTCAATTTCACGAATTGGCTGACCGGTGCCATTCCTCCGCTCGTCTTGACAAAAATATTGTCCAAAGATTGCATATTCTTGCGTTCGTCCGACGGGGCTTGGATAATGACGCGGTAGAGCTTCGTAAACCGGTTGAAGTTGGAGGCATAGATACTTCCGAAATAACCCGAGAGGACAGACAAAACGGCTTCCGTCGTCGTTCCGGCGCGTTGACACTGGGCTTCGTCTACATCCACGCGGTATTGCGGGAAATTGGAACTAAACGAAGTGTAAGCCATCTGCACCTCCGGGCGTTTGTTCAGCATGGCGAGGAAATTGTCTGTAACTTTACTCAACTCGTCGATACCTTTTCCCGAACGGTCTTGCAAGTAAAGTTCAAAACTGTTTCCGGTTCCGTATCCGGAAATCATCGGAGGCGAAAAGACAAACAGTTGGGCGTTTTTGATATGCGCCGTGCGGCGATAAATCTCTTCAGAGATGGCATCCACGCTGTTTGCTTCGCCCGGCCGCTCGTCCCAATGCTTGAGCTTGATGATGAACATGCCGTGCGAGGCACCGCTCTCCGACCCCATGCCGAAACCAGCCACATTGCAGAAGTTATCGATCTGTGGAATTTCTTTCAACTCCTTTTCCACGCGGTTCATGATGCTTGCCGTTTCTGCCAACGTGCTGCCGACAGGCGCATCCAGACTGATAAAGATGGATCCGGTGTCTTCCGACGGGACTAAACTTGTTTTCGTCGTACTCATCAGATAAAACAGCAGGCAGGAGGCCAATCCCAGCGACGACCAAGCAATCCATTTGCGTTTAACTAAAAACTTGACGGCTTCCTTGTATTTAAAGACGATGCGTTTGAAAGCCGCGTCGAAAGCAATCCGAAAACGGGTGGAGAACTCCGGTTTCTGACCTTCGACAAGTACTTCGTTCGGCTTCAAAATCAATGCGCATAAAGCGGGAGAAAGTGTCAGCGCGTTGATTGCAGAGATGCCGACCGCGACAGCCATTGTCACCCCGAATTGTGTGTAAAACACCCCAGACGTTCCACTCATAAACGAAACCGGAACGAATACTGCCATGAAAACAAGCGTCGACGTGACCAGCGCGGAAGCTACGCCGTTCATCGCATCGACTGCCGCCCGATAGGGAGAGCGATAACCGTCGTCGAAACGGGCTTGCACCGCCTCAACAACGATAATGGCATCGTCTACAATCGTTCCGATGGCGAGCACGAGGGCGAACAGGGTCAACAAATTGATACTGAACCCGGCGATATAGAGTGCCGCAAAGGTGCCGATGAGCGAAACGAAGATACTGATGGTCGGAATGAGCGTCGAACGGGGATTCTGCAAAAAAACATATACAACAAAGACAACCAAAATGATTGCTTCCAGCAGGGTTTTGATTACCTCGTCGATGGATGCATCAAGGAAGTTTTTGGTACTCATCAACTCTACAATTTCCATGTCTTCCGGAAGCGTTTTTTTCAGTTCTTCCAAGTATTTATCTATATTCGTAATGATTTCATTGGCATTCGTCCCGGCAGTTTGGTTAATCATGCAGGTGGTACCCGGTGCGCCATTCACAGTTCCGGTATACGTATAGTTTTGGGCTCCCAACTCCACCGTCGCAATGTCTTTCAGCTTCAAGACGCTACCGTCGTCGCAAGCTTTGATGACAATCTCTTCAAACTCTTGTTCCGTCTCCAGCCTTCCACGATATTTCAATGTATATTGATATACATTTTCAGAGTCTTCACCGATCGAGCCGGTCGAGGCTTCGATATTCTGGCTCGACAGAGCTGTTTCTACGTCGCTTGGTTCCAGTTCATACTGTGCCATCACGTCCGGCTTCAGCCAGATACGCATGGCATAGTCGCCCCCCATGACGTTCACTTCGCCGACACCGGAAATACGTTGTATCTGAGGCTTTACATTAATGGTCAAGTAGTTAGTCAGGAACGTTTCGTCGTATGTCCCGTTCGGGCTATAGAGCCCGAAGATTTTCAACATACTGCTCTGACGCTTCATTGTCGTAACGCCGACTTGGGTTACCTCTGCTGGCAAGAGGGAAGTGGCAGTGGAGACCTTGTTTTGCACATTCACGGCAGCCATATCCGGATCACTGCCTTGTTTGAAGTAAACCGTAATCTCGGCACTCCCCGTGTTGCTTGCGGTAGAGGTCATGTAGGTCATGTTTTCCACTCCGTTGATTGCTTCTTCCAAAGGGACAATGACGCTTTTCTGTACTGCTTCGGCATTGGCGCCACTATAGGTGGTGGAAACGCGAATCGTAGGCGGTGCGATGTCCGGATATTGCTCAATTGACAAGGCATATAATCCAATCAGCCCCGCTATCGCGATAACGACCGAAATCACAACTGAAAGGATCGGCCGGTCAATGAAATGCTGCAATTTCATAATGTCTCCTCCCTTTCTTTCGTGGCTGAAACCACTGTTCCATCTTTCAATAAACCTGCCCCTTCGGAGACAATTACATCACCTTCACTCAATCCTTCCTCTACAATGTACTCTTTGCCGTTGTTGATGGCAAAAACCTTAATCTGCGTAGCCGTTGCCTTCCCATCGACCACCTTATAGGCAAAAATACGGTCTTGAATTTCATACGTCCCGCCTTGAGGGATAACTATACATTGCTTTCTGTCGTAAGGTACGATGACATTGGCCGAACCGCCACTTAACAGACGCCTGTCGTCGTTCGGAAAGACAGCACGCAGGCTGACAGTCCCCGTCGTCTTGTCGATAATACCGCTAATTACATCTACCTTTCCCTTCCGTTCATAAATCGTCCCGTCGTTTAACTCCAAAGAGACCTCCGGAAACGCCTCCAATGCTTTATCCAACGAACCATACCGGGCCGTCATCGACAATACCTGTTTTTCCGTCAATGAGAAATAAACATACATGTTAGAATTGTCAGACACGCTAATCAGTGCATCAGAAGCACTCACCAGCGCCCCAATACGATAGGAGGTCATCCCGGCATATCCGTCCACCGGACTTTTCACTTCAGTATAAGAAAGATTATTAACGGCATCCGTACGTTCCGCCTCTGCCTGAAGCAAAGCTGCCTGTGCACTTTTGTAATCATTTTGTGCCGTACGCAGTTCGAAATCTGAAATCACCTGTTCTTTATATAAGAGTTCCTTACCCTCTAAGGTCTGTTTTGCCGTCGCTTCGCTGGCTTTGGCTGCTGCCACTGTTGCTTCTGCTCTTTGCAAGGCTGCTTGATAGGGAACTTGATCGATAATGAACAATACTTGTCCTTTATGGACATATGCACCCTCTTCTACACAAACTTGTGTAATCGTTCCGGAAACTTGTGGGCGCACTTCTACATCCTGCCTGCCTTCAATCACTGCAGAGTATTTGACTGATAATTGCCGATCTTCCGCTTTCAATGTCATCAAAGGATAATCTCCTCCTGTCGCCTGCGGTTGCGTATTGGACTGGCAAGCAGCCAAAATCCATGCAGACAATCCTACTATAATACAACTTCTCACCTTCATATTCTTTGATTTTATATTTTCGGCGCAAAAATAGAATCAGCCTTTCCGGTTCTGTTTGTACAAAGAGAACAAGCATTTGTCCATCTGTCCCATCCTTAAATATTATTAGCAAATAGTTTGCCTAATTGACACACAAAATTGTCCATTTCAGACATCTTGTTTATTTTTGCGATGATAAAAACGATGCAAGATGAACCAAAAAGAATTATTCTCACTGTTTCCTCCTACATGTGCGTTAAAAGAAAGACTCTTATTGATTCCACCCACAGAATTTTACAAATTGGAAGGGAGATGTCTCCATAACTGCCGGATATTCTTACTGGTCTGCAAAGGATGCCTGACTTTGCAAATAAACAACTTGGAACATGAAATGCGTAGCCGTTCATTTTTAGATTTGTTCGACGGAATGACTGTCTACATAAAAGAGGTCAGTCCAGACCTCCGAGCCTATTGTTTATTGCCTAATCATGAATTTGCAAGCGAAGCATTGAAAAACTTGAAACCCGGTCCGGAAAATTACCTTTTGGAGAGAATTCAATTTCCTATTTTACATATTTCAGACGAAGAGAATAACGTTTTGGAAAACCAATTCAACTTATTAAAAAACATCCTTAGGCAATACAATCACCAATATCGGAAGGAATTGATTCATGTTTACTTTAAGAGCTTTGCGTTAGAAGTCGGTAATATGATGTTTATCCACAGCAAAAACATCAACGAAAAAACAACAGGCATCTTTAGCAAACAAGACATGATTGCATTGTCGTTCCTAAGGCTTGTCACGGCAAATTTCCATATTGAACATAATATTGATTTCTATGCCAAACAATTAGGTATCTCTACTAAACATCTGTCGCGTATCATCAAAGAAAAATTCAACGCAACACCTCATGAATTTATCCGCAACGAGCTGCTCCATCATGCCATGTCGCTTTTGGAAGACGAACGAATCCCCATACAGCAAATTGCAGACATGTTACACTTCTCCGACCAAGCTTCCTTCTGCAAGTTCTTTAAGAAACATAAGCAGATGTCGCCAATACAGTATAGAAAACAAACAAGGTAATTGGAGCAACTGTATACCGACTATTTTTTCAACGCATAAATCCGCTGGATGATATCGACCACTTTCAGGCCTTCCAAAACATTCGTCGTAATAGTTTCTGTATCACTTCCTGAAAGGACTTGTACCACATTGCGAATCACGGAATTGTGGTTTTGGGCAGAACCTTTATAAGGCCCGTAATCATTGCCGGGATTCGTCGGCGGCAGCTCCGGCATCACATAGTCTTTAACGTGGCAATATTCCACTTCATTCATATACTGTCCGCCAATCTTCACACTGCCGTTCTCTGCGATGATCAGGATACTGCTCTCCATGTTCTTATTCCATACAGCCGTCGAATAATTCAAGCACCCCATACCACCGCGCACAAAATTAAAGTTCACAAAGCCGGAATCCTCAAAATCCGTCAACTCTGCATGGTTGAAATCGGCAAAACGCGCCTGAATATTACAGATATCACCAAAAAGCCAATACATGATATCAATGAAATGAGAAAACTGGGTAAAAAGTGTCCCCCCATCCAACCGTGCATCGCCATGCCAGCCACCGGGCTTGTAGTAACGCTCGTCGCGATTCCAATAACAATTCAGTTGAACCATGTAAATCTGCCCTAAACGACCTGATTCTACCATTTGTTTAATCCAGACCGAAGGCGGAGAATAACGGTTTTGCATCACACAGAACGCCTGCCTGCGATATTTCAACGCAGCATACACAACCCTCTCCGCATCAGCCAGCGTAAGAGCCATCGGCTTCTCGATTACGACATGGCAGCCCGCCTCAATCGCTTCGACTGCCATCGCGGCATGCAAGCCATTGGGAGTACAGATATTCACGACGTCGATTGGCAACCCACTGCACAATAAAGCATCCAGCGAAGTATAAAACGGCACATCGTATGCTTCCACACCCAATTCTTCAAGCGGGCGAATGTCGCACAAAGCGACCAACTCAGCCCCTTCGTCACGGGTAACCATCTCGGCATGCCGCTTCCCGATATGCCCACATCCGATAACGGCAAATCTGATTTTCTTTTTCATCATTTCCCGATTTCTTTTAGTATCTCAACGAAATTCGCTGCCACATATTGTACCATTTCAGCCGTCATTTCTGTATGAATCGGGAGCGAAAGTACCGAATCGCACAAAGCAGTGGCGACAGCCAAATCACCCGAGCAACGGGAGAGTTCCCGATAGGCCGCTTGCCGATGCATCGGCAACGGATAGTAAACCATTGACGGGATTCCTCGCTCTTTCAGCTTCTGACGGACTTCGTCCCGTTTTCCCGTCTTTATTTGAACCGTATACTGGTGATAGACATGCGTCGAATAGGATACCCGCACAGGCAAAAACAGGTTTGGATCGCAGCCGGCCAATTGTTCATCATACATACGTGCCGCCTCTTGTCGCGCTGCGGTAAACTCGGCCAAATAGCGCAACTTAACGTCCAAAACAGCCGCCTGCAAAGTATCCAGCCGCGAATTGCATCCAACCAATTGATGATGATATTTTTGCAATTGTCCGTGATTGGCTATCATCCGGATACGCGTTGCCAAAGCCCCGTCCGTCGTCATCAACGCTCCGCCGTCACCATAACAAGCCAACGGTTTGGAAGGGAAAAAAGAGGTCGTCCCGATATGCCCAATAGTTCCCGCCTTCCGCACAGTACCATTCGAAAAAATGTAATCAGCCCCCAACGACTGCGCATTGTCTTCGATGACGTACAAATGGTATTTCACTGCGATGGAAAGAATCGGTTCCATGTCGGCAGCCTGCCCGAAAAGATGAACAACTATAATCGCCCTTGTTCGTTCCGAAACAGCCGGTTCCAATTGCCTTGTATCTATATTGAACGTCCGCTCGTCCACATCCACCAACACCGGCCGCAACCCCAACAATGCTACCACTTCCGCTGCAGCAATATAAGTAAAGGCTGGAAGAATCACTTCGTCACCCGGCTGCAAATCGAGTGCCATCAGGGCAATCTGCAACGCGTCGGTTCCGTTTCCGCACGGAACGACATAAGGCACCTGCAAATAGTCGGCCAAATGAGCGGCAAAGGTCTCCACTTGAGGCCCCTTGATAAACACACAATTGTCAATGACCGCCTGTATGGCCACGTCTATCTCTGCTTTCAGCCGGAGATATTGCCCGTGCAAATCGACCATAGTTAATTGACAATTGTTTTTTACTTCTTTGTAATTGTCCATCCCTTTCTGTAATGGAAATTGACAATTAACAACTGAAAATTATTTTCGCCTTTCCTATATTGTTAATTGCCACTTGTCAATTTACTTCACTTCGCTTCCCGGTTTTACCTCTCTTTGCGGCATAATAACAGACAATTTACCGTCAAAGTTTTCGGCAGAAAGAATCATGCCTTCCGAGACAATGCCTTTCAATTTACGCGGAGCCAGATTGGCGACAAAACAAACCTGCCTGCCAACCAACTCTTCGGGGTTATAATGCTGTGCGATACCTGAAACGATTGTCCGTTTCTCCAAGCCGTCGTCAATACGGAACTGTAACAACTTGTCGGCTTTGGGTACTTTCGTACATTCCAAAATCGTCCCGACACGGATATCCAACTTCGTGAAATCATCAAAAGCGATGTTTTCCCGTATCGGTTTTGCACGATAATTCACCTCTTCATTCGCTTTCTTTGTATCCAACAATTTTTGTACCTGCTTTTCAATCACATTATCGTCGATTTTCTCAAAAAGCAATTCAGGCTGCCCCAAGACATGTCCCGTTTCCAACAGGTCTACTGCCCCCAAACGCTCCCATACCATCGGCTCAATCGCCAGCATTGCGTCCAACTTCTTCATGCTAAACGGCAAGAACGGCTCAAAAACGACAGACAGATTAGCCGTAATCTGCAAAGCAATATGCAAAATCGTCGCTACCCGCTCTTTATCCGTTTTTACCAACTTCCAAGGCTCCGTATCTGCCAGATATTTGTTCCCGATGCGTGCCAAGTTCATCGCTTCGCGTTGGGCTTCACGGAAATGGAACGTATCCAACAACCGTTCTACATTTCCTTTAACTTGTGAAACCTCTGCCCACGTCTGCCGGTCGTAATCCGTCCATTCTCCTGCGGCCGGAACTTTTCCGTCAAAATATTTCTGTGTCAAGACCAATGCCCGATTGACAAAATTCCCTAAAATCGCAACCAGCTCGTTATTATTACGTGCTTGGAAATCTTTCCACGTAAAATCATTATCTTTTGTTTCCGGTGCATTAGCTGTCAGTACATAACGCAATACATCTTGTTTACCCGGCATATCGACCAGATACTCATTCAACCAAACAGCCCAATTACGCGAAGTAGAGATCTTATCGCCTTCCAAATTCAGGAACTCATTCGCAGGCACATTTTCCGGTAAGTTATAAGTTCCTTCAGCTTTTAACATTGCCGGAAATACAATACAGTGAAACACAATGTTATCTTTACCGATAAAATGAATCATCTTGGTTTCAGGGTCTTTCCACCACTTTTCCCAACTGTCCGGAAGCAACTCTTTCGTGTTGGAAATATAACCGATCGGCGCGTCAAACCATACGTACAAAACCTTTCCTTCAGCTCCTTCTACCGGCACCGGAATACCCCAATCCAAATCGCGGCTGACGGCACGCGGCTGCAAACCCATGTCTAACCAGCTCTTGCATTGTCCATAAACATTGGATTTCCACTCTTTATGTTCGTCCAATATCCAATGACGCAAAAAAGGTTCCCATTTATCCAATGGCAAATACCAGTGTTTTGTCTTACGCATCACCGGCTGGCTTCCGCTAATGGTTGATTTCGGGTTTATCAGTTCCGTAGGACTTAAAGATGTACCGCATGCCTCACATTGGTCGCCATACGCTTTTTCGTTTCCACAATGCGGGCATGTCCCCGTTATATACCGGTCGGCCAAAAACTGTTTCGCCTCCTCATCATAATATTGTTCGCTTGTCTTTTCGACAAATTCCCCTTTATCGTAAAGCATACGGAAAAAATCCGAAGCCGTCTGACGATGAATCGCCGATGTAGTCCGCGAATAGATATCAAACGAAATACCAAACTCCTCAAACGACTTCTTGATGATACCATGATAATGGTCTACCACGTCTTGCGGCGTCACACCTTCACGTTTGGCGCGAAGTGTGATAGGCACACCATGCTCATCCGACCCACCTACCATCAAAACCTCTTCTCCCTTCATGCGAAGATAACGCACATAAATATCAGCCGGCACATATACCCCTGCCAAATGGCCAATATGGACAGGCCCATTCGCGTACGGCAAAGCCGTCGTTATCAGTGTTCTTTTAAAATGTTTTTCCATGCTTCGTGTTTACTGTTTTCGAGACACAAAGGTAGCGAATAATTTGGAAAAGGGAGTGTATCTGAAAGAACTATCTCAGATACGTTCAGTGCAAAGGTTTTCGGCATCCCCCGTAAAGGACAAGGCTCCGGAGTCAGAAACGGCTTCGGGGTTCTTTTTGTGTATAAAGCGAGGAAACCGGTTATGCCTGCTCCTGAAATCCACAAGAGGAATGTTGACGCAGATCAATCGCCGGACGGGGGCGCATCTGTTGTGACAAAAAGAGCGTTTGTGTGGAACAAAAGCGAAGTTTCCTATAACCTTATTTTCTTATACAAAAAATAGCAGCTGCCAAAAAATGGATAGCTGCCGGGTAAAGAAAACCGCAAGGCGGTTAAAATAATGGACAATTCTATTTACTGAATAGGGATGTATCCTACATTCTTGACAGTCGTTTGTCCTTCTGCCGAGAGAATGTAATCGATAAAGGGTTTTACTTTACTTTCATTCTTTGTCTCGTAATAATAAAAGAGCGGGCGGACAATCGGGTATGTTTTATTCCTTGCATTCTCAAAAGACGGCTCCGTGTATGTTTTACCTGAGTCATACGAAACATGGATGGCTTTGACATCTTTGTTTAGGTAGGCAAGCCCCACGTAGCCGATGGCTCCCTTTGTCTGACTGACAGACTGGATGATGGCACCTGTTGCAGGCATACTCAAGATTCCGTTCATATAGTTTTTGTTCTTCAGGACACTTTCTTTGAAGAACTCATACGTCCCGGATGAGGTTTCTCGCGAGTAGGCAACAATTTTCATATCTGCTCCTCCGACCTCTTTCCAGTTTTTGATTTTTCCGGTGAAAATAGCTTCCAGTTGTTCGCGGGTCAGGTTGGTCACCTTATTAGATGGATGAACAACGACTGCCAATGCGTCGTATGCAATCACGACCTCTTTGGTATTCTTTTTTACTTCTTGCAGTTTGATTCGTTCGTCGAATTTCATTTTGCGGGAAGTCATGGCGATATCGGTTGTCCCTTCCATCAATGCTGAGATTCCGACGCCCGAGCCGCCACCCGTTACTGTAATTTTGGCTGCTTTGTTTTTCTTCATGTAATTTTCTGCTTCAGTTTGGCTGAGGGGTAGGCAGGTATCACTCCCTTTGATTTTTTGTGCAAATGTGTCTGCAACAAACAAACAGGCGGCCATCGCAGCCAGAATAATTGTTTTTTTCATTCTTGCAAATTCTGATTTATATTTCCATAATGCAAAGGAAATACAGGCATATTGCAGGTATATAAAACAGATGTTACATTTCTGTTAAAACTTATATTGCAGGCGCAGTGTGAAAACGTCGTCTTTCCGGTCTTGTTCGTATCCGCTTACCCAGTCGCTTGTTTCGTTGAAATTAAATTCGTAATAAGCCTGTATGTGGATATGTTTGTTGAAATGGTACATCGCGCCTATGCCCAATGTGCTTTGCGCTAAGTCTGTTTCAGAAGTGTGGCTGTCTTTGATGCCAATTTCATTCCCTTTCAATCCGGTATTGGGGTCGTAGGCATCATATTTCAGGACGGCAGAGAATGGCGTATTCCCGATATCTTGCACCAGATAGAAGAAATAGCCGATGAAAGGGCGTTTGTAGAGAGCGTTTTCCGGCAGATTCTCCGGGCGCGTGCTGCTGTTCGGACTACGGCTGCTCGAAGCGATACCCGGTTGCGTACCGATGAGCCCTTCGCCGCGTAGTGTTGTTTTTCCCCATCCGCTGCGGAAAGAGAATTGGGCATCCAACCCGAAATATTCCCGTTTCATATATGTACCCGTTTCGCCTTTGTCAATCGCAACGAAACGTTTGTCTTGCAGCTCGTAAGCAGTGGTTGTCGGGTTGTAGACACTTCCGTTGTAGTAAGAAAAACCGGCACCCCATTGTCCCCAGTTTCCGATTTTCTTTTCAGCTCCGAGTCGGCCGATGAAATCTTTCCGGTTGTCCGTTTCCCGGTTGATGCTGTTTCCCGCAAAGATACCGGCATCGAACTTGAGGAAGTTGAGCGGACTGTCTTCACGTGTTTGAAGCGTCAGCATGACTCCCAAATCGCGTTCGTCCGGGAAAAAGTATTGGATGATGGTAGCCCGTTCGGGCGATTCCAAATGGCTGGTCGAATAGCTGACTTCATAGCCGAAAGGACGGTTGAAAATTCCGGCCATCAGTTGGTTTCGTTTCAGCCAAGGATCTTTGATACCGATATAAAGGTCGCGGAAGCTGACACCTTTGTCATTGACTTCGATTTGCACGGCGCCCGTACCAATTCCGTCGTTATATTCAAATTTGACCCGTCCGCGTCGGATGCCGAAACGGTTGAATCCTTTGTCTGTATGTTCGTTGTCGTCGCCCACTTTCAACGAGGCGTTTTCTTGCCCGTATTGAAATTGGCCTTGAATGTAGGCAGAAACCTTGAACTTGCTTAGTTTCTTGACTATTTTGTCTAAGGTCGTTGTCTCTTCTGCCAGTGAATCGATGCGCGTGTCTAACCGGTCATCAGTTGGAGGCTCTTGCGCATTGATAGTCCAAGAGAGCAAAGACAACAGACCTAATAGTATCCATTTATTTGATTTCATGTTTTGTTTTACTCGCATTTTTGTTT
>CAYXIX010000010.1:0-2724 GCA_964465405.1 uncultured Parabacteroides sp. | reverse complement strand
TTTTGTTTTACTCGCATTTTTGTTTGTACAAAATAACGGAAAAGCTATTTCATGGATTTGACATACACATCACATTCTTGTTACAAGTTGCCGACGACATGCCGCGTATTGGCTGCCCGTTTCTTCAATTCGGTGACAGACAACGTGATAACTTTACCGATTGGCTTTCCGTTCCGATAGGTGACGACACGCAGCCAAGTTGCATCTTTCGGCACTCGAAGCGGCTCGCTGTATTTCGGAGTGAAAGCGTCCGGGTTGGTATTGTCGAACGTATAATAAATGTCTAAATTCCCCACTTCCGAATCCAATTTGATTTCCAAAACACCGTCCGATGCATAATAGGGCGTGATAATGGCATTATACATGCTGCGGGCATAATTGATTTGCGCCTTGTCTGCCCGGATGAAATGCTGTTCGACGCGCGGCCAGAACCGCTCCCAGTCGGTTTGTTCAGGCCCCGTCCAAAGCACCTCCGCAAGCGCCCACCCGCGTGGCCATGTCATATATTCGGCATGACGGAAAGTCGGGACGGATTCGGCCCACAGGTTTCCCTGTCCGCCCAGTATCATTTCGGCCGGCACACTGTCCGGGACGGGGTTAAAACGGTAAGAATCTTTTAATCGGCACATCGAATAGGTGTCCGGTTCCACAGAAGGTTCGCCTTGCCAAAGGTCGATGTAGCAATGTTCCGTCGGCGTCATAATCACATGGTGTCCGGCTTTCGCTGCTTGGATACCGCCTTTCATCCCTCGCCAGCTCATCACCGTTGCATCAGGAGCCAATCCGCCCTCGATGATTTCATCCCAGCCAATCAGTTTTTTCCCTTTGGCTTTCAACTGGCTTTCCATCCGGTGAATGAAATAGCTTTGCAATTCATTTTCATTTTTCAGGTTTTCAGCCTTCATGCGGGCCTGACAGCGGGGACATTTGTGCCAAAATCCTTTGAAACACTCATCGCCGCCGATGTGGATGTATTCGTCCGGGAACAACGCTGCGACCTCTGTCAGCACTTTGTCCATAAATTCGAATGTCTCTTCTTTCCCTATACAAAGCGTGTTTTCGTCTTCACCATAAAATTTATTCCCCACATTGACCGCTGTCGGTGCATGCATACATGCCAGTTCCGGATAAGCGACAAGTGCAGCCAGACTGTGTCCCGGAACATCAATTTCGGGAATGACGCGCACATAACGTTCGGCAGCATAAGCTAACACCTCTTTGACATCTTCCTGTGTGTAGAAGCCGCCATAAGTCGTTTCCTCGCCCGGTTGTTGCGGTTCGCGATGCCACCACTGTCCTACGCGGGGTACACGCCAAGCGCCAACCTCCGTCAGGCGCGGCAGCGACTTGATTTCCAAACGCCAACCTTGATCATCCGTCAGGTGCCAGTGGAATACATTCATTTTATATTCGGCAAGCTGGTCGATATACCGCTTGACCTCCTCTTTCGTGAACCAATGTCGGGAACAATCCAACATCAATCCGCGCCATGCGAACTGTGGTTTGTCTGTGATGTCTACACAGGCGATTTTCCATGTTTTATTTTTCTGTTCTTCTTGCCCCCTGATTTCTGGCGGAAACATTTGCAACAAGGTCTGTACACCGTAAAAGATACCGGCAGGCTTGTGAGCTGTAATCGTAACGCCGCTGTGTTTGACTAACAGGTGACAACCTTCTGCACCAAGTGAAGCGTCGTCGGTTAGGCGAAAGCGGATGTTGCCTCGCGGTTTCAGCCGGACCTCAAACCCCGTTGCTGCCACAATCTTGCTGTTGAAATAGCGGGCGATCCGCTCAAGTTCGGGGTTAGGCGTTTCGATGGTGATGCCTGCACGTCGTGTCAGTTGGAACTGGTCAGACAAAATTTGTACTTCTTGCGGTTGCGGAATGAATGCCAACGTGCTGTCAGCTTCCTTTTTTTGTTGCGTACAGGCAATGTTTCCTACTACAAACAGGATTGCCGCTGAAAGAATAGATAAGAATGTTCTCATTTACAATTTATATAATGTTTATTTGCTCTCTGCTTTTTTGAATTTCCCGGCACGGATTTGCACGTTCAGTTCTTCGACCAGATTCTTATATTGATAACGGTTGCCGCAGGAATGGATTTCCACGAGCGGATGTTTGTCAATAATTTTTTCAAACAATTCGCTTGCTGTCGGTGTCTTGGGCAGTGCCGCATACTCCTCGTAGGTGTAGGAGAGGAACGCGACGTATTGTCCGATACCGCGATTGTCGAGCAGGTAGCCGTCGGCAAGGGGTGTCGGATAAGGAAGCGAACGGACATCGCTCACCGCCGGATAGGAGACAATCTTCGTCCCGTCGGCATTGAGCATGACCGGCACATTCCGGCTATAGTCACGTGTCGTTTTATAGATAATGACCGGTGGGCCGGCTTGCTGCGTATTGCTATTTATAACTGTCTGCTGTTCCATAACAGTGGAGTCTGTCGCCTTATGGGAAACAGAACATCCTGCTTCCGTCCCGACGAGGACGGAAAGCAGGATGCTTGTCATACTTTGTCTGATTATCGTCATATATCGTGTCTGTTTAACGGTGTAAGATAACCTTTTCCGTCTTGACTTCCTCGTCGGTTGTGACGCGCACGATGTAAACGCCGTCCGACAGATTGCCGATTGGCAGTTCATTGGCGCGGATGCTTCTTACCAAACGTCCCGAAATATCATACAACTCTATCTGACGAACCGGCGATGCTGATTGCACGGC
>CAYXIX010000009.1:0-28872 GCA_964465405.1 uncultured Parabacteroides sp. | reverse complement strand
ATAGGCGGGCAAGGTCATGTAGTAATCAGCGGACTGGCATTGGGATGCGACACGGCGGCTCACCAAGGTTGTCTTGATGCGGATGGACAGACAATCGCTGTGGTAGCATCCGGATTGGATATCACACACCCTAAAGTAAACAAGTCCTTACAAGAAGAAATTGTCGCCAGTGGTGGAGCAATCCTTTCAGAACATCCCTTCGGCGTGATGCGGATGAATGCGGGATGTCCACGTTCGGTTTTGGTACAAGCATTAGATGCTCTGAAAAAAGCAATCGACAAAGCCTGACACTATTTCTTGAAACAAAAAGAAGCCAAATCAGAAAATATGCGTACATTTGGCTTCTCTTTTATTTATATTATAAACGAAATACAGCATGAAAATTGAAACAAATAAATTCGTAGCAGTAGCATACGACCTGCATGTCGGGGAAGGAGACGAACGCGAACTGATGGAGAAGGCAACGCGCGAAGTCCCACTAAAATTCATCTTCGGCACAGGAGCCATGCTTCCTGCCTTTGAAAACGCTTTAGATGGATTGGAAGTAGGTGAAAAGTTCTGTTTTACCATTGCACCGACTGATGCTTACGGTGAATATGTGGAGGAACACGTGTTGGATCTGCCTAAAAACATCTTTGAAATAAATGGCAAATTCGATGCCGAAATGATTAAAGAGGGCAACACAGTCCCGATGATGGATTCCAACGGGAACCGTATGAACGGTTCCGTTCTGGAAGTCAAGGATGATGTCGTTGTGATGGATTTCAACCATCCGCTGGCAGGCGAGACCTTGCATTTCGATGGAGAAGTAATTGACGTACACGAACCGACAGCTGAAGAAATTAAGGCTCTCACAGCTCCGGCCGGCAGATGTGGCGGATGCAGCGGATGCGGTGAAAGTGAATGTGGCAGTGGAGAAGGCTGTGGTAACGGGTGCTGCCATTAATTGTCAATTAAAACATGAATACATTCGGCAACATATACCGCCTGACCTCTTTCGGCGAATCGCACGGTCCCGCAATCGGGGGGATTATCGACGGATGCCCGGCAGGGATTGAATTGGATCTTGCCTTCATCCAGCAGGAGTTGAACAGGCGGAAACCCGGACAATCCCAAATAACAACCCCCCGTAAGGAAGACGACGAAGTCCAATTCCTATCTGGTCTCTATGAGGGGAAAACAACCGGTACACCCATCGGCTTCCTTGTATGGAACAAGAACCAACATTCTTCGGATTATAACAATCTGAAGCGTGTCTATCGTCCTTCGCATGCAGACTATACCTACCAGATGAAATACGGCATACGTGACCCGCGCGGCGGCGGCCGTTCATCCGCACGCGAAACGATTGCCCGTTGTGTGGCAGGTGCCATCGCCAAGCAAATCCTCCTGCGGCAAGGAATCCGAATTCAGGCTTTTACCTCGCAAGTGGGAGATATCAAACTAACAGGTTCTTATCAAGATTATGACCTGAGCCTGATAGATACAACTGCCGTACGTTGTCCGGATGTTGCGACTGCCGCCCGGATGGAAGCATTGATAGCCGAAGTGAAAGCGCAAGGCGATACCGTAGGAGGCGTCATCACGTGTGTCGCCAAAGGGATTCCGGCTGGATGGGGAGAACCTGTCTTCGGGAAACTTCATGCTGCATTGGGCCATGCCATGCTGACTATTAATGCGGTCAAAGGGTTTGAATATGGCGACGGATTCGATGCAGCTCTTTATCGCGGGTCGGAACGGAACGACCGCTTCTTTAATGATAACGGACGAATCGATACCCGTACGAATCACTCTGGGGGGATTCAAGGAGGTATCTCGAATGGACAAGACATTTATTTTCGTGTTGCATTCAAATCAGTCGCCACGCTTTTGATGGAACAAGAAACAGTCACAATGGATGGCGAAGACACGCTCTTGAAAGCACGAGGCCGGCATGACCCGTGTGTCTTGCCACGTGCCGTTCCCATCGTGGAGGCGATGACAGCCATGACTCTGTTGGATTATAAGCTCATACAAAAAACAAGGGATGGTATCTTTTAAACACCCTTCTCTTTTATCTATTAATTATAATAAGATTCCGATGTCGCATATCAAAGACTTTTACAACAACTATCTGTCTAAAATCAACGCTTATGGGTTGGTTATACTTGTATCTCTCGCCTTGATACTTACAATGGGTGACAGCAGCCTATACAAGCGCTACATGTACGACAAAAAAATCCGCAGCTTGGAAAAAGAGATCAAGCACTATCAAAAAGAAATTGAGGTCAACAGGCAGAAGCTGAACGCCCTCCGTACAGACAAGGAAGGGCTCGAACGCTTCGCCCGCGAAGAGTATTTCATGAAGGAACCCGACGAAGACATCTACATCATCAAACACAAATAAATGAACGACAAGACACGTACCGTCCTTTTCAACTGCTCCGCCCTGCTGCTACTTGCCGGGGCAGGGCTCCACCTCGCACTGCCCGCCACTTCCTCCTACCTGTTCGCCGCAGGGGCGGCAGGCTACGTCCTCTGCCACCTGACCCTGCCGACGAAAGGGATAGACCTTCGCCAACGTCGGCTCCACCGTTACAGCATCTTCGCCGGGCTTCTGTGCGTCTTCGCTTCCGTCCTGATGTTCAAGGGGCAGAAAGAATGGGTTATCTGCCTGACCATAGCCGCGCTACTCCAGCTCTACACCGCCTTCGTCGCACCCAAGACAAAAGACTGACCTGTGCCGCTCACAGCTCACGCGGAAGACGACACAGGCACCTGCCGGAAAGAGGTAAAATCTACAGCTGGAGCATTACATCCGCGACAGCCCTCTCTGCCCCCCAAATCCCTATTTTTGGTTATCTGCCACGCAAAAAAATACCAACATTAAGGGATTGTAGCAAACAAAGGAAGCCCATATCTTTGCTGCCTTAATGAAAACACTAATATAAATTCTAAATCAGAATGTTTCAAACGACTACACTATTACTGGCCGTCGCCATATGCCTGCTGTTCCCGGACGAGATGTACGGGCAGAATCGGGGGCACGGCAGGCACGGACACGGCCACCGGAACACCGGAATCATATCGGGGAAGGTCATCTCCACAGGCAACGAAGTATTGGATTTCGCCACGATATACCTGAAAGGTACCACCAATGGGAGCTATACCGACAGCGAAGGCATTTACCACCTCAAAGCTCCTGCGGGCGACTATACGCTGGTTGTCTCCGCAATCGGATACACAACGGAAGAGGAACAGGTCAGCATCAAGGCGGGCGAGGAGCTCCGAATGGACTTCACGCTGAAAGCCGAGACGCAACAGCTGGACGAGGTGGTCGTCACGGCCGACGGCGTGGGACGCGTGAAACGTTCGGCATTCAACGCCATAGCGGTCGATGCCACCGAGCTTCAGAACACTACTAAGACCATTGGTGATGCACTGGCAAAGGCTCCGGGATTGAAATTACGCGAAGCGGGAGGTGTAGGCTCCGACATGCAACTGATGCTTGACGGATTCAGCGGCAATCATGTGAAGATATTCATCGACGGCGTGCCGCAGGAAGGGGCAGGTAGGGCTTTTGATATCAACAACCTGCCGGCCAACTACGCGGAGCGCATCGAGGTGTACAAAGGAGTGGTGCCCGTGGGCTTCGGAACCGATGCTTTGGGTGGTGTGGTGAACATCGTCACCAATAAGCAACGCCGCCGCTGGTTTCTCGACGCTTCCTACAGCTACGGATCGTTTAACACGCACAAGTCGTATGTGCACTTCGGGCAAACCTTCAAGAACGGGCTGACATATGAAATCAACGCGTTCCAGAACTTCTCGGACAATAACTACTACATCGATAACTACATCACCGAGTTCGGCGAAGACGGGGTGACGGAGAGTACCGACCGCAACACCATCTACCATGTACGCCGCTTCAACGACCGCTTCCACAACGAAGCCGTAATCGGCAAGATAGGCGTGGTGGACAAGGCGTGGGCAGACCGCCTGATGCTGAGCTTCACCTACAGCAACTTCTATAAGGAGATACAGACGGGCGTGTACCAATATATCGTCTTCGGGGATAAGCACCGCAAGGGGCATTCGTTCGTACCAGCGCTGGAGTACAGCAAGAAAGATCTCCTGACCAAAGGGCTGGACGTGATATTCACGGCCAATTACAACCACAACCTGACGCAGAACATCGACACCGCCACCTACAAGTACAACTGGCGGGGCGACCGCAAATACACCGGCTCGCCGGGCGAACAGTCTTATCAGGACAATGAGTCGAAGAATACCAATTGGAATACCTCCTTCACTACCAACTACCACATCGGGACGGTTCACTCCTTCACGCTCAACCACGTGTTCAGCTCTTTCGAGCGTACTACCCGTTCCTTCGTGGCCGGAAGCTCCTCCATTTCAGACTTTGACATACCGAAGATTACGCGCAAGAACATCACCGGGCTTTCTTATCGTCTAATGCCGTCAGAACGCTGGAACCTGTCGGTATTCGGCAAGTATTACAACCAGTATAACGAAGGGCCCGTGTCGCAAAGTTCCGACGGTGTGGGTAACTATGTCAACTATTCGCGCCGGACTAGTTCGCTGGGCTACGGGGTTGCCGGCACCTATTTCATCGTCGACAACCTGCAGGCAAAGCTTTCCTACGAGAAGGCCTACCGCCTGCCTACCACCGACGAGCTATTCGGCGACGAGGACTTGGAAGCCGGCCAGACTGACCTGAACCCGGAGAATAGCGACAACCTGAACTTCAACCTCAGCTACACCCACCAGTTTGGGCGGCACGGGCTGTATGTGGAGGGAAGCCTCATCTACCGGGATACAAAAGACTACATTAAGCGTGGACTCGACGCTATAGGCGGGATGAGTTACGGCATTTACGAGAATCATGGAAGGGTGAAGACCAAAGGCTTCAACGTGACGCTGCGCTACAGCTACGCCCGCTGGTTCAGCGTGGGGGGAACCTTCAACAACATCAACGCCCGCGACGATGAGCGATACCTTGCCGAAGGCACGTTGCAAGAGAGCTTCAGCTACGGGCAGCGCATCCCCAACCAGCCCTACACATTTGCCAACTTCGACGCCAACTTCACTTGGCACAACCTCTTCGGCAAGGGCAATGTGCTGACCGTAGGTTACGACGGCTTCTACCAGCACGAGTTCCCCCTCTATTGGGAGCGGATGGGCGACCCCTCTACCAAGAGCCGCGTGCCCGAACAGCTGTCGCACAACCTCACTATCGGCTACTCGCTGAAGAACGGGCGGTATAACATCTCGCTGGAGTGCCGCAACTTCACCGACGAAAAGCTGTATGACAACTTCAGCTTGCAAAAGGCGGGGCGGGCTTTCTACGGTAAGTTCCGCGTCTATCTCGGCGGCTGATGAAGCTAGAGACAGGAATACAGACGTAGGTAGTTCCTACTTTAATTAATAATCATTCAATAATCATTCAATAACCATTAAAGAAGTAAGACAAATGAGGATGAAACATTATGCATGGGCATTGGCTGCAGCCCTATTTTTCACAGGCAGCTTGTTTACTGCATGCAGTGACGATGTAATTGACGGTGGTGACGATGGTGACGACGGAAGTGGTGATACAAGCCTGCGTCGCTACATAGTAGTGGCAGAGGCCGATGATGCGGCCTACTTGATGGCTGTTGAATCGCTGGACGAAGGTAGCGTGTCGGGCTATGGGACGGGGTATGAAACCGAGACCGGGGCAAACTATATTTTCTACGGCGAAAAGTATCTCTTCAACTTCCAGTACAATCAGGGCAACTCAGGAACCGGCTTCTCCTATACGCTTAATTCTGGTGGAACTGTAACGGAAGCCAGTCAGTATACTTACAATCGTACCACCTCTTATGGCACATGGGGCGACAATGTCATCACGTCATCCACCAGTGCCGGTTCGGTAGAACAGGACGAAGAAGGTAACTATGCTTACTATCTGTTTTTCAATTATCTCAGCGTACTAAACGGTAGCACCACTACCGGCAGCCGCATTGCAGAGAATTTTTTGGGCAACGGCGAATATGTTACATTTTCAGGATTCGTGGAAGCAAACGACCGCCTGTACACCTCTGTAGTGCCTATGGGCATGAGCCACTATGGCGTGAATACCTATCCTGAATACATTGTAGACCCAACTTATGTGGCTAATGCCGACGGTGGAAGCGGTTCGGGAATCTACACTGTAGGCATGATTCCATCTACGCAGTATCCGGACAACGCTTATATCGCCATTTACAGCGGTGACAGTTTTGAGGAAACGCCTGTCATAGCCAGTACGGACAAAATCGGTTATGCCAGCGGACGTTACCGTTCGCAGTATTACCAGAGTATCTGGGCTGCCGACAATGGCGACCTCTATGTGTTCTCTCCGGGATACGGACGTACAGTGACAACGCCGGTGGATAACGGTGACGGTACCAGTTTCAAGCGTGTGCAGGGTCAACTGCCGTCGGGCGTGGTGCGCATCAATGCGGGCGAGACCGACTTCGACCCTGATTATTACGTGAACCTTGAGGAACAAGGAAACAAGAACCCCATGTTCCGCTGCTGGCACATCACAGATGACTACTTCCTGTTGCAGATGTATAGCGGAGGTGTGGATAATATGTCGGGTACTACTGCGCCCCGTAATGAGTTGGCAGTCTTCAAGGGTGAGACCGGGAAGCTGACCGTAGTAACCAACCTGCCTGATAAGAGCGTTATCTCCAGCTTCGGTACACCGTGCGGTGACAACGGGTATGCCTATATTCCTCTTGCCACGACTGACGGCGCTCATCCGACTATTTACCGAATCAATCCGGCTACCGGCGAAGCTACTGCTGGACTGGTGGTGGAGAATGTAACCAGCGTTTCGGCTTTGGGTATCCTTTCGTACACAGCTGAATAATATGAGAAGGCTATTTGGGAAAATACATCTCTGGTTGTCGATTCCCTTCGGCCTCATCATTGCGCTCGTCTGCCTGACGGGCGCGATCTTGGTGTTCGAAGACGAAATCTTGCAATTCTGTTATCCCTCCCGCTACTACGTCAAGGAGGTGAAAGGGGAACTGCTGCCGCCTGCCGAACTCATGAAGGCTGCGCGGCGACAACTGCCCGACTCCATCCAGATCAACGGGCTACGCATCTTTCCTGACCCGGAAAGAACCAACCAAGTGGTGCTGCCCGGCAAGAAAGCCGTTGCTTTCATCGACCCCTACACAGGCCAACTGACCGGCGTAGATGACGGGCAAGGTTTCTTCATGCAGACGATGCGCATCCATCGCTGGCTGTTTGATACCTACAAGCGCGACGGCAGCTTCTCGTGGGGGAAAAACATTGTGGGATACGCCACGCTGGCTTTGGCTATTATCCTCGTTAGCGGACTGGTCATCTGGTGGCCGCGCAACCGGAAAATGCTGAGCAACCGGCTGAAAATCCAGACACGGAAAGGATGGTTCCGTTTCTTCTACGACCTGCATGTCGCAGGCGGCTTCTACACGACATTGCTCCTGCTTGCGCTGACGCTGACAGGGTTGACATGGTCATTCGGTTGGTATCGCAACGCCTTCTATGCTGTCTTTGGCGTCGAAACCACCTCGCCCCGCCAACAAGAAGTTCACGCTCCGGCCTCCGAACGGAAGAGCGAAGGGAAACACGCATCCGGCAAAGGCGACAGACAAGCAAAACGCACAGACTATACCCAATGGGGCGCAGTCCTCGCCGACCTGCAATCCCGCTATCCGCACTACAACTACATCACGTTGCAGGACGGTAAAGCCAGCGTCTCTTTCGCACGCTATGGTAATACACGAGGAGGTGACAGCTATACCTTCGACCCGAAAACGGGCGAGATAACCGATACGCAGCTCTACTGCGACCTGCCAAAGTCCGGCAAGATACGGGGTTGGATTTATTCCGTCCACGTCGGCACGTGGGGAGGAGTGACGACACAGATACTTAGTTGCCTCGCATCACTGCTCGGCGCTGTCTTTGCCCTAACAGGCTACTACTTCTGGATTCGCAAGAAGAGGGGCAAAAAGGGGACACGAGAAAAGCCAAATTCAGTCGGCAGTAAATAAAAATGGTCGGCAGCAAAAAAATTGCTGCCGACCATTTTTTGCGGGCATCTTTCTCGTTCTTTTATTTATTTACCGGTGCATAGTTTTTATTCAATACTTCCAAAAATTCTGCCGTAATATCATAAACGGGATCGCCTAACAGGATATTATCGCCCAATGTATTGCTGAAGATGATCTGATATCTTCTCGACTGGTTAAACACTTTCAACTGGGCAACAATCGTATCACGCAATTGTCCGTTCAATTCCATTTGTTTAGACGCAAACTCCTGTTCTTTCTGGGCTGCATAGTTTTGCAACTCCTCTTGCTTTTTTTGCAAACGCGTTCCTTCCTGCTGAGCCCGTTCTTCCGTCAGGAACGCATTTGCCTGCAACTTGCGCTGAAAATCATTCAATTCAGTCCGCAATGAATTTGCCCGTTGGTTTACATCCAGACGCATATCCTCTTGCATCCGGACAATACGTTCATTCAAATCCTTCGAATAGTTGTAATTTTGCAAAAGAGAATCCACATTCACATAAGCAACAGGAAGTCGCTGCGCGGTCGAATCTCCCTTTGCGGTGAAAGCTGGAGCAACTGTAGATTCTTTCTTACCAGAAAACTGCATCACAAAAAGAATGACGACAGCCACAGCGAGGACACCGTTGATTACGTAGTTTATATTCTTCATACAAATGTAAATTAAATCTTTAATTATAATTATTCCAACTCCTTTACACGCTCATAGAGATTCTTACGCATATTCTCCTGTCTGTGTTGCGTCTTGACGCAACAAATCCCCTTTTCTCGCAATGCTGCATTGCTTTCGATGTGCATATTGGGGAACGTTCCTCCTCGCTTTAAAAGAATCTTTACGCTCATTAAAGCGATGCATATAACAAGAATTAAAACCGCAATAAATAACGTTATTAGCATTTTTCTCTATATATTTGTGGACGCAAATATAAGGGTTTACGCGAATAAAAGGTCTGTTTTTAGGATTTAATTGTACTTTTTTTATACCCTATTCGATTTTAAACAACATAATTAACGATATCGCAACATCTATTATATATATTGTAACATTATGAATATAACAGATTTAAAACCTGAAATTGTCTGGAAATTTTTCCATCAGGTCACTCAAGTGCCCCGTCCGTCTAAAAAAGAGGGGAAAATGATTCAGTTTCTCGAATCGTTCGCCAACCAGTATAAAATCGCCATAAAAAAAGATGCCGCCGGTAATATTCTGATGTCCAAACCGGCCACGCCGGGCAAGGAAAAACTGCCGACTGTCATTCTGCAATCCCACATGGACATGGTTTGCGAAAAAAACAACGCAACCGTACATGATTTCGAAAACGACCCCATTGAGACGATTGTTGAAGGGAACTGGCTGCATGCAAATGGTACGACTCTCGGCGCAGATAACGGCATCGGTATCGCTGCCGAACTCGCCATCTTAGCTTCAGACGATATCGAACATGGCCCAATCGAATGCCTCTTCACGGTCGACGAAGAGACCGGGCTGACCGGAGCCAAAAACATCCAAGAAGGATTCATGACAGGTACAATCCTGCTGAATCTCGACAGCGAAGATGAAGGGGAAATCTTCATTGGCTGTGCCGGAGGCAAAGATACACAGGCGCTGTTCCGTTATGAAGCACATGAAACAAACCCCAATATGCACTATTTTACAATCGACGTAAAAGGGCTCAATGGAGGACACTCTGGCAGCGAAATCTACAAAGGGTTAGGAAATGCCAACAAAATATTGGTACGCTTTCTTTACCTGTTGCAAGCGCAGACCGACTTTGCCCTTTGCTCAATTAACGGCGGGAACCTGCGCAATGCCATCGCTCGCGAAGCACATGCTATTATCGGGCTTTACCCGGAAGACAAAGAGGCCGCGCGCGTTCTATTGAACCATTACACCGCTGACATCGAAAACGAATTGAAGCATGTAGACCCTAATGTGCAAATTTCGATGACCTCTGTCGAATGCCCGGCTACTTGCCTCAGTCCGGCATGGGCAGAAAAAGTCATTTGGGCAATACACGCTTGCCCGCACGGCGTAATCGGCATGAGCCACGACATTGAAGGGTTAGTGGAAACCTCCACCAACCTAGCTTCCGTCAAGACCTGGACGGACAACACGATTCTGGTCGGCACAAGCCAACGCAGCTCCATCGAATCATGCAAAAAAATGATAGCGAATCAAGTCGCATCCGTATTCAAACTTGCCGGCGCAACCGTAACGCACGGCGACGGTTATCCCGGTTGGATGCCCAATCCGGATTCTAAAATCCTGGAAGTAGCCCAAGAAACCTACAAACGCCTATTCGACAAAGAGCCCAAAATCAAAGCTATCCACGCTGGCCTGGAATGCGGGTTGTTCCTCGAAAAATATCCGTATTTGGACATGATTTCGTTTGGTCCGACACTACGCGACGTACACTCGCCTAATGAACGGATACAAATCAACACTGTCGGTCTATGGTGGTCACATCTGTTAGAAGTTTTAAAAAACATTCCAGCAAAAAAATAAAGTAGGAATTTTCTCGTTTATAAAAAGGAAGAACATTTGATGGATGTTTTTCCTCTTTTTTATTGAACAAGATGTGTTTGAAAACTTTTTTGTAATTTTGTCTCCTGATAACAAAAAAACAAGAAGGATACCGAAACGATTAAGATTGATAAGTTATGAAAAAAGTAACTGTCCCGTTACTCCTATTGTTTTCAATAGTGTTCAACCTGTTGTCTTGCGACGGGCTGGATGAGAATTATTCAACCAATCCTAATCACCGGTTAAGTTTCTCCGTCGACACCCTCTCGTTCGATACAGTTTTCACAACAATCGGTTCCGCAACAAAAGAATTCATGGTCTACAATCGCAACAGCGAACCTCTCTTGATTGGAGAAGTCATGCTGGCAAACGGTGAAGAAAGTGGTTTTCGCATCAATGTTGACGGAAGGAAAGGTGACTACTTTCAAGACCTGCGCATCGCAGCCAACGACAGCATGTATGTTTTCGTTGAAGTGACCGTCGACCCAAATGGGGCCAACCAACCTTTATTGATTGCAGATTCCATCCTTTTCACAACCAATGGCGTGCGGCAAAGCGTCCGTCTCGAAGCCTATGGGCAAAACGTGAATCTGTTCCGCGATGGACTTGTCATCACACAAGATTCCTTACTCACAGCCGAACGCCCCTACCTGATATACGACAGCTTGGTGATTGCTCCCGAAGCCACGCTCCGCATTGAACCCGGTACCATTTTCTACATGCACGATGCTGCCAATATGGTGGTACACGGGACACTGCTGGCAGAAGGCACGCGCGAACAACCGATTGTCATACGGGGCGACCGACTGGATTTCATCCTGAACGATGTCTTGCCCTACGACCGTACGCCCTCACAATGGGGAGGCATCTTCTTCAGTGGGGAGAGCTACGAGAACCGGATGGACAACGTGATTGTCCGGAACGGAGAAACAGGCCTGACCTTCGAACAGTCGTCTCCCGATGCGCTCAAACTGCAACTAAACAATTCGCAAGTAACCAACATGGGCGGCAATCTCTTCTCCGCATTCAATTGCCACATCGAGATAACCAACACTGAGCTGACGAATGCCGGAGGCGGTGTCGTTATTTTAAGTGGCGGGAACTACCGGTTCATCCATTGTACGTTGGCAAACTACATGACCTTGCAAAGACGGACAACGCCCTGCCTTACGATGTCGAACAACAACAATGCCGTGACCTATCCGCTCACAGCTACTTTTGATAATTGTATCATCGACGGAAGTTTCTCCGCAGGAAGCAATCCGCTGGAGGGCGAATTAAACCTGTTCGTCGACAACACCGTGACTTTCGACTACCGCTTCAACCACTGCGTGATTAAATCTGTCGGAGAACAGAGCGACCGCTTCAACTCGGTCTTGTTCACTGAAACCAGCCCCTCCTACCGGCTGACAGGCGGCGAAGCCAATCAATACCGTTTCGATTTCCGTCCCGACTCGGCAACGACTTTAGGCGTAGGGCAGGCGGATATCGACATAGCCCAACAATACCCTACGGACCGCTATGGCGTGAACCGGCTTACGGACAATGCTCCGGACATCGGTGCCTATGAGTTTGTCCCCGACGAAACCGAATAAAAACAGTCCTTATGACCAAAACCTTCACCCTTTCATTACTCCTCCTACTACTTCCTTTTTGTCTTGTAAAAGGACAAATCCCTTTCCGCGTCATGACTTACAATGTCGAAAATCTTTTCGACACACAAGACAATCCGGCTGTTGCCGACGACGACTTCCTACCTGACAGAAACCGCTATTGGCACAACGGCCGTTATTACCACAAACTGCAACAAATCGCCAAAGTAATTATTGCTGCGGGCGAATGGGACACTCCGGCACTCGTCGGGCTTTGCGAAGTGGAAAACGATTCCGTTTTACACCGCCTCGTTCACCACACACCACTCCGCCACCAACACTACCACTTCTGTCTGACACACGGCGACGACCGACGCGGCCTGAACGTCGCGCTTCTCTACCAACGGGACAAGTTCCGCTACGCCGGGCACACCGAATATCCCATCCGCTTCACCCGCCGCCGGCACAAACAAAGTCGGCGTATCCTACACGTTTGGGGAAACATCCTCAGCGGCGATAGGCTTGACATCTTCGTCTGCCACTTCCCATCACGTTACGGAGGCGAAAAAGAGAGCGAAGCCGACCGCTTCGACGCCGCCCACACGCTACGTATGCTTTGCGACTCGGTTCAAGCGCTCCGTCCCACACCCCACATATTGATTATGGGTGACTTCAACGACACGCCCAGCGACATCAGCATTCGGGAAAAATTGGGTGCCGAGCCGTTGGAAAACCGCAGCCGACCCGTTTCGGATTGTCCCCCAACGGTTTTGCGCCTGTATAACCTCTTTGCAACGACATCCGGAAGCCACAAATATCAGGGTGAATGGAATCAACTGGACCAAATCATCATCTCCGCATCACTGGCCGACACGACAGCCGCCATGCATCTTGTCCCAAACAGTCCGCGTATCTTTGCCCCTCCCTTCCTACTGACAGCAGACAAGACGTGGCGTGGCGAACGCCCCTTCCGCTCTTATTACGGATTCAAATACGAAGGCGGTTTCAGTGACCATCTGCCGCTCATAGCCGACTTTCTTGTATGCCCGACCACCTTCTTGTATCGGAATAAATGATTATTTTTGCCCAAAATAATTTGTTTGAAGCATGAATAACCTATATATATGCATCTTTCTCTTTTTCGCACAATGGATAAGTGCGCAGAACTTTCGTCAACCTTTCGACTTTCCCATCCTATTAAGCGGGAACTTTGGAGAATTGAGAAGCAACCATTTCCATTCCGGCATCGACTTCAAGACGCAAGGAGCGGAAGGAAAAGCTGTCCACGCCGTACAAGACGGCTACGTCTCACGCATCGGCGTCAGCCCGTGGGGCTATGGCAATGTGCTTTACCTGAACCATCCGGACGGGACGACCACTGTCTACGCCCATCTGCAACGGTTTGCACCCGCCATTGCCCAATATGTCAAAGAGCAACAATATGAACAAGAACGCTTCCGGGTCGATTTCCCACTTTCACCGGAGCAATTTCCCGTCAAAAAGGGAGACCTCATCGCTTACAGCGGCAATACCGGCAGTTCCGCCGGCCCGCATCTCCATTTCGAAGTGCGTGATACGGAAAGCGAAGACATCATGGACCCAATTCCCTATTTTGCAGACCAAATCACAGACACACGTGCGCCGCGCATACAGGGGATTCTGCTCTGTCCAATCTCGGGCAAAGGGGTTGTCAATGGCAGTGGGGAGAAAATGAAATGGGAAACAACGAAGTCGCCTCCGGCTCCTATCCAAGCATGGGGCGAAATCGGACTGGCAGTCAAAGCGTATGACTATATGGACAACACCTCCAATATTTATGGCGTGAAAGAAATTACGCTACAAGCAGACAGCCAAGTCATTTACCACAGCGACCTGACCCACTTTGCATTTGCCGACACCCGTTTCCTGAACAGTTATGTCGATTATGAAGAATGGAAAGAACACCGTTCTTTTTATATGCGCAGCTTTGTCGAACCCGGCAATCGCCTGCCCTTTATCGAATGCCGCAACGGGGGACTGGTTCACATCAACGAAGAAAAACTGTATCACCTCACCTACATACTGTCTGACGCATTTGGCAACACGACAACACTCTCCATCCCGATTCAAGGGAAAGAACAACCCATCCCGGAACCGGAAATCGAAGGCCGGGAACCTTTCTATTGGTACACAGACAACCGGTTCGGCGCCAAAAGCATCCGGTTGTTTATCCCCAAAGGCAACCTGTACAATGACCTCTTGTTCCATTATACAGTCCGCACAGACAGTGCCGCCCTGTCTGACACGCATATCTTGCACGACCGCCCTGTCGCCCTGCACGAAAACGCCCGGCTTTCACTCCGCCTGCAAACCGACACGCTGCCCAACAAACAGCAATACGGAATCGTCCGCATCCAAAACGACCGTCGCTCATGGATTGGAGGGACATATCGCAACGGTTGGATAGATGCCAACATCCGGGAACTTGGCAGTTATGCAATCGCTCAAGACCGAGAGAAACCGACCATCACCCCCATCGGAAAAACCAACTGGAATAGCCAAAAACAATTCCGCTTCCGCCTCTCGGATAACCTGAGCGGCATCCAATCGTATCGCGGGGAAATCGACGGACAATATGCCCTGTTTGAGATGAACAGCCATTCCGTCATCACCTACCGGTTCGACCGCGAACGCCTCCCCAAAGGCAAACACACCCTGAAACTCACCGTCTGGGATGCTGCCGGAAACGAAGCGGAATATGTCCACTTATTTACGTGGTAAGACCCACACGCCATTCTGACACAGCCCCTTTTTTTCGTCTTTCCCTCTCCGGAAAAGCGATAAGACAGTTTTAATCAGCTACGCGCGTCACAGACTTGATATTCTTAATATGAGAGAGCACGACACACATCCGCTGAATGTCTTCCACGTCATGAACCTTCATTTTCACCTTCCCTTCAAACACACCGTCTTTTGCCTCAATAAACAATCGAATAATATTGACATTAAAATCATCCGAAATCGTATGGATAATCGTATTCAACACCCCCATCGAATCGATGCCTTTAATTTCCAAAGTCGCCTCAAATGAAGAATGATGACTGCTCCATTCCGTATTCAAAATCCGTTCGCCAAAACTACTTTTCAAGCGCACAGCAATCGGACAAGAGCGTTTATGCACCACCACATTCCCATCATCATTAATAAATCCCAAACACTCGTCTCCCGGTATAGGTTTGCAACAATCCGCAATCACATAATTACGCTCAAACTCCTCTTCCTTCAATATGTACGGCTTCTTTTTATCATACTTAGGCTTCTCCTTAGACGGTTCATTGGCTGCAACAGGTTGCCCCGATTTTGGTTTCGTAGCCACGCGCAATGCTTGCTTCAAATATTTGAACAGCACGTTATCTGTCTTTTCCTTCAATAGTTTCCGTATGTTTTCCGGCAAAATCACCTCTCCTTTTTCTACTGCATAATAAAATTCTTCACGCTTAGAAAAGCCATAATACATACATAACTTATCAAGGGCCGAGACATTCATCTCCAAGCCATTATGCTTAAAGGTCTCCATCACTTTCATTTCGCCCGCCTTTGCGGCTTCTCGCCGTACCTTCTTCAAATAGGTATCAATCCGCGTATGTGCCCGTGCCGTCGTGACGAAATTCAGCCATTCCGGCTGTGGCACTTGCGACCGGGATGTCAACACCTCCACCTGATCTCCGCTCGCCAACGGATGGCTCAAAGGCACCAACCGGTGATTCACTTTCGCCCCGATACACTTATTGCCGATATCCGAGTGAAGCGCATAGGCAAAATCCAACGCTGTCGCCCCTTGCGGCAACGTCTTGATATCCCCTTTGGGAGTAAACACAAAAATTTCAGAAGAAAAAAGGTGCAGTTTAATGGTATCCAGAAAATCAAGCGCGTTCGGGTCAGGGCTCTCCAATATTTCGGTAATCGTCTGCAACCATTTGTCAAGTTCTGTGTCTTCCTCCACATTATGCTCCTTATATTTCCAATGAGCGGCAAATCCTTTTTCCGCAATCTCATCCATCCGCCGGCTGCGAATCTGGATTTCCACCCATTGCCCGTCTGGTCCCATCACTGTCAGGTGCAGTGCTTGATACCCGTTCGCCTTCGAGCGACTCACCCAATCGCGAATGCGATCCGGGCGGATGCGATAAATATCCGTAATGGCCGAATAAATATCCCAACACTGGTTCTTTTCATCCACTCCCGGCAGAGGGTCAAAAATAATGCGAACGGCATAAATGTCATAAATATCTTCGAAGCTGACGCCTTTGCTCTGCATTTTATTCCAGATGGAATAAACAGACTTCACACGCGACTGCATCTCATAATGCAATCCCATCTCATGCAGTTTTTTATCCACCGGAGCCGCAAAATGTTCAAACAAAGTCTTACGCACGCCTTCTGTGGTCTTCAGTTTCAAATTGATGAATGCATATTCCTGCGGATGCTCATGCTTGAAACTCAAATCCTCCAATTCCGTCTTAATGGAAAAAAGCCCCAGCCGATGTGCCAACGGGGCATACAGATAAAGCGTTTCTCCCGCAATCTTAAACTGTTTCGCAGGTAACATCGAGCCCAGCGTCCGCATGTTATGAAGGCGGTCTGCAATTTTAATCAAGATGACCCGTATGTCATCGCTCATCGTCAAGAGCAATTTACGGAAATTCTCTGCCTGAGCGGATGCCTGTTCACCAAAAATCCCACCTGATATTTTCGTTAAGCCATCCACTATTTGAGCGATTTTCTCGCCGAACATATCCCGGATATCCTCAACCGTATATTCCGTATCTTCCACCACGTCATGCAGTAGAGCCGAGCAAATAGAGGTTGACCCCAACCCCATCTCCCGGCAAACAATACGCGCCACTGCAATCGGATGCATAATATAAGGTTCACCGGAACGACGCTTAACCCCCGCATGCGCTTGGTTTGCAAAATTGAACGCCTTTGTTATGCGCTCAACTTTCCTGCGATGATTCGAATTCAAGTAATCCTGCAACAATGCATTGAAAGCGTCCTGTATCATTTGCTCATCGGGAGGAAGTACAGGTTTCACCTCTGGCACAGGTAACTGCTCCGCCGTGTTTTTTGTGTCGTTCGCGTCGTCCATAGTAGACATTTTTCGAAGTTTAAAACAAGTCTGTACAAATGTACGGGATTTTTACATACATCCCCCGAAAATAGCAGAAAAATTACAACGGCAAGAAACGAAAAATGGCCCGGCAGGAAAATCAAACGGGTCGGCAACAAATTTGAAACGGGTCAGCAGCCGTTTTTAGACTTCAGGTATCTTCAAAACCTGCCCCGGATAGATGCGTGAACCGGTCAGCCCGTTTGCCGCCCGCAAATCACGGATTGAAACTCCGGGATATTTCTTGGCGATTGAATAAAGCGAATCGCCGGACTGTACAACATAGGTCGACTCTCCTTCCTTGTCGGCGGAAGATACAGTCGTCTTTACCTTATCCGCATTGAACGCAACTCCCCCGTTGTCCACATACAACCTGAGGCGACGTCCTTGAGCCACCCGGTTTGAACGAAGGCCATTCCAACGACGGACTTCCTGCGCCGTCACGCCATAACGGTTGGCAATTTTCTGAACAGTCTCCCCTGCTTCCACAACATGAGTGATTCTCTCCCGCGTCAAATCTTTCGTGCTGCCAGCCATATTCACAGGGATGCAATTAGCCAGCAGCTCTTCCGCTCGATAAGTATATACCGTATCCTCCTTCTCCACAAAAGCATACGTGTCGGATGCCGGCAGTTTCAAGACGGAAGGTTTCGTATTGCCGGGAATAATGTCTCGCTTATATTGTGGGTTCAATGCCCGCAGTTGTTCGATATCAATCTGAAGAACATCCGACACTTGCTGCAAATGAAGCATCTCGTGAACCATCACTGTATCCGTCGCAAGCGGTAAATCAGTCTGCACCGGACAAATGTTATGATCACAATAATAATTCATAATATAATTAGCCGCAATAAACAGCGGGACATACGAACGGGTTTCACGCGGCAAGAAACGGAAAATCTCCCAAAAATCAGTCTTACCACCCGAACGGCGAATGGCTTTATTCACATTACCCGGCCCACAATTGAACGAAGCCAAAACGAGATTCCAATCGCCATAGATTGCATACATATCTTTAAAATACCGGCAAGCCGCTTCCGTCGCTTTCTCCGGATCGCGCCGTTCATCCAAAAGGCTATTGATTTCCAAACCATAAATCTTCCCGGTGGGGAGCATGAACTGCCATAAACCACTCGCGCCGGCACGCGACAAGGCTACCGGATTCAATGCGCTCTCCACAACTGCCAAATATTTCAACTCCAACGGTAGCCCGTGCTTATCCAATATCTTTTCGATTATCGGGAAATAATAATCTGCCATCCCAAGCATATAACGCACCAAATCGCGCCGACGGCCCGCATAAAGGTCTATGCAATCCCGTACGACCTCGTTATATGGCATTGGTATCACGCAGGGCAGACGTTCCAGACGCTCCTGATACACTGAATCCGGAAACAAAACATCTCCCTCATCATCGTGGCAATAATCATCTACTCTGGAAAAATACTGTACGTGCCATGTATGCAATAAACTGTCAACATTCGTATCAAGGCTTTCAGGAATTAATCCAACCACTTCCTCCAATGAATCAGACGGCAATACAGAAAGTTCTGGTTCACCCGAAACGGATTCCTGCGCTTGCAGGAACTGTATCAGGTTCAACAATCCACTTAGTAGAACAATCAATCTTTTATTCATTCCTTTAAAACTTAAAACTGCAATTCAATCCGTAAGAAGCCGGCGTATAACGCGTTTTGGGCGTCACCTCCGGCGACCAATGTAAACTTAAGTCCGGTGTAATATCGAAATCAAACAATTGGGCATCGATATAAGCGTCAATGATACTAATGGCATATACACCGACTGTTATAATTATACTCAAATCCCGATAGCGCCGATAATAATCTTTAGCCCGTTGCAAGTTATCTTGAAATTGCGTATTCGAGACATACGTGCTCTCCTCTCCTACGCGTACAAAAATAGTCCAGCTTTCACTCCAAGGACCTGTATATTCCGTACCCAAATCCTGTGCCTGTAAGACCTTGCTATAATCCGACATGATGTCAAAATAGGCAGCAGAATAATCCTGATAATTCTTATTATTCCATGTAATTGCGTACAAACATCCCATGAAAGCACCATAAACCAATGGTAACTTCCAGTATTTTCGATTATAAATCTGCCCCAATCCCGGCACTAAGGCATACAACACTGCCTTAGTGGGATCAGGCTTGAATTCTTCCATCTTCACCTCGGGTTGCTGAAGCGAATCTGCAGCCAACAAAACGGATTGCACAGTCGAATCCGGCACAACTGTTTCTTCCTCAGAAAAAGCAAGGTCTGTCTCCTGACGTACGAACACACTATCCCCTTCCGTCACTTCCTTTACTTGCGCATACCCAACTTCCAAACAGCTCAATAACACAAGAAACATCCAACAAAGCGATCGTCTGATTTTCATCTCAACCTATCCAACAAAGCAATCAGCCGTTCCAATTCCTCTTCTGAAGCAAAAGGAATCGTAATACGGCCTTTCCCTTTATCGTTACACACCAATTTTACTTTTGTCTGGAAAAATGCAGACAAATGTTCCTTCAACATATCATATTCAGCAAGCGATTTAGGTTTGCTAACCGCCGTTTTTCCCTCTTTCAACTCTCGGACATCCGTTCCGTTTCGGACAATCTCCTCCACATTACGGACAGACAATCCTTCTGACAGAATTTGCTCATAAATTGCCAGTTGCACTTCCGGATCTTCGATTGGGAGCAACGCTCGTGCATGTCCCATATCGATTTTTTTATCTTTCAGCCCCATCTGAATTTCAGCCGGCAACTTCAACAGGCGCAAATAATTTGTAATTGTCGTCCGTTTCTTCCCCACCCGCTCGCTCAGCTGTTCCTGTGTAAGTCCATAACTGTCAATAAGTTTTTGATAAGCCAATGCAATTTCGATTGAGTTCAAATCCTCGCGCTGGATATTCTCTATCAAAGCCATCTCAACGACATGCTCATCCGCCGCTGTTTTGATATAAGCCGGAATCCGCTCCAATCCTGCCATCAAAGACGCCCGATACCGCCGCTCTCCTGAAATAATCATATACTTGTCAGAATCGATTTCTTTCAACGTAATCGGCTGGATTATCCCCAACGCCCGAATAGACGTAGCCAATTCCTCCAAAGTCTCTTCCTCAAAAACAGAACGAGGCTGCTCCGGATTAGGCTGTATCTTACTTAGCTCAATCTCACTAATGGACGACGACCCGTTTGTCGTCCATTCATCCATCGTAATCAATGCATCCAAACCCCGGCCAAGTGCCGATTTTTTTGCTGCCATAGCATTATTATCAATCATCAATTGATTAAACCTTTGTTTTTCTCTATCACCTCCTGTGCCAACTGTATATAATTAAGAGCCCCTTTCGACTCGGCTTCATACAGGACAACCGGCTTTCCATAACTCGACGCCTCGCTCAACTTAACATTCCGCTGGATCACCGTAGTAAAAACCAAATCTTTGAAAGGGCGTTTCACCTCTTCATAAATTTGATTAGCCAAACGCAAACGCGAATCATACATCGTCAACAAAAATCCCTCGATCTCTAAAGCAGGATTTAACTTTGACTTAATAATCTTAATCGTATTCAATAGCTTACTGATACCCTCCAATGCAAAATACTCACATTGTACCGGAATAATCACAGAATCCGCTGCCGTTAATGCATTCACCGTAATCAGCCCCAAAGAGGGCGAGCAGTCAATCAAGACGAAATCATACAGATCTTTCAGCGGAGCCAATACCTGTTTCAAGATTCGTTCCCGATTCTCCAAATTCAACATTTCGATTTCTGCCCCCACAAGGTCGATGTGAGAGGGTATCACATCCAACCGTTCCATTTCCGTATGCGTAATGGCCTCTCTCGGATTTTCGCCATTCACCAGACACTCATAAATGGCGTGCGAAACATTTCGGATATCAATACCCAGCCCCGATGAAGCATTTGCTTGCGGATCGGCATCCACCACCAACACTTTCTTTTCCAATACAGCTAATGATGCTGCCAAATTAATCGCCGTAGTTGTTTTGCCGACCCCACCTTTTTGATTTGCCAAAGCGATAATTTTTCCCATATTATTTTATTTAGCGAAGACAAAACTAAACATTAAAAAACTAACACGCGGTCTCTTCTAACAAAACATTGCTTGTGTTGTTGAAAAATTCCCTTATCTGTTGATAACTCACAAAGTTAAACAGAATCTCCAATACCCCATTCCAAATGAAGTCAATGGTTGCATTTTTAAGATTGTTTATTATTGCTTATAGGTTCCGTTTCCTTCAACCATGCGTCAATCATCCGACGTGCAAGGCTCAATTTTTGCGATAACTCGGGGACTGGTCGCGGGAGAAGAAGGCGGCCGTACTCAATTCATCTTCTTGCAACTTGATTTCCCCTCCGGCATAGTCAGCCATAAACCCTATCATCAAGGTTCCGTCTCCAACGAAAGGGAATCGACCGAAGCAGCCATAGCCTCCGTCCCGTCAAACATACGTACGGACAAAATCCGGCTAACTGGGAACGGGGACTGCTTACCACACGGTATCACGTATCTTCCAGCTTGCTGTTGCAGCAAAATCCGATCACCTTCAAATATATACCAAGTAACAACCTTTTCCGTTCTCCATTTTTACATTCCTTTTCTTTTACGTCATTAACATACCGATAAAGCACCGTATTTTTACCCCGCTTTTTCGCAAAAAGTAGTCCGATAAAGAGCGTTCTTTACCGGACACATGCCATAAATCCAAAAAACATTCTTTTATCGCCGACGCTGATTAGCCCGTTGTTGTTTCTGTTTTTCCAACTGAGCCTGTTGCATCTTTTGCGCCTCTTCCAATCGTTTCATAAGACCAGATTTCTTCATGGGCTTCCGCTTGTTTTCTTCCAATTGGGCCAAAAGCTTTTCTTCGTCAATCGTATAACGGAAGATTACAGTCTGCAAAATCGTGATCAATGTAGACACAAAATAATAATAGGTCAGACCGGATGCATACTGATTAAAAAATACCAACATCATAATCGGCATCAGATACATCATCATTTTCATTCCCGGCATTTGCTGTTGCCCTGTATTTGTCTGATCCATATTAAACTTCGTATACAAAATATTCACGATGGTCATTAACAAACAGAAAAGACTAATATGATTGCCAAAGTAAGGCGTAACCAAAGGGATATAGGTATCCCAACTTACAATCGCATCATAAGTCGAAAGGTCTTGAGCCCAAAGAAAACTCTGATGACGTAACTCGATTGCTGCCGGGAAAAACATAAAAAGAGCAATCAAAATCGGCATCTGCAGCAACATCGGGACACAACCGGCCATTGGACTGGCACCCGCCCGACTATACAAATCCATAATCGCACGCTGACGTTCCATAGCATTGTCCTGTCCCGGATATTTCGCATTAATTTCCTCTACCTGCGGACGCAATACGCGCATCTTTGCAGTTGACAGATAAGACTTACGCGTTAACGGGAAGAGTATCACTTTCACTATGATTGTCAATAAAAGAATCAACAACCCATAACTATGGATATATTGTCCAAGGAAATTGAATAAAGGAATCACAAAATATTGATTCACCCAACGGAATATTCCCCATCCCAATGGCACAATCTTCTCCAAATCCAATTGATCGGCTTTTTCCAGTCCCTTATCAAAGGACTTCAACAAAGAGAATAAATTGGGCCCGAAATAAAAACGCAATTCCGTCGGCTCATTCCCTTTCAAATCAAATGGCAAGGTGGTTGTCGCTTTATATTCTTTCAAATAAGGGCTATTTTCAGAAAGCATCTTTGAATCCAATGAAGTAGACTCAAAACCTCCATTATCAGCAATCAAGACAGACGAGAAATACATGTCTTTATATGCAATCCAACGTAAACGGTCAGAAAGCTGTTTGCTGTCATTTCGTGTCTCACTCAAATAATCTACATCATCAGCTACAAGCTTGTAATAAATCGTCGCATACCGATCTTCAAAACGGCGTCCTTTCTCCTGTTGAATAATTTTCTGCTGCCATGACAAATCCAAAGAGGTTGTACTAGGTGAAAGAATACCATTTAAACCTGTTCCTTGAATGGTGAATTGCAGCATATAATCGTTTGGCTGCAACGTATAGACGAAATCCAAATATCCCTCTTCTCCTACAGACAAACGCATCGTTACCCGATTAGCCTCTTCATCTTTCACCGGAGTAAAATAAAGATCTCCCGTATTGACAACTCGATTACTTGCCGTTACCAATGTTAGGTCAAATTTTGAATCCTTTTCATCGAAAAGTACCAACGGTTCCCCCTTAAAATTCTCATATTCCTTCAACCTCACATAGCTCACACGTCCCCCTTTATTACTCAAACGGACCTCCATTTGGTCGTTTTCCAAGACAGTAAAGCCCTCTTCTCCCGTCATCGCTTGGGCAAATACACCAAAACTCTTTTGCAAACGTTCCATCCGCACGGAATCGGGTAGATTTGCCCATTCGGCTTCTGCTTCTATCTCTTTGTTCAATTTCTTCTGCTCATCCAGTTGCTTCGCATACTCTACACGTGCAATCGAATCTTGCATCCGGCGTTGAGCTTCTATTTGTTCCGGCGTCGGTTGGTTCAGCCACGTAAACACCACTAAAACGGCTCCAATCAGCAAAAAGCCGATGATTGTGTTCTTATCCATCTGCGCTCTGTTATTTTTTATTCTTCTCTATGGCAGCCTTCACAAAGCTGACAAAAAGAGGATTGGGATTAACAACTGTGCTATTATACTCCGGGTGGAATTGAACACCGACAAACCATTTCAACGCAGGGATCTCCATAACCTCCACCAAATTAGATTCCGGATTTTCTCCTACACATTTCATCCCTGCCGATTCAAACAAATTACGGTATTCACTGTTAAACTCGAATCGATGACGGTGGCGTTCCTGTATATGTTCTGTCCCATACGCTTCCCACACTTTCGAGTCTTTCTTCAAAACACAATCGTATGCTCCCAGACGCATCGACCCTCCCATATTGGTCACATTCTTCTGTTCTTCCATCAAATCGATTACCTTATATGGAGTGTTTGGTTCCATTTCCGTAGAATTAGCCTCTTTCAGTCCCAAGACATCCCGTGCAAATTCGATAACCATACACTGCATTCCCAAACATATACCCAAACAAGGGACATCATGTTCACGGGCATATTTAATCGCAGCAAATTTTCCTTCAATACCTCGCTGTCCAAAACCCGGTGCAATGAGAATGCCATCCATATCCTTCAACAGTTCTCCTGCATTGCCATTATTCAACTTCTCAGAATGGAATAGATGCAAATCCAATTTATGATCATTATAAATCGCAGCTTGCAAAAGAGACTCGTCAATCGATTTATAGGCATCCTGCAATTCTACATATTTACCGACCAATCCAATTTTTACAACATCTGTTGCATCTGCTTTCCGCTGCAAAAACTGACGCCAAGCCTTCATTTCCGGTGTCAGACCGATTTCCAGACCAATCTTGCGCAGAACCACTTCGTCCATCTTCTGACGTTGCAACACCAATGGAACCTCATAAATTGTCAGCACATCTATAGATTGAATCACAGCATCCAGCGATACATTACAGAACAAAGCCACTTTACTCAATATGGTATTACTCAATTCATGCTCCGTACGCAATACCAATATATCCGGCTGAATACCCAATTCCTGTAGCTGCTTGACCGAGTGCTGCGTCGGTTTCGTTTTATATTCTTTCGCTGCTGCAATATAGGGAACATACGTCAGATGCACGCACAGGCAATTCCGCCCCAATTCCCATTTCAATTGACGTACACTTTCAATAAACGGAAGAGACTCTATATCACCGACAGTTCCTCCAATTTCCGTAATCACAAAATCAAATTTGTATTTATTCCCCAGCAACTTTACATTACGTTTGATCTCATCCGTAATATGCGGCACAACCTGTACAGTCTTTCCCAAATAATCACCTTTGCGCTCTTTGTTAATCACACTTTGATAAATACGCCCCGTCGTGATATTGTTTGCACGCGTTGTCTGAACATTCAAAAACCGCTCATAATGCCCCAGATCCAAATCAGCTTCATGCCCGTCTACAGTCACATAACACTCCCCATGTTCATACGGGTTCAATGTGCCCGGATCAATATTAATGTAAGGATCAAATTTCTGAATAGTCACTTTATAGCCTCTTGCCTGAAGCAATTTTCCCAAAGATGCTGCTATAATGCCTTTCCCCAACGAAGAGACCACACCACCCGTAACGAAGATGTACTTTGTATCTGCCACGATAAAAAATATTTTAATTATCTTTCAATTGCACACTTACATTTTTATGGCGCAAAGTTACATATTTTCATCCATATCACAAGAAGAGAATTCCCAACAAAAAATCGTACCGATCGAAAGCGGTACGATTTTTTCTTTATCTTTCATATTTTCCTTAATACCCTTCGACAGATCCACACACAATCCCTTCTTTCTCCCATTTGGTCAAGAAGAAATTCAGATTATCCCGAAAACGATCAAAATCTTTCTGTGCAGGCGTTGTCCAACCTGTCTCTGCATAAGCAGCTATGCGCGGATAAACTTTCAGATTCATGCTTTCCACTGTCGGGATAAACTCACCCCACATCTGACAGCCCAGTCCTAAAACCTTTTTTTTCTGTTCATCCGTCAATCCGGCCGGCACCGGGTCAAAAGCATACGCTTTCACCAAAGGAATGGATTCGTATGAATAATCTACATAAGTATAGACATGGTAAGAATTTACTATATCATATCCCTTTTCTATCGTTTCCCGAATGAGGGCCGTATCCCCTTTCCAAAAATGGACAATCGTTCCCGGCGCCAATTTCTGTTCGACAGCTTTTGTATCTGCATCCGATTGATATTCATGTAATTTAGCTCCGGTTATTTCATTCCATCCCATCATTCTTTTCCCTTTAGAGGCCAACATATTCGATACTTCATTCGTAAAATAGACCTGAAGTTCGGCAGGAGTTTTCAAATGATGTTCAGCCATATAGGCACGAATCTTCGGCGAATTTTTCCATTGGTCATATTTCACCTCATCACCTCCTATGTGGAACACCGGTCCCGGAAATATTGCGATTACTTCATCCATGACATCATTCAAAAAAGCCATAACTTTCGGATCTGCTACATTTAAAACTTCATAGTGCACACCAAATTTTCCCGGCACTTTGATCTGCTTACCGCTTGTCCCCAGCCAAGGATAAGAAGCAATCGCCGCACATGAATGTCCCGGCATACTCACTTCCGGCACAATTGTTATGTGGCGTTGGGCCGCATACGCCACAACCTCCCGCAAATCGTCTTGTGTATAAAAACCGCCATGAGGTTTCCCGTCATACACATCACTACCGAAATGGTTAATTTCCGACGAATCGCGGAAAGCACCAATCTCCGTCAGTTTCGGGTACTTTTTTATCTCGATACGCCATCCCTGATCGTTCGTCAAATGCCAATGGAACACATTCATCTTCAAAATGACCATCTCGTCTAACAACCGCTTGACAACCTCTTTCCCTTTAAAATAACGTCCTTCATCCAACATGAACGCACGCCACGAGAAAGCCGGATAATCGGTCACTCTCGCCTCCTGAACCATCCATTTCCCCTCTTTCTCTTTAATAATCTGCCGCAAAGTCTGGACACCATTCAACACACCTGCCGGATCATTTGCCTTTATCGTTATTTTCCCGGAAGCCGCTTCCAAAATATATCCTTCTTTCTTCTCCGGTAAAACAGTCGGATCCAACTGCAACAGGATATCAGCACTTCCCGCCCCCTCTTTCAGAGTCGCTTCAAGCGAAAAATCGGACGACAAATAAAATTGAAGCATCTGCGCCTCGTTTGCCAAAGCAGACGGATAGGCCACAACCGGACGCTCTTCCAACTTCACATATCCGGGTGTATATACAATTTCAACTGGCTGCGGAATTACGGCATACGACTCAATCGGCGGTTTCTGACAAGAACACACGAACAAAAAACTTAGCAAAATAATAAAACTCACTCTCATGACTATTTTAGTTTAAATTGTAAATCGCAGAAATCCATAAAACATTCCCAATCGTAATCGGTCACATCATGTTTCCCTTTCCGGATATGATAACCCACATCTTTCATCTCCGGTTGATGAACCGGTGGCATCGTCTCGGATGTCAATCCTTGTAACCCGTACAAGGCATATACATCTTTCGTATAATAAGCCGACAAATACTCACCTTTCGGGTCTGCCCACCTATCCTCTTCCGCACTGGCTACATATAAATAACGGGGAGCTATCAAAGCCAACAACTCATGCTGGTCAAACGGCAGTGCCTCCTCTTTACCCGCATACTGCGCGAATGCCGGACAAAACCAATGAGGGAAAACCGTCGTTATGCGGGCCACATTCTCCCCATATACCCGTTTGGACAAAGCCGCTCCTCCGCATCCGGACTCATTGGAGATTACCACTTTGAATCGTGTATCCTGTGCACCCGCCCATAAAGCTGCTTTCCCTTGCCGGGAATGCCCCATGAGGGCAATCTTGTCCAAGTCTATCTGCGACTCCTGCTGCTCTAAATAATCTACAATCCGGCTGGAACCCCATGCCCATACACCGATTGCGTCCCATTCATCGTGGTTTTTGGAGACGGATATATAATCGGGGAACAAAGAGGCTACACTATAATCACGCAAATCCGAACGGTCGGGATAAATGTCGTGATAACACATCGTGGCAACGGCATAACCACGCTCAATTATCTTTTCATAAGGCCAACGGCTCTTCTGAGAACCACGTGTCCAGACAGGACTATCTTTACCATGCACAAAACGCAAACCCGGAGAAGGATAAACACTCGGATCCAACGTCGTACTCCCATTCCCCATAAAATTGTACCCGACAAAAACGGGGACTTTCCCTTTCGCTTGGTTCGGTAAATACAACAACAAAATCGCATCTATTGATTTTTCCCCATCCGTAAACGTAAACAAAACCTGCTTACAGGTCGCTTTCCCGCCTATCGCCTGAAGATTTTCCGATAACAATGTGTACGAAACCGCTATCCGATCGGTCGGCGTTCTCCCATACATTTGCGACTGGAATAGCTCCAACAGTTCCGGACGCCGTTTCTTCTCCCACATCTCGACACTCGTCACCTTCTGACCGCCCTGACAGGTCAACACATCAGGCAAAACAAAATTGGGAACTTTACTTTCATCATAACTGATTCCTTTGATTATCGCCTGACCGTACAAGAAAGGGCAAACCGACATACAGACTGCCACAAACAAATAGAAAATTATCCTTTTCATGATTCTGACTCTTTTAGGTTTCACTTCTATACTTTATACGAAAAGAGGATGCGACTGCCTTTTTGCAGACATATCCTCTTTATTCACTCAAAGTGCCCAGAACAGGACTCGAACCTGCATGCCTCTCGACACACGCACCTGAAACGTGCGCGTCTACCAATTCCGCCACCTGGGCAT
>CAYXIX010000008.1:18462-29463 GCA_964465405.1 uncultured Parabacteroides sp. | reverse complement strand
TATTATAACAATGTCAGCAATAACTGTTCTCCTTTTTGCAGATTGACAGTTAGTGTTCCGTCGACGATAGGAAGGGAAACTGGTTTTTGGTTGATTTGAATGCTTAGTTCAGACGCATTTTTTGGTAATTTGATTCGGAATGTATGAGTCACAGTAGCATATAAACCTGCCTCAACAAGTTGTCCGTCTTTCCATTTGATTGAAATTTCTCCTCCTCCGCGAACTTTTAAACCTTTAACACTTCCATTTTTCCATGCCGAAGGCAAAGCCGGGAGTAATTCAATTTGTCCTGTTTGACTCTGTACTAACATTTCTGCAATACCTGCACAACCTCCAAAATTTCCATCAATTTGGAAAGGTGGATGCGCACAAAACAGGTTCGGATATGTTCCTCCTCCGTTTGTCATATTTGTTTCTCTATCTACACAGGGGCGCAGCAAATCGATCAATAGTTTATAGGCGTGATTTCCATCGTGCAAACGTGCCCAGAAATTAATTTTCCAAGCCATCGACCAGCCTGTGCTTTGATCTCTACGTGCAAAAAGAGTTTTACGGGCAGCTTCTGCCAATTCCGGTGTTTGTTCTGGGGAAATTTCATTACCTGGATACAAACCATACAGATGCGAGACGTGCCGGTGATGAGGTTCTATCTCTTCATATGGTTCAAGCCATTCCATGATGCGTCCGTCTTTACCGATGGTTGTTGGCATCAACTGGGCGCGTTTGGATGCGAGTTCCTTTGTAAAAGCAGAGTCAATATCAAGAATATGAGCTGCTTCGATTGTGTTAGAGAAGAGCTCTCGTACGATTTGGTTATCCATCGTAGAACCAGCGCAGATATGGACAGTTTTACCGTTAGGACCTTTGTAACCATTCTCGGGCGAAGTAGTCGGTGCAGTGACCAAATAACCGTTACGCGGGTCTTTTACAAGCATATCTACAAAGAACAGCGAAGCGCCTTTTAAAATGGGATAAACATCTTTCAGATAAGATGTATCCATTGTGTACAGATAATGTTGATACAGATGTTCGCACAACCAGGCAGCAGAGGTATTGGTCGCTCCCCACGACGGGTGTTCGCCCGGTGCGGTAAATTCCCAAACATTACCTAAAATATGTGTTACCCAGCCACGTGCGTTATAGAAGGTTTTGGCCGTCTGTTCGCCACTTTTCACTTGTTGCTTGGTCCATTCGATTAATGGCAAATGTAGTTCAGACAAGTTGGTGATTTCGGCAGGCCAGTGGTTCATTTGCAAATTAATATTCAAGTGATAATCACCATTCCATGGCGTGTTGATTGTGTTACACCAAAGTCCTTGCAAATTAGGAGGCAACAGACCTACACGAGTGGAAGAAATCAACAGGTAACGGCCAAACTGAAAATAAAGAGCTAGCAGCGAAGGGTCGTTAGGATTGGCATGGAATGCTGCTAACCGTTCGTCTATTGGAAGCGATTCCCGACCGGAATACCCTAAATCAAGTTCAACTCTTCCAAATAAAGAACGATAGGTTTTCACATGCTCTGTTTTGAGCATATTGAACTCTTTCTTCTCCGCGTTTGCTAATAACGACTGGATTTTTCCGTCAATATCCTTGTCGAAATAGTCTGTTGCAAGGCCAACCAGCAAAATAGCCTCAGAAGCATCCTGTACGGAAACGGTAGTATCTCCAGATAGAATGCGTCCCCCTTTTGGTAATATCACACGGACTCGTGCAGCATAACACGTCCCTTTCATCTCTAATGTATCCACCCCATCAGGTAATTGTCCTTGCATAAGCAAATCTTGTCCATCGGTTGCCACAGAAAAATGTTCAGGCCGATTCATGCCAACGGTAAAATTTAAAGCATGTTTAGCATCCGTTGTTAAGCGAATAATACCAATATCATCAGAAAAAGAGGTAAATGATTCCCGTTTATACCGTATACCATTTCGTTTAAAAGTGGTAGTAGCAATTGCTTTTTCCAAATCCAATTCTCTTTTGTAACGAGAAATAGAATCATTATCTTCCTTATAATCATATTGCAATACGAGGTTTCCTACAAGTTGGTAGCTTCCGTAAGGAACATTTGCTCCATTTCCGTGTCCACTTCCTGCTCCTTTGCAGACAAATGTCTGATACATCAATTCTTGTGCCTCATCATTCCGTCCATCGAAAAGAAGTTTCCGGATGGTATGCAATGAGCGATAAGCTTGCGGATTATCGGTGTTTTGTTTACTGCCCGACCACATCGAAATTTCGTTTAAGACCACATTTTCCTGCTTGATGCCACCATCTGGCATCATCCCGATTCGTCCATTTCCCAGTGGAAGAGATTCTTCCCAAATAGCAGCTGGAGCATCAAAATGGTATGACAAAGTAGAATCAGTTTGTATTTTGGGCAGATTACATCCGACTAACAGCAATCCTAATAGCAGAGAGAGATACTTTTGTTTCATGTCTGTATATTGTTAAATGGCTAAAAATTCTGCATGTCATAAAGCTTTTTGTAGTATCCGTTTAAAGCTATCAACTCTTCGTGCTGGCCCCGTTCCACAATTTGCCCTTCATGCATGACACAAATCAGGTCTGCTTTTCGAATTGTAGACAGCCGGTGAGCGATAACAATGGTTGTACGTCCCTGCATCAGTTTTTCCAATGCTTCTTGCACCAATCGTTCCGATTCAGTGTCGAGTGCCGATGTCGCCTCATCCAAGATTAATATAGGTGGATTCTTCAAGATGGCGCGAGCAGTACTGATGCGTTGTCGTTGTCCACCGGAAAGTTTACCACCTCGATCTCCAATATTTGTATCGTATCCTTTTTCGCTTGCCATGATGAATTCATGGGCATTGGCGATACGGGCCGCTTCTTGTACTTGTTCGAGCGTCGCATCTTCGACACCAAATGCGATGTTATTGAAGAAAGTGTCGTTGAAAAGAATCGCTTCTTGATTAACGATACCCATCAAACTGCGTAGGTCATAAAGCGTTGCATCACGTACATCTGTCTCATCGATAGTAATGCTGCCTTTGTTCACGTCATAAAATCGTGGCAAGAGGTCGACTAACGTACTTTTTCCCGACCCTGATTGCCCTACTAATGCGATAGTCTGTCCTTTCGGAATGTCCAAATTCACACCTTTCAGAACCCATTCGTGTTGATATTTGAACCATATGTCTTTATAGCAGATTTTCTGATTCAATGTGATAGATTTCGGCTGTTCAGGATCATGGATATTACTTTCTGCCTGTAAAATTTTATCGACACGTTCCATAGATGCCAACCCTTTTTGAATGGCATAAGCCGATTTGCTTAAATCTTTAGCAGGATTGATGATGCTATAAAAAATCACGAGATAGTAAATGAACGTAGACGCATCAATCGGGCTGTGGCTGCTTAATATAAGCGTGCCGCCATACCAAAGTACGATGGCAATGGTCACCGTGCCCAAAAATTCGCTCATGGGATGTGCCATCTGCTGCCGGCGGTAAATACGGTTTGTCAGCCGGCGGAAGACTTCGTTACTTTTCTCAAAGCGTTCTTGTATTTTCTTTTCGGCATTAAATGCCTTGACGACGCGAAGTCCACCGAGCGTTTCTTCGATTTGACTCATCAATAATCCCCATTGTTGTTGTCCTTCAAACGATTTGCGTTTCAGTTTCTTGCCCACTTGCCCCATCACATAGCCGGCTATTGGCAAAAGGATAAAGACGAAAAGTGTCAGTTGCCAACTGATCATAATCATTCCGATAAGATAGATAAGGATGAGAATCGGATTTTTGAAAAGCATGTCGAGCGAACTCATAATGGATGCCTCGATTTCGTTTACGTCACCTGATACACGGGCGATAATATCGCCTTTCCGCTCTTCGGAGAAAAAACCAAGCGGCAGTTCGGTTATTTTTCGGTTAATTTGGTTGCGTATATCACGCACTACCCCCGTCCGAATGGGAATCATCGTAAAAAATGCCAGACACATCGTTCCCACCTTTAAGAAGGTTGAAATAATCAGGAATAGTCCCAAAACGATGAGTGTGAAAGAACCGCCGCGTGTCTCTATCAAATCTGAGACAAACCAGAAAAAGTTATTCTTCAATAGTTCAGGTGTTGCCTTCCACGCCTCAAGAGAAAAAGGCGCAAAAGTCCAGTCCATATAGGTGTAAGTTTCTGTACTGATTTTAAACAAAATATTCAAGATAGGAATGATAAGGGCAAAAGAGAATAAATTCAACAACGCCGATAGGATGTTGAAAATCACATTCCACACCATATATTTTTTATAAGGGGGCACAAAACGTTTTAAAACGCGTAAGAAATCTTTCATCTTGGATTGCTCGATTAATTCATTTAGGGGCGCAAGTTAGGTAATATCCGCCGAAAAAAATATTTTTAGTAACGAAAAAAGATATTACCCGGCGACTCCTTCTGTTTACCCGGCGGGTATTCCCAATTTGCCGGCAACAAAAAAGCAAAAATAGAACGCGGATGGCTCCACACATTAATGCCGGAGCCATCCGTGTTCCAAACTTCACGTTTTGACCTTCTTTATATATGATAATTGAGAATTAATTCTTTTTCATGGCGACTGGTTTGAACAAGAAGATGAACAACAACAAAAGGACAAACGAGAAGATGGTCGAAATGGCAAACACTACCGGCCAATCACACTTATCACCATCACGGAAAAGTCCGATCAACCATCCGTTCCAAAGCGTCCCTATCAGAAAGCCGACACCCCAGACAAGGAAAAATAGCAATCCTTGCGCTTGTGCCTTCATCGAACGGGAGGCCACTTTATCCGTATAGACCTGTCCGCCCACGAAGAAGAGGCCGAAAATCAACCCGTGCACCAGGATTCCGATGTAATAGAATCCCTGTAAACCAGTCTCTGCTCCGAGAAAGAATGAAGCATAACGTACGACAAGCGCAATCATACCAAATATCAAAGTGTTACGGATACCGGTCTTTACCAATATGGAAGTGGTAATGACGAGGAAAAACATTTCGGCAAGTTGTCCTAAGTTGAGGGTAACGGTAATGTTTTGTACTTGTTCGTCTGCCAAAATCATGGAACCGTAAACGTGATAGAGATTAAATGGAATGATGGTAAGGAATGTCAGAATCAAGAATGTACAGTAATTTTTGTCTCGCATCAAGGAAAAGGCACTGAAACCGGTTACGTCCATGAACGAGATACCTGCCTTGTGGTCTACTGTTGGCGGCGTATGCGGCAGGCGAAGATTAAGGAGTGCTGCTACAAAACAAACAGCAGCACCGCAATACATCGGCAGATTGGTGTCGTCGAACGCCGGTAAATGCATTATATGAAGGGCAACTACGCTGAAAATACCTGAAGCCACCCAACCTACTGAACCAAACATGCGGATACGCGGAAACTGCTCTGATGGGGTGTGGCTCATGGCAATCGTACTGGTTAAGCTTTGCGTTGGCATATGACAGAGCATTGCCAGGACAACACAGACCATCAGTGGAGCAAATGTGGTTTGCTGGGCTGCCAGTAACAGAAAAATACCGGTTAGTAGGTTTAGGACTGCCAATATTTTTTCGGCAGCGAAATAACGGTCGGCTATTGCACCGATAAAAGACGAAGCCATTGCGCCAATGGCCATCGCACTCAAGACTAATGAAACTTGATAAACCTCGAGTTTAAGCGTGTGTGAAAGATAGGCGGCAAGCGGAACCCACCAAACGGCACTCAACATGTATTGCATGAACATCATCGTGCAAAGCTGAACAGCCGTACCGAAACTTTGTTTTGTCAATTGTGCATTCATCGTATAAAAATTATAATATTGTGTTTTCCTATTATTGACAAAGATAAACGGGATATCGACAGATTTGCGTTTGCATGTGTCGCAATTTTTTCCACATTTGTCTTATTTTCAGTCTGAAAGGCAGTAGATGAGATGATTTATAAAATCCGTGATGCAAGAAATGAAAATCTATCCGGCTTTTTTCTGTAACTTTCGGCCAGAATCATGAATTATATGAATAGCTGGAAACACATTTTATTTCTGTTATTGCTTGCCTGTTGTGTCGTCCATTTTGCTAAGGCGGACGACAGCAGTTACTTGTTCAGACACTATCAAGTGGAAAACGGTTTGAGTGACAATATGGCGACTTGTTGCGTGCAAGACCAGAAAGGGTATATCTGGGTCGGGACACGCGACGGATTGAACCGTTTTGACGGTTACACATTTAAGGTTTTCCGCCATGATCCGGATAGGACGGAAACGTTGGGTAGTAACTGGATTACCTGTTTAGGATGTGACCAAAGCGGTAATTTGTGGGTGGGGACTTTGTCCGGGCTTTATCAATATGACGACGAGGTGGAATCGTTTCGCCATTTGCCTTTTACAGCGGACAAGCGCATCGATATCTTTCAGTTTGACCGCGACAACCGACTTTGGCTTCTGATGGACGGTAATCTGATTCGATATAATACACAAGATAATCAGTTTCGCATTTTTGCACCGGTAAGCAAACAACGTTATATCTCTTTTTGTATTACGCGTGGAAATGATATCTGGATTGGTGATGCAGATGGCTACATATTGTTATTGAATCCGGAAGATGGAAGTACTGAAACATATAACCTCTTTGCTCATTCTTCGCCTCATACACCTCATAAAATTTCCATGCTCTATCCGTCCTCTACAACTGACCGTATTTATGTGGCTTACGAACATGATGACGTTAAAATCTTCAATTCATCCACACGTGACTATCAGGATTTGGAAATACAGAAGCTCAATCAACTGACGATATTGATTAACAGTTTCTTGGAAAAAGACGAAGATGAACTTTGGATTGGAACCGATTCGGGTCTGTTCATTTATCAAATCCGTACAGGAGAATGTAAACGCATCCGGCAAGACCCGCTTGACCCGTATGCACTCTCAAGCCATTTTATCTCGGCATTTTGCCGGGACCGGGAAAACGGCATTTGGATTTGTTTCCATCAAAACGGATTGAACTATTACTCTCCGTTTCGTCCTTTTCATGTCTATTATCCGCAAGAAGGCTCGCATACGATGAAAGGTGAGGTTATTCGTGATATATGTACCGATATCTATGGTAATATTTGGGTCGGAACAGAGGATGCCGGTATCAATTGTCTGGAGAAAAAAACAGGAACTTTCACTAATTATCAACCGGTTCCGGGTGGTAACGGTTTATCGCATACGAATATACGTGGATTGGCTGCATCGGGTGACCGGTTATGGATTGGGCATGTGATTCACGGTATCGACCTGATGGATATCCGGACTCGGAAAGTAATTAAACATTATAGTTTGTTGAAAGATTCCTTGACAGTCAAAAACAGTGCAGTCCGTTGCATCAAAGTGTTACAGGAAGGACAAATTTATGTCGGGACAGATGATGGTGTCTATAAATATGATTTTTTGAACGACTGTTTTCGTTATGTACCTCAGTTTCCGCCGTTTTCTGTCAATTGTATTTATGAAGACCGTTTAGGGCGGATTTGGGTCGGTATGTTTAACCGCAGCTTCTATTATAATCCAATCAGTAATACGGGTATGTATCTTCCTTATGATAAACTGAACACACAACGTCACAACTTTGTGAACGATGCATGCGAAGATAAAACAGGGAACATGTGGTTTGCGACAATCGAAGGTGTAATCAAATATGATTTTCAGACAGGAGAATCGTTACATTATACAGTTAAAAACGGTATGCCCAGCAATGTGGCGTTTCGTATCTTACCGGATGAAAACGACCATCTTTGGATTAGTACCGCAAACGGGCTGGTCTCATTGGAAACGCAAACAGGGAAAATCACGACTTATACCGAATCGCATGGTTTAATTACACGCCAATTCAATGAAAATTCAGCATTCAAGGATAATGAAGGTACTTTCTATTTTGGCTCTGTCAAAGGTTTTATTCATTTTAACCCACAAGAGGTGACACCTGCTGCCGAACAGATGAATGTCCATATCAGTAGCTTGGAAATCCAAAACGAACGGCAAGAACAACAAATCATTAACCGTTCAGCCGATTCTGAACCCAAACACATCACATTGACACACAAGCAGTCTACTTTCAGTATTAATTTCTCTGCACTTAATTTTATTGCTCCCCGTTCCGTTCAATATGCATATCGAATGGGGAACATGGATAAGGAATGGATTCCCATTGGAGAAAGAAATACCGTTTATTTTGCCGAGTTGCATCCTGGTGATTATACTTTTGAAGTTTGTGCAGCAAATTTTTCCAACATATGGAGTAACATGCCGACATGTTTGTATATCACTATCTTGCCACCTTGGTGGGCTTCTCAAATAGCTTATGCGATTTACCTGTTTGTTGTTTTGCTCATGATAGGAAGTGTGTTTTGGTCTTGGCGGCGGAAGACCAAGCGGTCTATGGCCTATAAAATGCGGTTGTTTGAGGACCAGAAAGAAAAAGAACTTTATCAAGCAAAGATTGACTTTTTCATTAATATTGCCCATGAAATCCGAACGCCGCTTACGCTTATCAAGAATCCGCTCGAACGACTTTTGAGGTCAAAGAACGTGGGCGAAAAAGAAAATAAATCATTGGTATTGATGGATAAAAATGTTTCTCGCCTTCTATCACTGGTTAATCAATTGTTGGATTTTCGAAAAACAGAAATTGAAGGATATCGCCTCAGTTTTGTCCGGACAGAAATTATTAGTCTGCTGACTGAAACGACACGTCGTTTTCAAGAGTCGGCCACAGCTAATCATTTGTTATTAAATGCAGACCTTCCGGTGCAGGAACTATATGTGTTTGTAGATAAAGAGGCTGTAACCAAGATATTCAGTAATTTGCTTTCCAATGCGATTAAATATGCAGCTGGCAGCATACTTATCCGCATGCAACTGTCAACAGATTATGAAACCTTTTCAATTGACTTTGCCAATGACGGATTGCCGGTTCCGGCTGAAGCCCGAGAAAAAATATTCGAACCCTTCTACCGGTTGGATGAAAACACCGGGAACAAGCCGGGAACAGGACTGGGATTACCCTTGGCACGTTCATTGGCGGAAATGCATCACGGCACGCTGGAGTTGGTCGATAATCCGAATTTAACTATTTTCCGTCTGACATTGCCTATCCAACAGCCGGAGTCTATCCGGCAACCGGAAGAAGAAACAATGGTTGAAAACGAGCAGATGAAGAGGGAATTCGTTTACGACGAATCGCGTCCGAATGTTCTGGTTGTCGAAGACAATCCGGAAATGGCCGCTTTCATTGCAGAAGAAATCAACATTTCTTATAATGTCCAAGTAGCCGGCAATGGCGCCGAAGCTGTCAATCTGCTGAAACGGAAGAGTTTCCAGCTTATCATCAGTGATGTCATGATGCCGGTGATGGATGGATTCGCACTTCTTAAAGCGGTAAAAAACGATCTTGAATTCAGCCATATACCTATTATTTTGCTGACTGCCAAGAGTACTATGCAAGCACGTCTTGAAGGATTGGAATTAGGAGCCGACGCTTATTTGGAGAAACCTTTTTCCACGCATTTATTGATGGCACAAATTTCTAATTTGATTGCGAACCGGGAACATATGCGTAAGTTTTACTCTACCTCTCCTATTGCCAGCCTGAAATCAATGGCCTATACCAAAGCAGATGAAAATTTTCTGGAAAAGTTGAATGAAATCATCAACGAGCATATGAGCGACCCGGCGTTGGACGTTGGCATGATTGCGGATTTGATGCATCTGAGCCGGCCTACGCTCTATCGGAAAATACGTGCCATATCGGATTTAACCCCGAATGAGTTAATTAAAATAAGCCGGCTGAAAAAAGCAGCCGAGTTATTGTTACAAGGCAATATGAAAATCTATGAAATCTCGGATGCAACCGGATTTAGCTCCCAATCCTACTTCTGGTCTGCTTTTAGCAAGCAGTTTGGAGTCAGCCCTTCTCATTTTGCAAAGAAGAATCGGGATTCTCAAGCGAGCGGATAATCAAGAAAAAGAGGGGCTATCCGGACGGACAGCCCCTCTTCGCACATATCGGTTTATGTTTATTTTACATAATCAGCGTTGTTCAAATAATCATAACTTTGTTGGACGCTGGCAACCGGGTCGTTGTTAGTATATTGTTCCACTTCGACATACCAGTCTTTGATGTTATTGGCATACATTTGGTCGAAAATAGGCTTGAAGTCCATTTGACCACTGGCGCCGATTTCTTTCTCATCCTTGATATGAATGGTTTTGAATTGACTCGGACGGTTTTTCAGATAAGCGACAGGATCGCCACCGCCTACTTGTACCCAATAGACATCCATTTGGAAGAAAACATGATTCGGACTTACATTGTCCAGCAAGAAATCATAAATCAGTTGGTCGTCAATTTTCCGGAATTCAAAGTTATGGTTATGATATCCGAAGGCGATGCTGGCAGCGGCAGCCTTATACCCGACCGTGTTGAAATAATCACAATACATCTTCAGGTCGTCCAATGTTGTCTGGTCATTGACCGGCATCCAAGGTTGCACCATGTATTTGACGCCTAATTCATTGTGTGCTTCGATCGCTTTATCCCACCAAGCCATCACTTCGGCTTCCTTTTCTTTCGTGAAGGCTTGTCCTAAATGGGCGCTCGTGCACTTCATGCCCAAATCGTTTACCATCTTTTTAAATTCGGAGGGAGCCACGCCATAAATCTTTCCGTTATCATAGCTGGCTGTTTCCAAATTCTTATAACCCATCTTAGCTGCGACCTCCAACACTTTCTGGATTCCTTCTTCCTTTACCAAATCTCTTAAGGAGTAGAGTTGAAGGCCGATGTTTTTAGACGAAGCTGCACCGCTGCCGCCTGCACACGAGGATAACAACTGAGGCATTACCATGCCACCTGCGAGCAATAAAGAGGCTCGTTTTAAAAAATCACGTCTGTTCTGCATAAGTATGAAAAATTAAGTTTGCTTGAGAATTGACACAAAAATAAATGATATTCAGCGATTGACAAAAGAAAATGCCGAAAAAA